>VSNY01000130.1 GCA_009774535.1 Lachnospiraceae bacterium
GATCACGCCCGCCCATGTCCGGAAGTGGCAGAACGGCCTGATCGCCTACCGGGACGAGAACGGAAAGCCTTACTCCGAGACTTATCTGAAGACGATCAACAACCAGCTCACCGCCATCCTGAATTATGCGGTCCGGTACTATAATCTGAAAGAGAACCCCTGCAGGAAGGCCGGAAGCATCGGCAAAAGCCACGCTGATGAGATGCAATTCTGGACAACGGAAGAGTTTAAGCAGTTCCTTGAAAAAATATCTGACAAGCCACAGGCACGGGCCGGGTTCCTGATCCTGTATTATACCGGCCTGCGTATAGGCGAACTTCTCGCCCTGGAATATGCCGATATCGACTTTGAAGGCTGCAAGCTGAACATCAGCAAATCCTATCAGCACATAAGCGGCAGGGACGTTGTGACGCCTCCCAAGACACCGAAGAGCATCCGCACGGTATCTATACCGGAGTTTCTGCGGGACGAGCTGAAAGCCTATACAGGGCGGCTCTACGGGCTCCATAAGCACGACCGTATATTCCCATGTACAAAGTCCTTCTTTGAACATGAGATGGTCCGGGGAACCAGAGACGGAGAAGTGAAGCGCATCCGCCTGCATGATATCCGGCACCCGTATGTCAAGCACAAACTAAAAAATTTATCAGATTATTGGCCGGACAGGTTGTCCTCAAAGGACAATCCCGCCCGGCCAGTCATTTTGCTTTCATTTCGGGTGCTTTTTATGCTGTTGCAATTCCTGAATCCATAATCAGATTCACAAAACCATCTGCCACTGTACAGAGGCGGACTTTGTTCTGGTTGAGGAAGTTCCAGTACCGGATCATGTCCTCAGTACGCCGGCAAAGGCGGTCAAGGTTGAATACAAGAACGATATCCACCTGATGTTCTTCAACTGCCCGGTTCACTTCCAGCAAGCCAGGGCGCTCAAGACTTATACCATTCTGCGTATCTTCGGAAATTCCTGTGATAGACAATCCGTGTGCCGCTGCGTATTTTTCAAGGCGGTATTTTTGTGTCTCCAGCAGTTCTTTACCCATGTTGCCTCCTTTATCTATGCGGCAGTAAATCCATACTTTTTCTTTGTTCATTGTCGGCCTCCTCATTCCATTCAGGAAATCTCCATGCAAAAATCTTTTATTTTCCATTCAATTTTTATCTGGTTCTCCGGGAACACGCTGATTCTTTCAATCAATACATTAACAAGTGTTTCCGTCAGCCCCTCCGTTTCAGTAATATCACTGGCAATGGACTTCAGCTGTGATTTTGTGTCGTTATCCATCTGCTTCTGGCTGATCTCAGCAGAGAGCGCAGAGTGTGCCTGCTTCAGATGGTTCAACTCTTTATCACACACGGATTTCTGCTCCAGATAGCTGTCCTTATCAATCTCTTTCAGAAGAAAACGCTCATAAAGCAGACGCTTTTCTGTCTGGCACCTCCGGATCCGGCTCTGGTATTCTGTCTGCTCCGCAAGCTGAACATCCAAGCCGCCGGCTACAGACAGACTGTCAATGTTTAAAATAATGCCTGCCTGCTTTAAAAGGATTTCATAGATCAGGCCTTCTAGTTCCGTTTCCAGGATTCTCATACCATGGCACGGCGACATACTGTCAACGGAAGTATAACGGCAGATAAAATAAGGCTTTTTAGCTGGTATGCGCCCCATAGCATGTTCACAGCAGCCGCAGAACACTTTACCGCGCAGGGGGTATTGATGAATCTTTTTTTTGATGCTTTTAAAATGCAGCAGCTTTGCCTGAACCTGCTCATATATGGATTTCTCAATAATTGGTGGGTGATGGTCAGGGATTTTAAACCATTCATTCTCATCCTTCAGATGGAGGCTTCTTCCGCCGATCTCTCTTACTTTTCGTTTTCCCATAACATATGTGCCTGCATACCGTTCGTCGCTTAAAATCCGCAGAATTGTAGTACGCTGCCATATTCCCCGACATCTGGAAACATCATGGTAATGTTTCCCCTTCGACGCTTTAAATTCCCCCGGAGTGATTACACCCTTTTGGAAAAGTTCTTCAGCTATCTGGTGGGCATCATGCCCGTCAAGCGCCATTTGGAAGATTAAGCGGACATTCGGGGCGGTTTCTTCGTCGATCTCCATTCTGCCGTCGGCCCCCTTTTGATAACCATAAGGGCAGACAACACTCTGGTATTCCCCACGCTTCATTTTTACATATTTAGCTGTTCTTGTTTTTACAGACATGTCTCGGCTGTAAAACTCACTGATCAGATATTTTACTGCCATGCCGATGCCGCCTGTATCACCCTGGTGTTGTGCGCTGTCAAAAGCGTCCTCAACGGAGATAAAGCGCACACCGAATACCGGAAATACACGCTCCATGAAGTATCCTACTTCTATCATATTACGTCCGAAGCGTGAAAAATCTTTTACGAGAATGCAGTGGATTTCCCCTGCCCTTACCCGGTCAAGCAGTTCCTGGACAGCAGGACGTTCAAAATTTGTCCCGCTGTGTCCGTTGTCGATAAATTCCTCCACCCGTGCATGAGGGATCTCCATATCGTCCGCATAGCTGTGAAGCAGGGCAAGCTGGCTCTGTATGCTCAGGCTGTCTACCTTGGAATCCTCAATGGAAAGCCGTACATAAAGGGCGATTACATATTCCATGGAAACGCTACTCATAGACCAGCACCTCCTTAACCTGCTCAAAGCCGCTCTTAAAGCGGAAAACAATCTCAATATCCTGCTGATCCCGGACAATGATTTTCTCAATCAGTTCGTCCACAAGCCGCGCCGTGAGTTCTGTACTGCCGTTAATCCCAGTCAGCTTTTGGGCAAGGCTTGAAAACTGGTGGAGCTGTTTGTCCAGTTCCTTCTGGTATTCTTCCAGTGTCTGCGCCTGTGCTATATCGGCGGTTATACGGCTTTCATAATCCTGTTTCAGTTCCACATATTCCCCACTGGTCAGTATGCCTGTCACAAGGTTTTCATAAAGGCTCCGGAGGAAACTTCTGTTTTGCTCCACTGACGCAAGAAGGCGTTTCCGCTCCTTTTCCGCTGACGCTTTCCGTTCAGCTATTCTGGGATCCTGCTCTTTCAGACGTAAGTCATTTCCGATAACAGTTTCCGCCTCTTTCATAATGTAAGCAAGGATAATATTAAACAGGTCGGTTTCTTTCAGACATACGCCGGGGCAGTAGTTTTTTGCAATTCTGCCGTTGGAGATACAATGAAAGAAATACTCCCCATGGGAACGCTTCCGGTGAAGATTCTTCCCGCAGTGGCCACAGAAGATACGCCCGCGAAGGACATTTTCTGTATAGGGAATATTCACCTGATCTTTGCTTTTTGCGGCTGCCCGCCTACGTAACTCCTGAACTTTTTCAAATAATTCACGGCTGATCAGTGGCTCATGGGTATCACGCACAATAATCCATTCTTCCGGTTCTGTGGGAACCTGCTTATGGCCTATTGTTTTTGTTTTTCCCTGCACCATATCACCGACATAGACTTCATCAGCCAGTATTTTTGTTACTGTCCATGTCTGCCAGTTCCCGCTTCCCATCAGGCGGCCTGGCTTAATTAGACCGCATTTTACCAGATAAAATCCAGGAGTGATGATACCCTGTTCATTCAGCTGTGTGGCAATCCTGTTCAGTGATACCCCGTCTGCCGCCCATTGGAATATATCGCGGACAGCCGGTGCGGTTTCTTCATTCACAATCAGCTTATGGCAGTTCTCCGGGTCTTTGCGGTAGCCATACGGGGGACGTGCGCCGATGTAATTGCCGGATTTCATGCTCTGCCGGGTCTGCGACCGGACTTTGCGGCTGATATCGGCAGCATATGCCTCATTTACCATATTTTTGAACGGCAGGATGATATGCTCCCCGTTGTTCTGGTTTGCTTCACTGTCATACTGGTCATTGACGGCGATAAAACGCACCTGCCGGACAGGAAAATATTTTTCGATATAATAGCCGGTGTCTATCGTGCTTCGCCCCAGGCGGGATAAATCCTTAACGATGATACAGTTGATCTTGCCGTCCTCAATATCTGCTAACATCTGCTGAAAAGCCGCACGCTCAAACGTCCGTCCGGTTATTCCGTTATCCGTATAGATTCCAGATACCTGGATATCAGGATGGAGAGCAGCAAAGGATTCCATAATCTTTTTCTGTGTTTCCAGTGAATCCCCGCGCTGCCCGTTAAACTCCACTGAAAGGCGTATATAAAGGGCGGCATTCCATACTTTCATGCCGTTTTTTACGGCAGGTGTCTGTACACTTTCTTTTCTGCTTTTCCGTGCCATTTATACGGCCTCCTTTCCCTTGGAACACTGTCCGGACAGTGGTGCGGCAGTATGGGTTGAAAGCCGCTCCACAATCGCCTGATATTCCATCTGGTAACGGAATGTGATCTGAAGGTCGTCTTTTTCCAAAACACGGATTGATTGTATTAAAGCGATCACAGCCCGACGGTCAATCTCTTCCATACCTGAAAACCGTTTAAAATGCTGGATCCACCGTAAACGGTCATGGGAACTGCCTTTTACAGCGTCCATTTCCTCCCGAAGCTTGGAAGCCGCTTCTTTCAAACGGTTTATATCTGCATGGTAGCTGTTTTTTAAAGATTTATATTCTTCCTTGTCCAGCAGTCCCGTCACGAAATTTTCATACAGGGTGGACTGGAAGCGTGTCAGGCTGGCAAGCTGTTCCTCATTTTCCATGAGCTGGGCTTTATATTCAGCCACCAATTCCTGGTTGACTTGTTCTTCACTGATGTCTCGCAGCAGTTCTTCAAGGGAAACCACGTTCCCAATATGTGCTTTCAGGCTTTCCGTAATGCAGTCTGTCAGATCCTGTTCACGGAGCATGACCGGGTGGGCGCAGCCGTTCTTTTTCCCAGTCGGGCAATAATAATAAAAATACTTGCCATTCTTGTAAGGTACTGTTTTCCGCGTCATACGGGCACCGCAGGAGCCGCAGATCAGAATGCCGGAAAAAAGATATACCATATCGCCATTGGGTGCGGTGCGCGTGTCAAGCCCCAATATTTTCTGCACAAGGTCATAATCCTGCCTGCGTATAATCGGCTCATGTGCATTCTCTGTCCGTATCCATTCCGAGGAAGGCTTCTCAACCAGGTCTTTGACCTTATGGTTGTAGGTGGTCTGCCGTCCCTGCACAAGTGTACCGGTATAGGTTTCGTCTTTTAGAATACGGATAATTGTGGTAGCTGACCACTTCGCTTTTTCCTTGTCGGCAAAGCCGCCGCTGGGATGGGGGAGACCCCGGTTTTCCTTATAGGCCAGCGGAGAGAGTATGCCGGACTGGTTCAGGTTTTCCGCAATCTTTGCGGCACTGTAGCCGTCTATCTTCTTACGAAAGATATCCTGCACTACTTTAGCGGCAAAATTGTCCACAATCAGCTGATTGTGATTTTCCTTTGATTTCTGATAGCCGTATATGGGGCAGGCCCCTACAAAGTCGCCATTTTTCCGTTTCGTTAAAAGGGCGCTCCGGGTTTTTACAGAAATGTCATGGCAGTAGGCGTCATTTAGAATGGTTTTCAAAGAAATATTCAAGTCGTCGCCATTGTTTTCATGGGCGGTATCTATCCCGTCTGTAATTGCAATAAACCGGACACCATAAGCCGGAAATATCTGGCGGAGGTAACGGCCTGTTTCTATGTATTCACGTCCAAGCCGGGAGAGGTCTTTTACGATCACGCAGTTGATTTTTCCCTCCCGTATGTCCTGCATCATGGCCTGGAACTGAGGACGGTCAAACAGGATTCCGCTGTAGCCGTCATCCACATGTTCCGATACAAGTTCGATTTCCGGGTGTCCTTTCAGAAAATCCTCTATCAATTTTTTCTGGTTGGTAATGCTGTCGCTTTCGTTCTCCCTATCCATGGAATAGGAAAGCCGCAGGTATTCCGTTGCTTTGTATTCAGGCATAAAAAATCACTCCTTTTCTTTTTACGGACTTCCCCCATAAATCAAAGAGTGATTCGGATTTGCCTTATTCAGTTTATTCTTTTTCCAATTCCGATGATAGCATAATCCTATGGGAAAGTCAACGCTTTAAAGCGTTAAATTAAAATCCGTTTCAGACAGTCCTCCAGCGTAGCACCGTTTTCTGCAAACTGTGCCCGGACGGTAAACCTGCCGCATCTGAAACAGTAAGGGTTTTTTATCTGCCGGACAAATTCGGCAACTCTTTCCTCTCTGGTAAGGTTTTTGTCTACAGACACATCCCTGATGTCAACAAGGGATACAGTGTCCGTGTTCATGCTTGTGGTTTCTTTCATAGCCATACCTCCAATCATAATCACCCGCGAAAACGGTACGGAAGTTTTCTGCCTCCACGCTGCCCGTTATACTTTTCCAATATGACACGGGCAAACCGGAGGGCTGTATTGCTTGTGGAAAAATCTGCCCGCCCCCGGCGGTTGATTTCATCCGGGTCGCACTGGGAAAGCCGGGAGATAAATGTTTTGTCGTTTAACTCCGTGTCGTATGTCTTTATAAAAAGTGCCATACCTGCTAGGACAGCGGCAGTCAGGGAGCGAGGGTCGCCTTCCCAGGTGTCCCACAAGAGTTGCAACATGCGGGTAAAGGAGGCACCACCCAGCAGTCGGTAAGCGTTTACCAATGCGCGGGTGGACACGATCTCGCCAGTCTTTCCATGGCTCTTTCCCAATGCCCATATAAAGCCGCAGTTTTCAATCAGCCGTTTGACCTCTGTGATCTCCGCGTCTGCTCCGGATTCTGCCAGCACGTTCGTAGACTGCGACAGGCTCAGGCGCTTTTTTGCCTTGTCCAGTTTATAGCACAGGTCGGCTTCCTGCTCATAAGTCAGCCCGTCGTAGACCTTGCAGTCCACCATGACGCCCCGCCCGCCATTCATCCGGCGCATGGCGGAGATGCGGTGCTGGCCGTCTACGACATAAAATTTACCATCGCGGAAGCTGACCGTGATCGGGTCAAGAAGCCGTTCATCCCATTCCCGTATCAAACGGTCAACTTCTTTTGGATTTACCGGGCGCTGGTAAGGCAGGCCGGAAGTCAGCCGGTCTGTATGGATGGAACGCTCCACGCCGGGATTACTGTATTCCGGATCCGGCTGGTACGCAGGCTCCGGTTTGGGTTTTATTGGTTTTTGCGAATTGTGTTTTTTTCTGTAACTACTCATGTTTTCATCGTCCTTTCTACTTTATGGAATAATTGTCCGGCGGCGGCACAGATGGAATCTGTCAGCTCCCGGAGACGTGAGAACTGCTCCGGGCTGACATGAGGGAATACCGTATCATAGTATGGGTCGCTGTACCAGCTGATCTCTTTATGGAATTTCCGGACAAATGCCTCATATTCTTCCAGAAAGCTGTCCGGTGTGCCGCTGCAATCCTTGTCCGGGTCTTTCAGTTCCGCTACCACATCTTTTAAACTGGCGGCAGGGGTTTTCTGCGGAACCGGTGAAGAAAAAGGAGGCGATACCACAGATTCCGCCGGCTTTTCTGTCCGGTTTTCCGTTTCGGGCTGCCCTGCCATTCCGGTCTCCGAATCTTTAAGCTTTTTATTGCTGCCCTCCAGAGTTGTCTCCCTCTTTCTGGTATATTCATCTACCGTGCGTATCTCTTTTGCGGCAAGGAGCGTTGCGGCTTCTTTCTGCTGTTCCGGTTTCAGATTAGAGAGCTTCATCGCAGCTTTTTTTGATATTTTTGTGTCTGTCCCTTTGATGATCTCTTTGGTTTCCGATGTCAGGTTCTTTGCCGTCTGTATCTGTCGCCGGACAGTACGGGGATTAACTCCTAATTTGTCGGCAGTATCATCAACAAAAGATTTTGCCGGATCAAATGGACATTTTGTCCGTTTGATTTCTTCGCTTTTTCTGTCGCCTCCCCGCTTTGTTTCCGGGTGCAGTGTTTCATAAATTTCCTTGCGGCGCAGAAGCATTTCCCCATATTCCACAGGTGACAGGTCACTGCGTATAAAATTCTCGTCAATCTCTGCCAGTTCTGCCGCCAGCCCTTCCAGGCTGCTGACGGTGCATTCCACATCCGTCCATCCCAGCGTCTTCACTGCTTCCAGACGGTGCAGCCCTGCGATCAGAAAATTCTCCTTGTCTATAGTCAGGGGATTCAAAAGCCCAAGCTCCCGTATGCTGTCTGCCAGTTCTTTTACATGCCCCATATCAAGGTTGCGCCTTCCTTCCCTTATCTGGATTCTCTTTATGGAAACCTGCATATAAGCAGCACCCCCTTTATCTTCTTTTTGTTTTATCTCAATACCTGCCGGATGAAACACCATGCGCCACAAGCTGATGCACCCGCTATAGAAACAGATACACCAGCCGCTTGTGGCGGCAGGTCTTGCATCCCGCAAGAATCCGGCAGGCGCATTTATGCGTTGGCTGCCGGAGTTATTGCAAACAGAAACCTCCGGTCAAAACAAAGAATATGTCCTGTTCTCCGGTACAGATTCCCATAATTCTATCAAATCTCATTCTTGTGCCGTATTATCAGGCGACGGGATCGCCCTGCTTCTCATCCCCGGCACGGGAATATCCAAGCCGCCTATGGTTAGTAAGCGCCATGATACCGACGGCAGGTGGCGGCAGGTGACTAAGCTGCCCAGGCCATGCCCACAGTATCCCCCTTTCACCCTGCGGTACGGGAATCTTCTGGTTCTCCATTTACTGGCGGCTCATGGCGGTTCCGGCATTACCAGTGCCGGTCACAGACCCTCCGGGTTCTCGCTCGTACCTTTGATGTTATCTTATTGACGGTGCAGGACAGGGGAGGGCGGAAGATATGCCCTTTCTCTGCCCATTCCCGCAGGCAGTCATCGCGTCCGTGCCTGGGCCGCTTGCTTTACAGCCCCGCACAGTGGGAGAAACTTGAATACTGATTATCCATGAACAGGAACTTGTCCTGTTGTTTTTCAATGTACATTAAGAGGGAATGAAAATATCCCCTCATAAGGTTCGGTAACGAAAAAGCGGTTTGAAAACCAGATTTTTAAAAAAACTTTTTTAATTTTTCCAAAATCTTCTTTTTCCGCTTGTGGATAGCTGCCTGTGTGAGATTGTAAACTGCGCTTATTTCCCGTTCTGATTTCTCCAGATAGAAGATCTCGCGAATCAGATCTCTTTCTTCATCCGTCAGGCTTTGCAATGCCCTGTTTAATGTTTCCAGAGCCTGTGCTTTCATTACAGCGCCGTCCACCGGTTCGCCCGGAGCAGGGAAATCCCAATCTGCATCCAGAAGCTGCTCATACGATGCTTCACGGCTGGGAAGGTATTCTACTGTCTGCTTTTCCGGATCCACAACAAACTTTCCTTTTTTCAGCCGCTTCATAAAATACCGCTCTTTTTCCTCCGCACGTTTATATTCCCGGTAAACTTCCTCACTGACCTTCACGGGTTGTCCCTCTATGTATAAATAAAAATCCTTTTCTGCCATATATTCCTCCGAAATTCTGAAATGTTGATGGGTTTCAGAATCCCGGAGGCGGAGAACGGCATCTTGGAACAATGACAAGTTCCTGCATAAAACGACATGAAAAAAGCCGCGCCTGGCAGATACCAGACACGGCTAAAAATTTATCTTGTCGTATTCGTTGCTTATGAACGTATTGTAGTATAAAAATATCCGTATAGTTGGCAACTATACGGATATGGCAAATTATATGTTTAATTGACAGAAAGACTGTTTTTTCGCACCGATATGTAAAACCGTCCTCTATAGAAGCTAAGATTTTTTTAACGAATCACAGGCATGTAATATGTAATCGGACACGGCTTTCCTTTCATTATGCCGCATCATCATAAAATAATAACGGCTTTTGAATCACTCAAAACCGCTACTATGTTACATCGTCCTGTATAACGCAAAGCTACCCAGAACCAATTAACGGTCTTACTATGTCAACGTCTCTGAGAAATGTGCGTTTTTTGGTTATATGTCAGTATAACTCTTTTTCTGATAATTGTCACTGTTTTATTCTCAATTTTGGCAACATTCAGGAGAAATTGTGAAACAAATAGACATGAAAAGACAGAGAATTTGCCGATAAACACATCAAATCCCGGCAATTCTCAAAAAAATCAGAAAAGCCGGGATGCTTTTTACAGCAGATCGTTAAGTAAATTCATGCATTTTACTTTCTGTTGCAGATTAGCGCTGCCATAGACATTAAGAGTGAATGATACATTTTTGTGACCGAGAATCTCAGAAAGTGACTTGATGTCAAATTCCGGTATCTCAATCGCTCTTACTGCAAAAGTATGGCGAATTTCATGAAATTTAACTTTTTCCAGTCCATTCCTTTTCAAAAAGCGTGAGAAAAACTGTCTGTAAGTGCGTGGTTCACTTGGTTTGGTTTTCCCAGTCAGAAAATAATGGTTCGGATTCTCTGTATAAAACTTTTTGATGATGTTCATGAGCAGAGAAGGAACCGGTATCGTTCTTGCGGAAGTCTTTGTTTTTGGCGGCCCAATGTGAAGGTAGGAGCTTTTCTTTTTCTTGTCATAGATTCTCTGTACTGTCTTATTGATATTGATTGTTTTGTCAGCAAGAGAAATGTCCTTCATCTGAAGCCCGCATAATTCCCCAATACGCACCCCCGTAAACAGGGCAATAAGGATCCCGGCCGTTTTCCGGTTTAAGTCCAGGTATATGCACTGAATCAACGCCTGCTCCTGGTCTTTAGACAGGGAAATCACCTTTTTAATGCCGAGTTCCTTTGGGTATTCAATCAGATCCCAATTCAGCAGGGGAATGGCCCGTTCTTTGTAAGCATATTCCATCGACAATCTGAACACAAGAATAATATCGCGGATTGTCTTGACGGTCAGCCCTCCGGTTTTATCAAGCCTGCCCTCATTATGGAGTGTAGATATGTAATTTTGCACATCCGCCTCCGTGATTGTGCCAATTTTACGCTTGCCAAATTGGGGAATCAGGTGATTTTCAGCAATGAGCGTAAAGCTGGCGTGTGTTGACGGGGTAATCATTGGCTTCTTCTTATTGAGCCATTCATTAACCAACGTCTTAAATTGTGTATTATTAGTCATATTGACCACCTCCACAGATATTATCAGTGAAGGGGGAATTATAGCACCATATAATCCTTGAGTAACGGTCTCGAAAAGTATCCGAAGCTGCGATTTCCGGGGTTTAAGGAACCGTGGAAAGCAACTACACTATCCGC
>VSNY01000131.1 GCA_009774535.1 Lachnospiraceae bacterium
GAAAAACATATTAGCAGTTATCATCGTTATCTTGTAGACGCGCTGCTGGATATAGAAACCATATCAAATGCAAGGTTATATCATTGGGAAAATGAAGTAACTCATGCAATATCAAATCAGCAGGAAATCAGCCAGTCATCAAAGGAGTTTTTAAAAAATCCCACATATGGCGATGGCGGAATGGCTTCGGCCGTTCGGATTGCTTCGTTGCAAGTTCCTGCTGACTGAAGGAGCTATACGGCAGGCAAGCAGGAAATCATAGAATGCCTGCTGAGAGAAGCGTATGTATGGAGACAGCGGCAGGATTGATGATGTCCACACCGTAATACACGAACAAATTTTTTCAATCCCGCGTCTCCGCGGTCTTATAGATTGTCCTGAAAGAAACATGATCTGCGCATTCATCAAACAGGGTTAATTGGACCGGGCGGTTCTTTTCTTCAAAGCTGTACAGGTACTCAAATACTTTTGCGTTATTATGCAGGATACCGTTGTCTGCGCATATTTGATGGAATAATTTCATAAGTTCGTTGTTTTTGGGACTATTGATTTGATATTGTGTACCGTAAGTACGCATATACTTCTCTTTCATATGTGGAAACCATCTGTCTAACTGGTTATAAAAATATTCTCTGTTTCCCTCGCGAAGAGTCAAACCCATTCCAAAGCAGATCACGCCGTAAACCTTTGCTTCGATACAGTACTCTAAAATTCCTCTGATGTTTTCTTCTGTATCATTGATGAAAGGAAGAATCGGACAAAGCCAAACGACCGTTGGAATACCCGCTTCATTCAGCTTTTTGAGCGCTTCAGCCCGTTCTTTTGTCGTACTTACGTTTGGCTCGATTTTTTTGCACAAGTCTTCTTCATAGGTCGTTAGCGTCATTTGCACAACACATTTTGTTTTGTCGTTAATCGATTTCAACAGGTCTAAATCCCGCAATATCTGGTCGGATTTGGTTATTAATGTGAAGCCAAAACCATATTGATCTGCTAAAGCCAATGCTTTGCGAACATTCCCAATTTTACTTTCAAGCGGGATATACGGGTCTGTCATAGAGCCTGTTCCCAGCATACATTTTGTACGTTTCCGCTTCAGGGCATTTTCTAACAGTTCGATGGCGTTTGCCTTAACTTCAATATCTTCAAAATCATGTTCCATATGATAGCAGTTACTTCGTGAGTCGCAGTAAATACAGCCATGAGAGCAGCCTCGGTATAAATTCATTCCATTTTTAGCTGATAAAATACTTTTCGCATTTACAAAGTGCATAGCTTTATCCTCTCCTCAGATTGTTCAGGCAGTTGGGGGCTGTGGAATCGGATACCGTCAAAACCCAGACATGACCTGTTGGTATTTATTATAATCATTTTTCGGCTTATGTTCAACCAGCTGACAGAAAGATTGTTCTGAAAAACAGGAAAATGCTCCTGTTTTTAACAAACATCATAACAGTTTCATTTAACAGCAACAGAGTACTTTACACGCAAGCTCCAATTTAGTATAATAAATACAAATACACTGGCAGCAATCGCAAGCGGTTTCATCCGGGCAGATTTTGACAGCGTTCAGAAAGGGGAGAAATAGTATGAGCACATTTATTATAGCAGAAATAGGCATTAACCATAACGGGGACCTGGAGCTTGCAAAAAAGCTGATAGATACGGCTGTCATCGCCGGATGCGATGCAGTGAAATTCCGCAAGCGGACGATCGGGGAATGCTATACCAAAGCAGATCTGGATGAATCGGAAGATTCCCCATGGGGACATACCAGGCGGGCAAAGGTCGAAGGACTGGAGTTTGGAAAGGAACAATATGACGCGATTGACGAATATTGTAAAGGAAAAGGGATCGCCTGGTACGCATCGGCCTATGATATCAAGTCACAGCTGTTTATGCGCCAGTACGACCATAAATACAATAAAATCGCATCGGCTATGCTGACCAGCGATCCGCTGCTGGAAACGGTAGCAGAAGAAGGCCGTTACACATTTATAGCAACTGGTATGAGTACATTTGAAGAAATCGACCATGCGGTTGCAATCTTCCGCAAGCATGACTGTCCGTTTGAACTGATGCACTGTATCAGCACGTATCCCATGATCAGCCTGGACGCTAATTTAAGAATGATCCACACGCTTCAGGACAGATATCAATGTAAAGTCGGCTACAGCGGACATGAAATCGGCACTTTGGTCAGTACTTGCGCAGTTGCGATGGGAGCGACTTCTGTCGAACGTCATATTACATTGAATAAAACGTTTTACGGAGACGAGCAGAAAGCATCGGTAGATCCGCTGGAGTTATGGAAGCTGGTCAAAGATATTCGGGAAGCGGAGCAGATTATGGGAACCGGAGAAAAGATTTTTTCCAAGTCAGAATTGGAATTAAGGAAAAAATACAGAAGCTGATACGTATCCCGGCATAAGCGGAAACAGTTTCAAAAAGCCATACAGAAAGGTGATCGGATTCTGTATGGCTTTTCGATGTAACAGGAAGGAGGCCCATGTGGCAAGACGTGATAAGATTAACTATTACCTGGATCTCGCGGATGTAGTATCCAAACGGTGTACCTGTCTGCGCAGGCATTATGGCGCCGTCATTGTAAAAAATGACGAGGTAATCTCAACTGGCTATGTCGGCGCGCCGAGAGGCCGCAAAAACTGCACGGATCTTGGTTTCTGCGTTCGCAAACAGATGAATATCCCAAGAGGGGAACGGTACGAACTGTGCCGCAGCGTCCACGCGGAAGCAAATGCGATTATCAGCGCCGAACGTGAAAAGATGATTGGCGCCGCGCTGTATTTATCCGGACGCGAAGCGGATACCGGAGAGTATATTAAAAATTCCAACAGCTGTTCGATGTGCAAGCGCCTGATTATTAATGCCGGGATTTCACATGTGTATATCCGTGATACGGATGACGAATATCGTGAGATTGCCGTGGAAGACTGGATTGTAAACGACGAATCGCTGGAAGCTTCGTTTGGTTATTAAGCGCAGTAAATGCACACATACTGCTTCCTTGTTTTGCATACAATGATATCAACAAGGTACACGCCGGAGCTGTTATGAAAAAACGGAACATTTTTTCCAGCGAACTAAAGGAAAGTGTTGTCAGGGCATTTGACCTGCCGCCGGATCTGGCGTATGGGAGCGTTCTCGTATCGGTCACAGGCCAGAGCGGGCTTTTGATCGAGAACTACCGCGGAATTTTGGAATATAAAGAAGAACATATCCGCATCCAGGCGAAAGACTGCCGGATACTTGTGGTCGGAAAACGGCTCAAAATCGAATACTACACCAATGAAGAAATGAAAATCAACGGCCTGATTGAACAGATTATTTATGAAAACTGAGGTGTAGCATGCTGTTGCGTCTGATCAAATATTTTCGCGGCTATGTGGAGGTGGCGTTGTGGGGCTATGCGCCGGAACGGTTTTTTAACCTTTGCAGCAACCATGACATCCTGATCTGGGATCTGCGTCAGGATGGGGATGTGTATTATTTCTATATATCGGTAGAAGGGTTTCGGTGTTTAAAGCCGCTTTTGAAAAAATCCGGCACGCATATCAAGATCAGCCGGAAAAATGGAATACCGTTCTTTTTTTTCCGGTACCGCAAACGTAAGATTCTGTTTGCCAGTGTTTTTGTCTGCATGCTGATTCTGTTTACGCTGTCGCGTTTTGTCTGGAAGATCAATATCAACGGCAATGACAGCGTGACTGATGACAGTATGCTGCAGTTTCTGGAGGAAAAAAACAGTTCTTACGGTACGCCTGTGTCGGAAATTGACTGCACAAAACTGGAAGAAGAGATCCGCA
This sequence comes from Lachnospiraceae bacterium, assembly GCA_009774535.1. Taxonomy (GTDB): domain Bacteria; phylum Bacillota; class Clostridia; order Lachnospirales; family Lachnospiraceae; genus Eubacterium_J. The sequence continues at coordinate 3,828 of VSNY01000131.1, forward strand.
GCTGCTTTGACAGTATTATTTGGACGTCCGTCAAGCGGGAAGGAACGACGCTGACGGTCGACGTGCAGGAAAACCTGATAGTAGCGTCGCAGCCGTCGAACGCGCAGCTGCCGGAAGAATTAAAAAATCAGGACGAGAAAGGCTATGACCTTCTGGCGCTGCATGATGGGACGATTGAAAGCATTTATGTACGCAAAGGAACGCCGATGGTGCGCCAGGGCGATATCGTAAAAAAAGGGGATGTGCTGGTGTCCGGCGCGCTTCCGATCTATGATGACAGCGGCACGCTGACCGCATACCAGCGCTGTACCGCGGACGCAGATATCCAGCTGAAAACGGATTATGCATACAAAGACAGTTTTGCCGCCAGGCATACGCAGCGTGTTTACAGCGGACGGACCCAGCAGCGGTATGGATTCGGCTTCGGCGATTCGTATTTCCAGCTCCCGTGGAACAAAGTGGATTACGAAAACTATACGGTGATGGACACGCGTACGCAGGTACGTCTTTGCGATTCTTTTTACCTTCCGGTCTGGCTTGTGCGGCGTACTTATGAGGAATACAAAGAAGAGCAGGTCATCTATACGAAGCAGGAAGCCAGACAGCAGGCGCAGGAAAATTTAACGGAATTTTTAGAAAAATTAGCACAAAAAGATGTGGCGGTTTTAGAAAAACATGTTATGATAAAAGCGGAAAAAAATAAATATACCGTATCCGGCAAGATCACGGTGCTGGAAAATACATTTCAATATGCCGTAAATACCGAGACTGCTGCAGATACGGGAGATGAAGGGAATGTAGGGAATGAGTCTGAATGAGATATGCATGGAACTTCCGTCAGATCATATGACGAACGTATTCGGGCAATTTGACTCTTATATGAAAAAAATCGAACGGAGCCTGAATGTAACAGTGATCTGCCGGGATGAGCAGGTCAAGATTTTAGGAGACGAGGCACATATTTCATCCGCAAAAGAAGTCCTGACACAGCTGCTGGAGCTGTCCGGGCGCGGCAATACTGTGACAGAGCAGAATGTAGACTATGCCATCGCACTGGTAAAGGAACATGCGTCGGCTACGCTTGCGGATATTGATGAATCGTGCATTGGTTATACGGTTAACGGCAAGCCAATCCGGCCGAAAACACTCGGGCAGAAAAAATATGTGGATCTGATCAGAGAACGGATGGTCGTATTCGGCACAGGCCCTGCCGGGACCGGGAAGACGTACCTTGCGATGGCGATGGCAGTTTCTTCCTTTAAAAAAGAAGAAACCGGACGTATTATTTTAACAAGACCAGCCATTGAAGCTGGAGAAAAACTTGGCTTTCTGCCGGGCGACCTGCAAAGTAAAGTAGATCCGTACCTGCGTCCGCTGTACGATGCGCTGCATCAGATTATGGGGGCGGACAATTTTATGAAAAATATGGAAAAAGGGCTGATCGAGGTCGCGCCGCTTGCATATATGCGCGGACGCACGTTGGACAATTCCTTTATAATCCTGGACGAAGCTCAGAATACAACTCCGGCGCAGATGAAAATGTTTTTGACAAGGATCGGGTTTGGATCTAAAGTTGTAGTTACAGGAGACGCATCCCAAAAAGATTTGCCGCCGGATGCAAAATCGGGACTGGATGTGGCGCTGGATGTATTAAGAAAAGTAGAAGATATCGGGATCTGCGAGCTTTCCAGCAAGGATGTCGTACGCCATCCGCTTGTACAGAAAATTGTAAACGCATATGAGGATTATGAAAAAAGACATATGGAGCCTGTACGGCATCCGAAACGGAAAAAACAGGTGGCAAAATGGCAGGCATAACAGAAGACAGATTTATTAGAAAGCGCGTCCTAAAGCTGGTATACTTAAGCATAGCTACACTGTTTGCTGGTGTGCTGCTCGGCGCTCTGCACCGGATGGCGCTGGGGGACATTCTTGTCCTTTTGTTTTTGGACGTGCTGTTTGCGGTATCTTTTATTTTTTATCTGGAAACAAGCAGGCTGCATAAGAAACATAAACGTCCGGACTCCGCGGAGGATTATCAAAGGCTGTGCATTTATTACACAGCCGGTATCCTTTTTATGCTGCCGGCGTCCTTTTTTCCCGCTTATACGGTACCCGTATTTTGCATTGGATTTTGCCTGGCTGCAGCATTGGATCGGGAACAGGCGTTTGCAATTGCACTGTTTTTAAATATCCATATCGCACTGGGAGCAGAAAGCTCCGTCACAGCAATGGCATGTACGCTGATGCTGATGCTCCTTGGAATTGTGATGACGGGTATGTATGACCAAAAAGAATACCGCATTTATGCAGAGGTAACAGCGTGTGCGCTGAACCTGGCAGTCCCGGTGCTGTTTTACTATCTGGACAAGGGTGTGCCGACACTGCGGCTGTTTTTATTTGCGCTGCCGGGTGCGGCGCTTGGGGTGGCAGGCATGCACTTTTTGTATGATCTGCTGCATTTTAAGCTGGAACATTTTGGAGAAATCAGTCTGGATACGATTGTAGACCCGAGTTTTCATCTGGTGCGGGAGATTAAGAAATATTCACAGGCGGATTATAATCATGCCATACGCGTATCCAGAATTGCGGCGCATTGTGCAGCCAGGATTCAGGTCAATGCAAAGCTGGCTGCGGTCAGCGGCTTTTATTACCGTCTTGGAAAATTCGGCGGAGAACCGTTTATCGCAAGCGGTATTCGTATTGCGCAAGATAATTGTTTTCCAAATGAAGTAATCACGATTTTAAGCGAATTCGGCGGGCAGGAGGAACCGATTTCTTCGATTGAATCTGCGATTGTACATATAACAGATACGCTGGTAACGAAATTTGAACTGCTGGATCATACGACGCTGTCCAGTTCATGGAACCGCGATATGGTCATTTACCAGACCTTAAATGATGAATCCTCTTCCGGTATTTACGATCACAGCGGGCTTACGATGAACCAGTTTTTAAAAATCCGGGAGTTTCTGGCAAAAGAAGAAGAGCTGCTGTAAACGGCGTAAAATTCAGCTGATCCGGAAACAACGTGATTTTAAGAAACGGTTCAAAAGAAATGTATGTTCCGGAGGAATCAGGAGGTTGGTTATGAATAGGAAGGAAATGGCAAGAGAAACCCTGCAAATTATGCAACAAGGGTATTATGAGCCGGAAGTAAAAGAGGATACGAAACCAAAAACAAAGATTATAATAAAAGAAGATCTGGAGCAGTCTATGAAGCGCAGTGGATTAATTTCTCCTGCGGATGGGGAAAAAATTCTGGAAGCATTTCATAAATGTACAAAGTGCAGCCAACCGGAAACAAGAGTTGAAAATATTTCCACAGTAGGAGCTATCCGCATATTGGCAGAGGAAGGAAAAACGGCGGTTGGCGCCTTGAATTTTGCAAGCGCAAAGAATCCTGGCGGCGGTTTTCTAAATGGAGCCAAAGCCCAGGAAGAAAGTTTGGCCGTTTCCAGCACCCTCTATCCTACATTGACGGCACACGAAGAATATTACAAAGAAAATCGGGCGCATAGCTCTATGATGTATTTGGATTATGGCATCTATTCCCCGGATGTCGTATTTTTCCGTGACGAAAGATTCCGATTGACACAAAGACCTGTAAAAGCTTCTGTGCTGACCTTACCGGCAGTCAATATGGGCCAGGTGCTTTTAAAAGGAGAAAATGCAGAGGAAGCCAAAAGGGTTATGCGCCGAAGAATGAAGCTGGCATTGGGAATCTTTGCAGATCAGAAAGCAAAGCATCTGGTGCTTGGGGCCTATGGATGCGGCGTATTCCAAAATGATCCGAGGGAGGTAGCAATTTGGTGGAGGGAACTTCTGGAAGAAGGGATGGGACAGTATTTTGATTCTGTATTCCATGCTGTTTTAGATCACTCCAAGAACAACTGCTGTATTAAGGCTTTTCAGGAGTATTGATGCTTGAATATGTTCTGGGCAGATTGGGGATCTGATAGAGAATAATAAAAGATAGAAGGGACGTATACCCGGAAAACGATATCATATAACATAGAGAGAGAATTTATTATAAAAAACTGCTGCATACAGACAGATGTTCGGAAAAAGGAGGGTTGGTATGACAATCAGTGTTGAAGAGGAAATCAATGTGGATTTTCCGTTTGATTATGAAGTAACTGCGAGAGATGTGATTAATTATACAATTGCACATGAGAAATTTCCGTTTGAAGCGGAAATAAATCTGCTGCTGACAGATGATATAGGAATCCGCCAGATGAACAGGGAGTTCCGCCAGATTGACCAGCCTACAGATGTATTGTCTTTTCCTATGATTCATTATGAGGCAGCCGGAGACTTTTCCGGGCTGGAGGCAGACGCGGATAATTTTAACCCGGATACCGGGGAAGTAATTCTGGGGGATATTGTGCTGAATGCAGATCGTGCGAAGGAGCAGGCGGAAAAGTATGGGCATAGTCAGATGCGGGAGTTTGCGTTTTTGATTGTGCATAGTATGCTGCATTTGTTTGGGTATGATCATATGACGGAGGAGGACGCGGCTCGGATGGAAGAGGTGCAGCGTATGATTTTGGAGGAGATGCATATTTTAAGGTAGCGGGAGATTATTGGAGATGCGGACGCCGAATGAGGGGCGGGAGCCTGGTTTTCGCTGGCTTTTTATATAGTGTAGCGAATATTTTTGGTAAAGCGATAGACTTGCGGTTGTTTAGGAGAAGGCTTGTGATTAAGCAGAAGGAGGACGGTTGCTTTTAGAGACTTTAAGGTCAAGTGAACGTTAACGGAGTTTAAGAAGATTACAGTGCTTAACGGAGCTTTCAGGTTAAGTACCTTTGATAAGATCTCAGATGATTTTAACTGTTAAAAAGCTTTCAGGTCAAATGAATGTTAAGGGAATCTTAGATGATTGTAGCGGTTAGCCTTAGATGATTACAGCTATTAATGGAGTTTTAGGTTAAGTGAACTTTAATGAACTCTTGATAAGATCTCAGATGATTTTAACTGTTAAAAAGCTTTCAGGTCAAATGAATGTTAAGGAATTCCTGTATTTGATAACACACCAAACTTTCGGACATGCTTCATTGTAAAAAGCGACATAATCCATTTGATAGCACACCAAACTTTCAGATATGATTTATTGTAAAAAATGATATGATCCGTCCGATAGCACATTAAACTTTCGGATAATGATTTATTAAGTAAGAAAGGGTGTGTCTCCCAGAGAAGCGCCATACCGCAGTCGCCTGGGGCGTCCGGGAAACCATTCCTGCCGCACTCCACAATCCCCCGGGGCAACACCATCTCAGTCGCAGATCCGAAATAAAAAAGTCTGGAAGACCAGCACACAGAAAGGTACAAACATGAAAAAAGGAAGAATAACTACAAAGAAAATTTTGTTCGACAATTCACAAGAAACCCGCCACCTGCCGCAACAAGCGCTTTCCGTTCCCGAACCGCCAGAACCACAAATGAAAGTCCCGCAATGGAAAAAGTCCATATGGAAAAAAACAGTTCTGGCTGGCATTCTCGCAACCATCAGCACCAGTATGATCTTAACAGGCTGTGGAAAAAAAGAAGAAGAAGCTCCGCCCGCGCCAGAAGAACCTCCGAAAGTAGCAGAAGAGACCATAACAGAAGAAGAAACTGCACCAGAGGAAGAGACAGTAGTGGAAGAGGAAGAAAAAGACACCCATGAAGGAGAAGCGAAAAGTTTTCTGACAGGCGAATGGATTGACGAAAAACTGGCAGCACAGCGTCCGGTTTCCTGTATGATCGGCAATACAGAGTCTGCGCTGCCGCAATACGGCGTCGGGCAGGCACAGGTAATTTATGAAGCTCCGGTAGAAGGCGGGCTGACGCGTCTGATGGGTATCTTTGAAGATTATAAAGGAATGGAAAAACTTGGGTCTGTACGCAGCAGCCGATTATATTATGCTTATTACTCTATGGGATTTGACGCGATCTACTTACATTACGGGCAGGCTTCTTATGCGCAGGGATTTTTGGAAAGCGGGCAGATTGACGACTTAAACGGTCTGGAATACGCGGTGGATCAGGCAGTTATTTACCGGGATAAATCCAAAAAGGCGCCGCATAACGCCTATGCGACCGGAGACGGTCTGGCAGCCGGAATAGAACTAAAAAAATACACTCAAGAGTATGCGCAGGATTATCAGGGACATTACCAGTTTGCAGAAGATGAACAGCCGATCGAATTAAGCGGAGAGACATGCCAGGATGCAGCCATCGTGCAGCCCGGCTATCCGGTGAATCATCCGTATTTTGAATATAATCCGCAGGACGGCTTATACTATCGTTATCAATATGGCGCAAAGCATATCGACGGAAATGATTCCAGCCAGCTTGCCGTGAAAAATATTCTGCTGCAAAATTCCAGTGTACGGACGCTGGACAGCAACGGATATCTGGAAATTGCTACAACAGGCGAAGGCACTGGCTGGTATATTACCAATGGAAAAGCAGTCGATATCAAGTGGAAACGCGCGGATAACTTTTCTCCAACGAAGTATTATGACAGTGACGGAAAGGAGATCACGTTAAATCAGGGAAAGACCTGGGTCTGCATAACGGATCAGTCACATCCGGACAGGGTGCATATTTATGCAGATGCTGCACAGATGCAGTAAAATCGTGATGATGATATGGCGAACAGAAACAGAGGTAGAAATAAAAAACAGGATTTTTTAATGCAGGGCGGGGTACTTGCGGCTGCGGCGATATTAGGAAGGGTGATCGGACTGATTTACCGGATTCCTTTAACGTCGATTATCGGAGACTTGGGAAATAATTATTATGGATGTGCGTTTGATATTTATAATATTTTCCTTTTAATCTCTTCTTACAGCCTGCCGATGGCGGTATCCCGGCTTGTATCGGATTACTGCTCCAAAGGAGAATCCAAAAATGCCTGGCGTGTCTTAAAATGTGCATTTTTATTTGCAATGTTTGCGGGTGCCGCGGCTTGTATCGTGATCTTTCTTGCTGCCCGGTCCATTACGGGGGATGTGTTCCGTACGCCGCTGAGTATGTATGCGCTGCGCGTACTGGCGCCGACGCTGTTTATTACAGCCTTTTTAGGCGTACTGCGGGGATTTTTCCAGGGCATGGAAAATATGTATCCGAGTGCGGTTTCCCAGGTGCTGGAACAGCTGGTCAATGCGTTTGTCAGCGTACTTGCCGCTTACTTTCTGGCGTCCAAGGGCGGACGTATTGGGAAAGTGCTTGCAAACGAAGAAGGTTACCGCGCAGCATATGGCGCTGCGGGCGCTGCCGCAGGTACCGTTGCGGGTGCGCGTTTTTCCCTGCTGTTTTTATATATTCTGTACAAAGG
>VSNY01000132.1 GCA_009774535.1 Lachnospiraceae bacterium
ATGCTTTTAAGTCGGTTTACGGGACTTCCCTTGCCGCACACATCAAAGAACACCGCATGGGGCAGGCAGCAAAGATGTTGAAAGAAACAGATATGACCATAGCCGAAATTGCACAGGCTGTTGGCTATGATAGTCAGAGTAAATTTACTGCAGCTTTTAAATCTTTTTATCAGGTTCTGCCAAGGGAGTACCGAAAAAAGTAATTGAGATACAGCGAACTATTCAAAGTCGCTCCTATTATCTTTTCAGTAGAGGATACTGGTATTGGCATTCTTTTGGAGCATCAGGAGAGAATTTTTGTACGCTTTTACCAGGTGGATAAAAGCAGGTCGAAGGAACTTGGAGACACGGGTCTGGGACTTGCCATTATAAATCATATCTGTAATCTTACATATGCAGATGTGAAGCTGATGAGTAAACCGGGAGTCGGAACGAAGATAGTTATTGTTTGGGGCAGGGACAATGCCGAAATGGGCAGGGAACTGTAAACAGTTCTTATATTAAAGAAAAGGAGATTACAGACATGGAGATTTTGTTACAAATATTTTTATTGGCCGCAGGGTTTACGATGCTTATCAAGGGCGCGGATTTCTTTGTGGATGGTTCGTCAGGAATTGCTTCGAGGTTTGGGATTCCGCAGCTTGTGGTCGGGCTTACCATTGTCGCTATGGGAACAAGCGCGCCCGAGGCTGCGGTAAGCATCTCGGCGGCGCTGAAGGGGAATGCGGGCATTACCATTGGAAATGTGGCGGGAAGCAATATTTTGAATATTCTCGTCATCCTGGGTTTTACAGCTATTTTGGCAAAGAAGACCGTTCCGGTTGCGTCTTCGACGATAAAGTACGAAATGCCTTTTATGATTGTGACCATGTTAACCCTGCTCTGGATGGGATATGCGGAAAATGAAATTTCAAGGCTGGAAGGAGCCGGATTGTGGGTTCTTTTTCTGTCGTATCTGTTATATCTTTTCAAGATGGCAAAAAAGGGCATTGGCAGCAATCCGGCGGGCGATGAGGGGGAAATTGCAGGCAGTGAAGGGGAGAAAAAGGAAAAAAGGCTGGCAATGCTGGCGTTGTTCACGATTATTGGCCTTGCGCTGATTGTGATTGGCAGCAGCGTCACTGTGGACGCGGCAACGGCGGTCGCAAGGATTATCGGTCTGAGTGAGCGGTTTATAGGGCTTACGATTGTGGCACTGGGAACATCCCTGCCGGAATTGTTTACATCCGTTTCAGCAGCGCGGAAAGGCAGCGCGGATATTGCAATCGGAAATATTGTGGGAAGCAACATCTTCAATGTTCTTTTTGTGGTAGGGACATCTGCGTTGATTACACCGGTCGTTTTTGAGAGCAAATTTATAGTGGATTTCATTGTAGCTGTGGCAGCGGGTGTGCTGCTGTGGGGGTTCTCTCATAGTGGAAGGAGCCTGAATCGTGTGGAGGGCGGCCTGCTGCTGCTCGGATATCTGGGATATTTTATTTACTTACTGTGAATCATAATCTTTGGGGAGTGGTGTGAAGTGTGGATTGTTTGTGCCGGATCATGGCAGGAAATTATGTATATTTCAATCCGGAATATGAATGATAACCAGTATGAATTGGGGTCTTCCATGAAAGAAGTACTGGACATTCTGGAATACAATGTATAATGGAGGGAGGTGTGAAAATGACAATTGAGAAAGTCTCAAGAAGTATAGAGGCATTGGCTGCTGCTGTCAATCCGCATAAAGAAGCAGTGGATCTGGTGGAACAGCAGATGGATTTGCATTACGAAGGATACTGCCCTGCGTACACTGCAGGGACTGACGCGGTTATAGAAGCCATAAAATAGCAGTCATAAATCAGAAAGGAAAGTGTTATGGGAAAACAGATACGAGAGGTATACATCATACATCACTCCCACACGGACGTGGGGTATACGGATCTGCAGGAGCAGATTATCTACAATCAGGTGAATAATATCCGTAATGTGATATCCATCATCAAAAACGGATATGAAAATAATACGCCGGAGAAAGACTTCAAATGGAACTGTGAGACGTACTACTGTGTGGAGCAGTTTTTCAAGGCAGCTGCAGAGCAGGAAAAAAACGACTTTTTTGAGCTGGTGAAAAAGGGAAATATCGGGATCTCCGCCACGTATCTGAATTTTAACGACCTGGTGGATGCAGGTATGCTCGACCGCAGAACGGCCAGAATGAAGGACGTATTCCAGACGGAGGGGATATCTGTGACGACTGCCATGAATGCGGACATCAATGGGATTTCCATGGGTGCGCGATATTGTCAATGGCTATGATAAGGAGTCGTACCGGCTGCCATACTGCCTGGAAAATGACTGGTTCTGCATCCGTTATCAGATTGGACAGGGCGTGGTATCCTTTCAGAATAAAAAGGACGGGATGGAACTGTTAAAAGACGGACTTGAGAAATTTTTTACGCCGATATATGAGCGTACAGAAATACGCAGCGGAATCTATGAGGAACGTCGTCTGTTAGGGCGCAATATCAGAGGGCTTCATGCAGTACAGTATCAGGGTGCGCTGCAGGATATTAAAATACTGGATCATGGCGTGGTATTCGACAGGGTAGAACTGATATTTGGGCTGGAGGGGACTTACCACAGCAGCGTTGTCATCAAGATGTACAGACAGCTGCCGAAACTGGAGTTTTCCTACCGGATTGCCAAGACGCTGAGTGAGGATATTGAGAGTGTCTATCTGCCGCTCGTCGTGAACCTGCCGGACAGCACACTTTACATCCACAATGGCGGTGTGGCGATGCGTCCGGGCGTGGACCAGCTTCCGGGCAACAACATGGAGTACTATATGGCGGATTATGGTCTGCTGTACCAGAGGGGAACGCAGGGGATACTGATCAACATGTTGGATACGCCGCTGATTTATATGGGACAGATGTGCCACCATCCGATCCTGCTGTGCGACAACAGCGAGCAGAGTAACCGCAGACCTGTGTACAGCTGGATTATGAACAATACATGGGAGACGAATTTCAGGATGGATCTGTCCGGATTCGGGGAATTCCGCTATGGGCTGGAATTGCACGATGGTATGCCGGAGGAGAACCTGCAGAGACTGCAGGAGAATGACTTGGGGATGGTATCTTTTATCACGGACTGATAGGAATATAAACTGTCATTTATGCAAAGCGGTGAATACGACGCTTGGGTGCCTTTATGCAGATAGTGGGAATGATTATTTAAACATGCTCTGGTACTCTAACCAGTTAGAAATTGAACATGTAGCGGAGGAAAGATGGTTATGATTAGCCATCTTTTTCTCTTTTTATAGGGATAATTACAGGGAGGCATGTGACTCGATGAGTCACATACCTCCCTGTTCATGACTATCTATTAATCGACGGCCCCTTTTTATACCGCAAAAAACGCTGTTTGTGCCGGAACCCTTTTGTATATTCCGGATTTTGGTAAAATAAAATAAGCTGGACGCGCGAAAGGCGATTCCAGCAGATTTCCGGATTTTCAGGTGCGTGCGGCGTTGCCGCTGCTGCCACATTCTGAAAGCCGGGACGGTTCAATTATTTTTTATAAAGGAGGAGTAATGCATGAAACAGTTCTCAATGCAAAAGACATTCAGGATTCTGTTTGCGATGGCCTTTCTGGTTGCATCTTTGTGCGGCCCGGATGTATCAGCCAATGCTGCAGCAGATGCGGCAAAGAGCATTCAGCTTAAGGTGGATGCAAAGAATGTCACAAAAAAGACCTTCAGCATGGCAACAGGTACAACCAAACAATTAAAGGTTACTGTCAAGCCAGCGTCATCTAAGAAGGCGGTTGCTTATGCATCCAAAAACAGCAAGGTCGTTTCCGTAACGAAAAAAGGAAAACTGACTGCGAAAAAAGCCGGAACGGCCCAGATCATCGTTAAGGTTACCAGTAAGGATGGAACCAGTAAGAAAACCTGGGTAAAAATTAAGGTGTCTGATCAGACGAGTATCAGCCTTAAGATCGGTACAAAGAATGTCACAAAAAAGACATTTAAGATGACAACGGGTGCGTCCAAACAGTTAAAGGTTACCGTAAAACCAGCGTCATTCAAAAAGACAGTCACTTACGGATCCAAAAACAGCAAGATCGTTTCCGTAACGAAAAAAGGAAAACTGACTGCGAAAAAAACCGGGACTACCCAGATCAATGTTAAGGTTACCAGCAAGAATGGAACCAGCAAGAAAACCTGGGTGAAAATCAAGGTGTCTGATAAGAAAGCGGAAACGCCGGATACACCAGACGTACCGGAAACGCCGGATACACCAGATGTACCAAAAACGCCGGATACACCAGATGTACCGGAAACGCCGGGTACATCAGGCGGATCAGGTTCGCCGGGATACACAGGGGGAGGGTCAACGGGATACTGGCCGTCTTACCCATCGGCCGGCTCAAACACCCAGGATACGGATACAACGATAAATACGCAGGAAAAGCTGCTGGCGGCGCTTAGAAAGCAGCCGTCAGAGGTGGTTTTTCAAACAGATAAGGTGTGCAGCGTTGTAATACCGGAAGGGACTTATAAGAATACGGTTTTAATCGTAGATGCCCCGAACGCAACGATTGCGAATGCGGCAGTTTATGAGAAAATCGTGATAAAAGCAATTAAATCGGATACGTGGATCGAAAAAGCGGTCGGCAATTTCATCGATGTAGTTGCCAAAAAATCACATGTGAAGATTGAAGAAGGCGCCCAGGCGGATATCCAGGTAAACGAGGGTGCCGAAGAGGTGGACCTTGAGAACAACGGAACGATTGGCAAGCTTGCTTTATCCACTAAGGCAACTGTTTTGATCAGCGGAAACAACCAGAAGCGCATCCCGCTGGCCGTTGATGAAAAAGGGAAAGATGCAACTGTAAATACAAGTGTCCCACTGGATGTTACGGCATCGGCAACCATTGTACTGCAGCTTCACGGCGGAGCAGAAATAACCAGTACCATTACGATTTCCAATGCAGGCGCAGTGCCAACGATTGTAGCCGCGCTTGTAGGTTATCTGCAGGTTACCAATCAGCAGACAGGAAGGCCGGAAGACGTTCTGGTTACCATGCCGTCGCCAGGCGACAAAGGCTTTGAAACAACGCCGTCAAAAGAACTTGGTTCCATTACAGGCGCTGTAAAAAGAATCACAGCCGGCGCTGACGAAGGGAAGGAAGTAAACCCGGTGGAAGGGGCAGAAGTGCATGTCATCCCATATGAACGCGGGGTTTTGGAATCTGACCTTGAGGCGGCAATCCGGGCGGCGGAAGAGAACAACAAGTGTTATATGCAAAAAACTTCCGCGGAAGGCAAATACACGGTTGAAAATATCCCTTATGGCAATTATGTGATCATTGTGAAAGCGGATGGACTGCAGAATTATTTTTATACCATTGTATTGGACACGACATCGAAAATCATTGATACGATTACAATGGTTGGCCAGACAGACGGTACAGGAAGCGTGACAGGCGTCATCAAAGATGCATTTACCGGAGATCCGGTTACGGAAACACTGAAATTGTATTTGCGCAAAGGGGCAGGTACCGTGGCAGGTGAGGCAATTCGGGAAACAGAAACAGGCAGTGGCGGTGAATACAGTTTTCAGAATCTGCAGGCAGGCGTCTATACGATACGGGTCGTTGATGAAAGGCCAAGTGTGGAAGGCGTGGAGAATTATATCAACGTTACATTCAATATTGTAGTTTTGGCAAATACGACCATGTCGCAGGATATGACCATCACAAAAGCAATTAAGGACGACCAGATCCGGTTTGTGCTGCGTTGGGGAAAACAATCTGATGAGGTATCAAGGGATCTGGATTCCCACCTGGTTGGGCCGAAAGCGTCAGGGGACGGCCTTTTCCATACTTATTTTTCCAATAAGTCCTATTCAGAGGGCGATCATAAGTATGCAGACCTGGATGTCGATAACGTGAGCTGGGAAGGGCCGGAAACAACGACCGTTTACCAGAAAACGGACGGGGTATATCATTTTTATGTCTTTGATTATTCGGAACAGTATAACATAGATAACAAAAAACTTGCCATGTCCGAGGCAAAAGTAGATATTTATCTTGGAGGGCGCCTGCTTACGACCTATCATGTGCCGGATGGAACAGGTACCTTATGGGATGTATGCACGTATGATACAGCTTCCAATACCCTTACGCCGATGAACCAGATATTCCAATACCCTTACGGTAATTCCAGCAGTATTGGTTTGGCCGATAAGTTAAAAGAAAGACTGGACGATCTGGTTTCAACATATGGCGGAAACAATGCGGCAGCTTATTTTGGGGAGGAAGCCGCGGGGAAAGTGCTTGAAAAAATCGAGGAAGCAACGCCGCAGCCATCCGATGGTTTCAGTGAAATTTTGCTTTGTTTCAACATTCTGAATCAGTGCATTGATGAACTGATGAATAGTACGATGGTTGCAAATGTCTACTTTACGGGCAGGAAGGAATGCAGCGTATTCCGTTATTCCATCAGTCCTGGCTGTTCTGAGATTTTGCTGTCCGGAGATGCGCAAGACCTTCCGGATGATTTGCAGTTACAGTTTTACGTGGAAAACACGACTTATGAATGGCAAGACCTTAATGCGGAAGAACAGAGCCGGTACCAGAAAAAGGCAGTCGTGACAAACAGCGATACAAAGGCCCGGGAAACTTATTATATCAAATATGAGAAATATGTTCCGAATTTCAACTTGTATCAGATCACGGCGGACAATAACGGCAAATTCAGCTGGAAAAATCTCGAAATCCAGGATGCGGACGGTAAGGTCAAAAATGTTCTGACCGTTACCGGGCAGGCGCTGGAGCTGAAAAATCCGAGATTTGCTTTCTATAGCTCCGATATACAAAGTACCTATGAAGAGCTGCCGGATGATCCTGAATACACAGGTAAGCTGACAGCAACCTACGGCAGTGATTATGAAGAAGTATATTACATTATATATGGATCCTCACTGGAGCCGACGGATGTAACAGACAAAGATCATGAGCTCAATGGATGGTATGTAGAATCGAAAACAGACGGCGGCAGTACGATCAACTGCATCCATATCTATGGGACGGAGAGCAAACTAACAACCGGTGCGGCGCTTTCTTTCAATTATTCGGACGAAATCAACAGTTCGTATGAGGAATTGGACGGCCAGGGCGGTTATGCCGGCAAGTTTACGGTTCAATGGAATTCGGTTACAAAAGAATATTACGTGCAGTATCATGTGGGGATTCCTGAAATTCTCTTACGGGGCGTTTTGGAAGACGGAAACATCATAAGCTCGATCTCTATGGAGACAGGCACAGACGGACAGAAGATTTACCACGTCGAAGGTTCTAAGCCGGAGCTTGGGACGGATGCGTCATTAAGCAATGTAACGTTCCAGTTCCATATCGCCATTGACAGGGACGCTGTGAATGTAAGGCGTGCGGATTCCCAGGATTCTCCTTGGGATTATCAATTGCAGGTAACTTATAAGGGGCAGGAGCAAAAGATTTATATCAAATATACGCAAAATCAAAAAGGCTGATTTCGGCAGGGAACAGACAAAGCAAACGAAATAAACGCCCTTAACCGGCAGCCTTCCATCGCAAAACAGCTGGAAATGGTTTTGCGTGGAACTGAAAAACACTGCGCAGGAATGCGCAGTGTTTTTATACTGAAGTCTGCTGCTTTTCCGCACGCAGCTTATCCAGCACTTCCTCTTTGAGGAGGCGTGCTTTATCTTTCATACGGCTTGGCGCGGACCTTGAGGTAATAATATTGCTGATGGACCGCACGGCCACATCATACCTTCCGGTTTCAATCGCCAGCGTAGCCAGCAGGTATTCCATTGTCAGATCATTCATGCCGGCAAACGGCGCTGTTTCTTTGGCTAATGCACGCGTAAAGCCTTCAAATGCCTGCTGCAGGCATTCCGTTTCCTCCGTCCGGCACAGTTCGATTTCTTTCTCGTTTTTTTTCGTGCCGCTTTCCAGCTCTTCTCTTTTGCCGCGGTACAGCCATCCGATCAGCAGACAGATATATGCCTTATCACTCGCTTTTCCATCCTTGACGACTTCTGTAAACAGCGCCAGTTTATGATAGTCGATTGCTTCATCATAAGTAAAAATATCTTTATTGTCAATTGGCGGTTCCGGCTTGAATCTGGAACAGATCTTTTCTTCCACCACTTTACGGTAACGGTCGCTCAGTCTTGGAAAATTTCTGGCTATGGATGTATATCCGCAGTATGGGCAGTGATACACGCCATATTTAAGCGTGTCAAAATGTTCGCATCGCGGACGCAGATCCATATCCGGTTCCATCCGCTTTACATGGCCGCTTCTTGGCACCAGGGTTGGAAAGATCTTATCGCAGCATTTGCAGCGTATGTTCTTTTTAAAAAGATGCCCTTTCTCCATCTCCAGACGACGTTCTTCTTCGGACATTCCATCATTTCCCGCATTCCCGTTTTTAAGAGCCCTAAGACGCGCCAGCTCTTTTTCTTTTGATGTTAAAAAAAGATCATCGCCGATTTCCTCACGTATATTTCCCTTCATTCCGAACTTACTAAGTCCATCAAACAACCCCATCTTTGATTCTCCTCTTTTAAAGTTCTGTGATCTGCCTGATGTTAACAGCTGCTCATAATTTTCCAGAGATTCTACACAGTCGTATTCCATATTATAATTTTTTCTGTACCTTTTGTCAAATGTTTCGTAGGTTTTTCCCAAAAAACAAGCGGTTTGGCTTTTGCATAAATTACAACAATCCGGACAAAGTATTGCAATTTTGATTTTGTTCGCCTATGCAGGGAGGTTAGTTAACGATTGCACATTGACAGCGGCCCTCTGAAATGCTATGCTGATTTTAGAGAATTTGTTGTTATTCCGACTTGTTGAACAGCCGGGATATGGCAAGAAAACAGGAGGCGGAAGATGAAAAAGAGAAAGAAACAAACATCCAAAGCAGCGGATCAAACGTTACAAAAGCATCTGGTCACGCAAGTTATGCGGCTGTTTTTGCTTTTGGTCATCGCACTGATTGTGGTATCCGGGGTATTTATGTATTTCAGCAATATCAATACCTTGCATGAAATGGCAGATGTAACGTTGAATTCTACTTCGTCTGCAGTAGAACAAACGCTGCATACATTGGAAGTAAATGCAATGAACGTAGCCGCTTTGGAAACCATCCGGAATCCCGGAACGACGAGAGAGGAAAAGCTGGAAGCCATGGATGGCGTCCGGATACAGAACAATTACGATGAAGTCGGGTTCGTGGAAATGAACGGGCAGGGGTATTCCAATTATGGGGAGTTTGACTTTAATGATCAGCTTCATTTTCAGACAACATCAAAAGGAGGAGTGTTTGTAGGCGAACCGATTATTAACCGTCTGAACGGTGATATCATTATTATTTCCGGAGCGCCTGTATATAATGACGATCAGATCGTCGGTACGGTGTTTATCGTTGACCTGGTTGCGTCTGTCAATGATAAAATCGGTGAACTGACCTTTGGAAAAACGGGTTACGCATATATTATAAATAAGGAAGGGACTGTTATTTTCCATAAAGACGAACAGAAAATTGCAGACCAGATCAATGCGATTACCCAGAAGGAAACCGACAGATCATACGCTTCTTTAGCAAAAGCGACACAAAAAATCCTTTCCAGCACGGAAGAAGGCACGATTACATACTGGCAGAATGGCAAAATGATGTTTGCGGCATATTGTCCGGTAACCGGGCATGAGGACTGGCGTCTGATTATGACAGCGCCGAACAGGGAATTTACATCAGTGGTTGTAATTTCTGTAATTGTCAACAGTATTATCGCTGTGATCCTTTTGGCGGTCAATATTACGTTAATGAAACGCCGGGTTAAGAATATTATTGATCCGGTAAATATCGTAACAAATCGTCTGGTAAAACTCGCAGAAGGCGATTTAAAGACGCCTGTTGAGGAAATCAATACCGGGGATGAGCTTGCCGTTCTTTCCAGCAACCTGGGATATACAATTCAAAGCCTGAATCTTTATATTTCAGATATTACAAGAGTGCTTTCCCAGTTATCCGCGGGCAATCTGGATACAGAGACCGAAGCCGGGTTTGCGGGAGACTTTGTCAGCTTAAAAGAATCGATTGATACGATTATCAGTTCGTTTAACGAGACAATGACACAGATGAACAGCGCTGCGGATGTGGTAGCGGATCATTCCGACGGTTCCTCGCAGGGAGCGAAAAATCTGGCAGACAGAACCACAGACCAGGCAAGCGTGTTAGAAGAGCTGACAGCGGGTATTACAAGCGTGTCTGATCAGGTGAAGCTTACGGCAGAGAATGCTTCCAGGGCAAGCGAGCGTTCTATGGAAGCTAAAAATAATGTAGAAATCTGCAACCAGCAGATGCAGTCCATGATCGGCGCGATGGCCGATATCAAAGCTGGTTCTGCCAAGATCAGCGATATTATTAAAAACATTGAGGATATTGCGGAACAGACAAACCTGCTGTCTTTAAATGCGGCCATTGAAGCAGCGCGCGCGGGCGAGGCCGGAAGAGGATTCTCCGTTGTTGCCGAAGAGGTCAGAAGCCTTGCCGAAGAGAGCGCAAAAGCAGCTCAGAATACGGCAAGATTAATTACAAAATCGATTGAGACGGTTGAAAACGGAACCAATATTGTAAACGAGACTGCACAGTCCTTGATGCAGGTAGTAAACAATACAAGTGAGATTACAGGCATTATAGCAGATATTGCAGATGCTGCAAGAGAACAGGCGTCCGCGATTGAACAGATCAATACAGGATTTGAGCAGATGTCAGATGCAGTAACCATGAACTCCATGACAGCACAGGAAAGCGCGTCATCCAGTGAAGAACTGGCTGCGCAGGCGCAGAACTTAAAGGGACTGATCAGTCGTTTTTCTTTGAAAAAACAGTAATAAAACAGCCAGGAACTTGGATGCAGGTTCCTGGTTTTTCTTTGTGCTTTGCTCAGAGATTTCGCTTTTAGATGTGAAAAAGAGTAAAGATTACCGGATTTTTAATAGATATAGAAATAGGGACAGAT
>VSNY01000133.1 GCA_009774535.1 Lachnospiraceae bacterium
ATCCATCACGACCATATGATCCGGGGTCAGTTCGTCGTATGCCACGCCGCTTGGCTTAATGACAAAACAGCCTGTTTCCCGGTCAAACCCGCTGACATTGCCCCAGGTATTCATGACAAGGCCGCGTTTGGGAAGTTCCATATTTGCTTCATAGACCTGTTTTTTTAACTGTTCTAACATCTGATTGTCCTTTTTAATTCCTAAATGATGTGCAAAATAATAAATTATTGTGGTTTTGTTATGCAAAACGGCGGCGCTGCTTTTGCTGTAATAAAAAACTGCCACATAACTTTATAACCTAATCTGCATTTATGCCGTACACGATTACAAAGTTTTATGTGACAGTCCTGGCAGGCGTATCTGCCTGGCCATAATGTGATTTACGCTCTGCGCCGTAAACGGGCCTGGCTGGCTGAACGGATGTTATCCGTCTCTGTCAGCCATAGTTTTTAAGAATAAAATGCCTTGACTTTCTGATAAATACCTGCTGCGTCCAGACCATATTTTTCCAATAGCTGTACCGCCGGGCCAGATTCGCCGAACGTATCTTTGATACCGATGCGCAGCATCTTTGCCGGGCATTTTTCACTCAGTACTTCAGCAACGGCGCCGCCCAGTCCGCCGATAACCGAATGTTCTTCTATCGTAATAATTTTCCCGGTTTCGCTGGCTGCCTGGATCAGCAGTTCTTCGTCAATCGGTTTGATCGTATGGATGTTGATGACTCTTGCGTCAATGCCATCGGCGGCAAGCTTTTCAGCGGCTTCCAGCGCGCCGGACACGCAAAGGCCGGTAGCGACCAGCGTCAAGTCTTTGCCGTCTCTTAAAGTAACGCCTTTTCCGATTTCAAACTGATAATTCGGGCGGTCATTGATCACCGGAGATGCCAGACGGCCGAATCTTAAGTAAACAGGCCCCTCATGCGCATAAGCTGCGCGAACGGCGGCTTTTGCTTCTACATCGTCTGAAGGGTTGATAACAACCATGCCGGGAATCACGCGCATGAGTGCGAGATCTTCATTGCACTGGTGGCTGGCGCCGTCTTCTCCTACAGAAATTCCGGCATGTGTGGCGCCGATCTTAACATTCAGGTGCGGATAGCCGACAGAATTGCGTACCTGTTCAAATGCGCGTCCGGCTGCAAACATTGCAAAAGAACTGACAAACGGTACTTTTCCGGTGGAAGCGATGCCTGCCGCAATGCCCATCATATTGCATTCCGCAATGCCGCAGTCAATGTGCCTGTCAGGAAAAGCTTTTTTAAAAGTGCCTGTTTTGGTAGCTTCCGCCAGATCCGCGTCTAATACGACCAGATTGTCTGCTTCTTTGCCCAGTTCTACCAGGGCGTTGCCATAGCTTTCTCTGGTTGCAATCTTTTTTACTTCTGACATAATGCTTCACCTGCTTTCTTAAGATCTTCCATCGCAATTGCGTATTCTTCGTCGTTTGGCGCTTTGCCATGCCATCCGGCCTGGTTTTCCATAAAGGAAACGCATTTGCCTTTGACGGTTTTCATGATGATTGCCGTCGGCTGTCCCTTGGTCTGTTTTGCTTCGGCAAACGCGGCGCGCAGCTGCGCCATATCATTTCCGTCAGCAACATCAACCACATGGAAATTGAAAGCCTTAAATTTATCGCCGATTGGATATGGAGAGCATATATCTTCGATTTTTCCATCGATCTGCAGTCCGTTATTATCCACAATTACGCATAGATTGTCCAGCTTGCGGTGTCCGGCAAACATTGCGGCTTCCCATACCTGGCCTTCCTGAATCTCGCCGTCTCCAAGCAGCGTATAGACACGGTAACTGTCATTGCTAAGTTTTGCTGAGAGCGCCATGCCAACTGCCACGGAAACGCCTTGTCCCAGAGAGCCGGAAGAAGCGTCAATGCCTGGCGTATGATGCACGCAAGGATGTCCCTGCAGATGGGAGCCGATATGGCGAAGCGACGGCAGGTCATCTACCGGGAAATATCCCCGGTTTGCAAGAACGGAATATAAACCGGGAGCCGTATGCCCTTTCGATAATACAAAGCGGTCACGGTCAGCTTTTTTTGGCTCTTTCGGATCGATATTCATTTCTTCAAAATATAAGTAAGTAAAAACGTCGGCGGCAGATAAAGACCCTCCCGGATGACCGGCTTTTGCGCCATGGACAGCCGTAATAATCCCTTTTCTTACTTCCACCGCCATTTTCTGAAGTTCTAAATCAGTCATAGTAATATCCTTTCCCAGAAGATGCATTCCCATCGTTTCCTGCAGGCAGCGACTGCCTGTCTGATTTATTTTGCGCTGTCCTGAATGAATTTTTCAATGCCAGCGTCTGTCAGCGGATGCTTGGTCATGGATTCAATGACACTGTACGGAACGGTTGCAATGTGCGCGCCCGCCAATGCGCAGTCAATAATATGAATCGGATTGCGGATGGAAGCTGCAATAATTTCGGTCTCAATATCATGAATAGCAAAAATCTCTGCAATCGTGCGGATCAGATCCACGCCAGGTACGGAAATATCATCCAGACGGCCTAAGAATGGAGATACGTACGTAGCGCCCGCTCTTGCAGCAAGCAGCGCCTGGTTTGCATTAAAGATCAGCGTTACATTTGTTTTAATGCCTTCAGAAGATAACTGTTTCACTGCTTTTAAGCCTTCTACTGTCATTGGGATTTTAACGACCATATTTGGATGGATCTTTGCAATTTCACGGCCTTCCGCAATCATGCCTTCCGCATCCTGCGTAGCAGCCTTTACTTCACCGCTGATTGCACCGTCTACAATATCCGTGATTTCTTTAATTACATCTGCAAAGTCTCTGCCTGATTTTGCGATGAGTGAAGGGTTTGTGGTTACGCCACAGATTACACCCATATCGTTTGCTTTTTTGATTTCCTCTACAATCGCTGTGTCTACGAAAAATTTCATAATTTTGGTTCTCCTTCCATTTCTCCTGGGTTCTCCCCATTCCCTTAAATCGTTTAATTAGTATATGAAACAGCAGGCAGGGTACTTTCACGCTGCGTGTTCCAAGCAGCCATAGGTAAGTACCCTGCGATACTGCCATCTATTATAGCACGATTTTTCTGAATGTTCCAATATAAAATCCAAAAAAATCAGTCATTTTTTACCATAATTTTGCAAGAGTTTGTGCAATCGATTGTATTTATTCAGAGGAAACTTTGCGCGCAACAACTACAAGGCGACCGTTTTCCTGCGAATACTCGCAGGTTGACAGCATAAGGATCTGATCTCCGTACCGCAGTGTGTCAGAAGTCTCAAACAGCTGGTTATTTTCCACAAAATCCGCGCATTCCTGAAATTCTGTTTCATTTTCATACCGAAAAAACTGATAGTAACGAAAGCCCTGTTCATTTTCGTCTCGTATTCTTGTTTTCAGGACAGCAACCGCTTCGTAGATGCCTGTCTCATAGATGGTATCAAAATGAATTTCCTGATGTTCCTGAAAAAAATCAGGGACGCCGTACATGTTCAGCGTGCCAAAGATATGGCCGTTTTTCATATTATGGCCATAGATTACGATATTAGCGTCCTGCGGACAGCTGCTGTTTAACGGATCTACAAATAAAGCGCCTTCTGAAGATTCTGCCCCTGTAAAATCATGATGCAGATAAAACTCCGGGTCATCGCTGCTGGAACGCATAACGGGAAAGTCAATTTGTGTTCCAGGAATCTGCAGCCATCCGAACAGTTCCGGGTATTGTGCGGACATTTCTTTGTATTGCGGCAGAATCTCCGGCGGAGTCTTGGAATCGTCATTTGGGGATTGTGTCTGGATCCGGGTGCCGGAACTTTTTTGGGAAGTATTTTTTATGGTCTGTTTTGTTATCTCATGACTGCCTTTTGTCAGAGAATCGGTCTGCTGCTGTGTCTGGTGTTCCGTCCTGACGGCTGCATCTGCCTGTGCCGGAGGATGTACTGCCGGAAAGACATCTGCTTCTTTCGCTGCGGCTGTCTTCATCTGCTGCAAATGCCATTTGTTCTGGTTCCTTTCCACCTGTCTATGAAGCCAGATACTCATAAAGCAGAAGGAAAGGCAGGCAAATACGGTTATGCTTGCCTTTTGTAAAATACCTGCTGAAAGGCGCGTTCGTTTTTTATCTGCTTTGCGGTTCTGACGGATCTTTATACGTTCTGCATGTGTCAGGTGGCTTTGATGCGTTTGCAAGCCTGCTGTATGTGTCAAAGCGTCTGGATTATCCTGCATCAGCCAGTCGGCGATTTTTTCCAATTCCTTTTGTTCGGTTACGCAGGTCTGTCCGCTTGGTAAGCCGATGCCTGGCTTTTCTTTTAATGTCAGGATAAACGCTCTGCCAAGTTCCGTGCGAAACGCTTTGTCCGGCTGCGATTCCAGCTTTTGCAGCGCAGAACGCCAGGCGGATTCATCCAGTTTGCCCTGCCTGTGTATCAGGTCCAGCAGACGGTCAGCGTCCTGCAGCAGTTCGGCCCAGACGTTGTTCTTTGTATCGGGAGGATACACGGACATTTGCTCTAAAATATCCAGAAACGCGCGTCCGATTTTGCCTGGCAGCGCTGTATCAGCGGTTTTTTGCAGCTTTTGATGATAGCGGCTAAGCTGCTCCGGATGCATGCGCCAGACAACGGCGATTAATTTTTTGATCTCCAAAAGGACTTTTTCTTCCGTCTTCCAATCCAGCATGCCAGTCTCCACTCCTTTTTTAGCCGTTTAATTTCCAGCCGCGAGCTTTTGCTGTTCGTAAGCTTCCCTGCATGCCTTTGCAAGCTGGTCCCCGCAAGAAGTCTGCTTAATCCCACAGGTAATCCCGGATAATTTCTGCTCGATTTCATCTACGGTCAGCCCGTTTACAAGCGCCGGAATCGCTTTTAAATTACCGTTGCAGCCTCCGGTAAAGGATACATCCGTTACTACGTCGTTTTCAATGTTTAATTTAATTTGTGTTGAACAAGTACCTTTTGTTTTGTAAATATATTCCATCTTTTTCATCCTTTCAAATTTAATTGATCGTTTTTTCTTGATTTTTTGAAGTTCATTTTCATGGCAAAGAACAGTGACTTTTCCGCTTTGCCCGCATTGGCTGGCAAATTTTTAGCTGCTGTCAATAGATCCTTTGCCAATGTCTGCTATATCATACCATAAAAACAGAATGATTTTCTACTTATTTTTTTAAAATATAAAGATTTGATCAAACAGCTGATGAAAATCATCCAGAAGCGGCATTGACGGATATGTGCAAAGGCGTTATAGTAATCATAAAAAGGAGACGGATATGAAACAGCCGGAAAACATAATGATCCAAACGATACCGGAACATGAGCTTTGGGAAAACCTGAAAATATCCAATGATTTTATCTTTGCAAAAGTTATGCGAAACCCAGAATTGTGTAAAGGAATTCTGGAACGGTTATTGGACGTCAGAATTGAACGCATAACGTATCCGGAAGAACAGAAAACAATCGCGATACGGAAAGACAGCAAAAGCATTCGCCTGGATGTGTATCTGAAAGATGGGAAAGGAACCGTCTATAATGTAGAGATTCAGACAACAGACAGCAGGAACCTGCCTAAAAGAACGAGATATTACCAGGGGATGATTGATCTGAATGAGCTGGAAAAGGGTGCGGATTATATGGAACTGCCGCAAAGTTATGTTATATTTATCTGCACATTTGATGCGTTCTGCGCCGGACGCTGGAGGTATACGTTTCGGAATGTGTGCGTGGAAGAGCCTGGTTTGGAACTGAATGACGGCACGACAAAAATTTTTTATAATACAAAAGGAACAACGGGCAGGATCAGGTGGGACGCAAAGAAAATTTTAAACTATATGGAAAGCAATGCGCCGGAAGACGATTTTACGAACAAACTGGCGCGGGAGGTTCAAAAAGTAAAAGAAAATAAAGAATGGAAGGTGGAATATATGACGTTATTGATGCGGGAACGGGAAAAATTTATCGAGGGAAAAGCCGAGGGAAAGGCCGAAGGAAAAGCAGGTGGAATTATTGATACATTATTGGATCTTGGATATAATAATGATCGTATACTTGACACACTCGAGAAAAAACTTCATATTAGCAGAACACAGGCGGAAAATTATTTAAAGAGTTTTTACGAGGGTACGCTGTAATCGGGCGACGACGTATCACAGACAATTAGCAAAACTGTTCTGCAAATTGGATCAGCCGTTCAGACAAAGCGTCTCGTTTGGTCTGAGCGGATACTCCAAAATCCCCGATTTTTCTACAAAATTCGCAAAATTCTCTTGACAGGCCTACCCGCATACTTTATTCTGATTTAAAATAACTTGATTTTTCTCTCTCAATCCGCTATTTTGTTAATAGCAATCCAATTTTCAAAGAGAAATGTAACCCACGCAAATGGAATCATTCTATGATAAAGGCAGGATAAACAAATGTTTTTTAAAAAGCGTAAAAACCAGGAAGACTCCCTCCGCCAGCTGGAGGATCAGTTTGCTGCCCTGTCGCAGAACGCAGCGGCGGCAAAAGACAGTCTGGAATACCTGCAGGGGCTGCGTCAGGAGTTTGGCGGCGTGGCACAGGAGCTGCGTCAGTATTTTACGAACGCGGTTTTGGATCAGCAGCAGCTGCAAAACGCCCTGAACCAGACAGCCGGGCATATGGAACAGCAGCTGAACCAGCTGCACGCCGATGTACACAAACACGACATGGCCATCGAAAATCTGCTGGATGAATGGGAGGAAAAAAAATCAGATGAAGAAAGTGTAAAAGCACGTCAGCAGGAATCCGATCAGACGGAACAGTTATTGCTTGGCCTGTTTGAAGCTTACCAGGAACAATTCTGGAATTTAAAACACTATGCCGCGTCCAAAGACGGCAACTGGGCGGCACAGATTGCTTTAATGGAAATTAATCTGGAGCATTACAGACGTACCTGTGCGATCAGTCTGATACAGGAATGCGGGGTTAGTGTGGATTATGACTTGCATGAGGTTATCGAAGCCGTCGATACGACGGACCCTGCGCTGGATAAAACGATTGCCGATATCTATCGCTGCGGCTATTTGTATAAAGGAAAGGTCCGTAAAAAAGCAAGGGCCGCCGCATACCGATATACCCCTGCGGCTGCTTCCGGTCATTCGGAAAACGGACATCCATAACAAAAGCAAAACACAGATTCGTTTCTGCCCCTAAGGAAGAAGCATAGTCATACAAAATGAAATTCAATAAAGGCGCACTGCCAAATTCAACCGGCAGATTCGCCGGAAACAGGAGTTTAAATGAGTACAATAATAGGAATCGATCTTGGTACTTCCACGACGGAAGCTGCTGTCATCCAGAATGGAAAACCGCTGATGATCTTTAATCTGGAAAATGAAATTATCACCCCTTCCGCAGTAGGCATAGACGCCGACGGCAAATTTGTAATTGGTGAAAAAGCAAGAGCGCAATATTTATTATCACCGGAAAATACAGCGATTGAAGTTAAGCGTAAGATCGGCACAAACGAAAAGATCCCGCTTGGCCAGGAAACATATACCCCCGTCGAACTGTCCGCAAAACTGCTGGAATATGTAAAATCTTACGCATCGGAATATTTAAAAACAGAAATCACCCGCGCTGTCATCTCTGTACCGGCTTATTTTGACGACCTGCAAAGGCAGGCTACGGTAGAGGCGGGAAACAAGGCTGGACTGGAAGTTATGCGGATCTTAAATGAACCGACGGCCGCAGCCCTTAGCTACGGCCTGGAGCATATGGAAGAAGAAAGCCATATCCTCGTTTACGACCTTGGCGGCGGGACATTTGATGTTACCCTGCTGGAGATGTTTGACGGCGTGCTGGAAGTAAAGGCAAGCAGCGGCGATAACCAGCTTGGCGGTAAAGATTTTGATGAAAAGATTATGGACTGGCTGATCGGGCAGTTCCAAAGCAAACATGACATCGATTTGTCAAAAGATAAGTTTGCAATGGTAAAATTAAAAGAAGAAGCAGAACGATGCAAAAAAACACTGAGTTCTTCTTCAGCCTGCCAGATCCTGATCCCGATGATCGCTGAAAAGTCCGGTACACCGCTGGCCCTGGATGAAACGATTACCGTAGAAGCCTTTGAGGAAATGACAAAAGAACTGATCAACCGTACACATCCGCCAATTGACGTTGTATTGACAGACAGCGGGATACTTCCGGAAGACATTGACAAGGTTATTTTGGTTGGCGGTTCTACCAGAATGCCGCTTGTAGCGAAAGATATCGAGGAGTATCTGCATATGGAGCCTGCTCAGGCAGTAAATCCGGATTATGCGGTTGCGGAAGGCGCAGCTATTCAGGCAGGTATTATTGAAGGCAGTATTCATCAGGAAGACAGCATTATTATTACTGATGTGAATCCATATACGCTGGGCATCCGCGTGGTAGATGACTTTTCCATGGACCGGATGGCTGTCGTTATACCACGAAATGTAACCATTCCGGTTACGCGCAGCGAGACTTACTTTACCAGCACCGATTACCAGACCGTTGCCCATATCGAAGTCTACCAGGGAGAAAGCACCATGGCCAGCAGAAACCATTTTCTGGGGGATTTTGAGATTCATGGCATTCCATCCAAAAAGGCAAAAGCGGAGCGCATCAACGTGGAATTTTCCTATAACCTGAACGGCATGCTGAATGTAAAAGCGACGATTCCAAGCACCGGCGCGGACGCTTCCATTGAAATTAATATGATGCAGGATCAGGACGCCGAAGAAGAAATTATCGATGTGAGCGCATGGAAAGAAGCTCCGCATGCAAAACAGTTCCGCACGATTATCCGCCGCGCGGAACGCATGCTGAAAGATCCGAAAGTCCAGGAAGATCCGCTTTTGGCTGAAGATCTGGACGCAGCCATTTTCGATCTGAAAGAGGCCATCTTATCCGATGACCTGGAGCTGGCAGGTGTATGCGAATCTGACCTGATGTATCTGCTGGACGAATTATCCGCACAATCATAAACAAGCAAACGAACCATCCGGGGAGTGAATTTTATGAATAACGATTATAAAATACTCGGACTGGAACAGGGCGCATCACAGGCGGACATTAAGAAAGCCTATTTCAAAATGGTCCGCCTGCATTCGCCGGAATCCGATCCGGAACAATTCCAGAAAATACGAAAAGCCTATGAACATCTGAAAGATGCCCAGACAAAGCCGGACGGGCCGGTATTTCCGCCGCTTAGCAATCCTCAGGCGATTAAAATGATGCAGCAGATCCAGCTTTACCGCAAAGAAAAAAACATTATCCGCTACCGTGACTGCTGCGAAGAAGCCTGGAAAAAATTCCCGGACGACATCCATTTCTTATATCTGCTGATTATGGCGCAAAGACGCTGCGGCAATACTGGAAAGGCAGTAAAAAACGCCGAGTTATTAGTCAGTAAAGATCCTAACAACAAATGGTACCAGATGGCGCTCGCCTTTTCCTACCAGGAACGCGGCTACTGGCAAAAAGCTCTGTCTGCCTGTGAAAAAGCTTTTTTCCTGGGCTGCCGGGACATCGACTTTTTATTAATGTACGCCGGCGCCTGCGATGATTATAATGATTCAAAAAAAGGCGTGCAGGTTCTTTCCGAAATTGTTCACAAAAAAACGCGCTGGGCAAGAGAGGAAGTTCCAAAAGTTGCAGAAGCTTTTTCCGGTATGCTGGCGATGTATGGAGCAGGCAGCGATCTCAGCCTGCTGGAAATACTGGAAATGCTGTATTCATTCTTGACACAGTACAGCGTTTATTTAAAAGAATTTACCCCGCAGCTGTGCCTGATTCTATCCAATGCCTGTGTGTCCGTCACTTATGGCAGTGCAGAATATCAAAAAGCAGATGCAATATTTTCTTATATCCAAAAATCATGTACCGACTTTTTAGAAAATGAGCTGATCGCGACCGCTATCGAAAACTTTCACTTTCACCGCGCATTATGCGATTCCAGGCTGAGTCAGCAGATGCTCGCTTATCTGGAACTGTTTCATGATTATGGCGACGACGAAGAAGATCCTCTTTTTAAAAAATTTGCCATGCTTGACACACAGCTGATGCTGCTCGAACAACGGGAAGACACACTGCGCCAGGCAGAAATTATCCGCACCGAGCATCCGCAGGAGTATCCAAACATTGAGGATTTTGTGAAAAAGCTGGAGAATCCTGCCAAAGTGCTGTATGAAAAAGAACGTATGCTAAAGACCTACCAGCGTCTGGAGCCATATTATATGTGCGGCTATTATTACGACGCGTATCCACAAGAAAAAAACAGAGTTATCGGCACTATAATCAACGAAGACATAGAATCAGAACCCTATATGCGTATCAATAAAAAAATCGGCCGCAACGACCCATGTCCATGCGGCTCCGGCAAAAAATACAAGCACTGCTGTATGCCGAGATAACAAAAACGAATACAGACATGTCACCTGCAGCAACGCTTTCCCATATGTTAGAAAAAGAACTTTTATGGAGCATTTCATTATGCAGGACACAACAACTCTACAAACGGAATCATGCAGCTTTGCAGGCATTCGGCCGGTAATGGCAGATCTTCCATATCCGCCTATACAGGTAAGCGCAAAAAACCCGGCCTTTGCCAGTCTGTTAAACATTGATTACTGCGGTTCTGTATCTGAACTATCCGCAATTACACAATATATCAACAATGAAAACCGTATTTCCTGCGAACATTGTTCCCTTGCAAAAACGTTTCTGGGCATTGCGATGGCGGAGATGATGCATCTGCAAAAGCTGGGTGAATTAATCCAGCTGCTGGGCGGCTCTGTGAGTTATGCATCCAGACAGCCAAACGGACATATGCGTCTGTGGACGCCGGAATATCTGACGCTTCCGGACCAGGTTGGGAAGATGGTTGCCGCCAATATTGAAGCAGAACAGGCGGCCATCCAGCAGTACCAGATGCATAGGAAGATGATACGGGATGAACATGTTGATGCGGTGCTTGCGAGAATTATCAACTCTCGCTTATACGCATCTCCGAGACCACGAGACGTAGATTAATGGAGTATGCGCGGCGATGCAT
>VSNY01000134.1 GCA_009774535.1 Lachnospiraceae bacterium
GAATATCGTGTGCCGGCGTAAAAGACTGGCGTCAGTCCTTTGACTGCTTCATAGACCGGCTGTATTTCCACGCGGATTTCTTTTCCCTGATGTTCCGCCAGAATCAGCGCCGTATTCCAGCGGCTGCCAGGCGACCGTCCGCCCGGCGTGCCTGCTGCTTTTTTCAGCCGGAACACCAGACTGTTGTCGATATAAACGTCCACATTCTGATGAACGGTACGGAATACCAATGCATTGCTTTCCGCGGGTATTTCAGACGGATGGATCTGGTAAATCTCCCGGATTCCAATTGGTGCATGAGGATCTTTTTTTACCGTATAGCGCTGCTGATCCAGCTGGCAGTAATTTTGTGTACTTCCCTTCACAAACAGTTGATTTTTGGAGTGGAAGAATAAATAAATCAGACATACGACAGCAAGGCAGACGCACAGCTCATATAGGAAGGAAATCCGTTTTTTCATCTTTGGCGGCCACCCTTTCTTTTGTATTCTGGTACAATTATAGCAAATCTGCCAGCCTTTTCAAGCATAAAAATCGCCATTCACCGCTCTGCGGTTCACGGATTCTACAAACTGCTCTACCTGTTCTGTGTCCGGATGATCCGGCAGGGCAGAATATTTCAGCGCTTCATCCAGACGTTTTTCATAATCATCCAGCATTTTATAAAATTCCTTAGAAAACGTCCCGTCTTGATTTTGAAAATCGCCGCGCCGGATACTGCAAAGCAGTTCCCGTTCCTGTGTGCGGTGCGTGCGGATCTCTCCTTTTTTCAGAATATCAACTGCCATCAGAAATAAGCGGATCAGATGCATGGCATGCTTATTTAAATGGTCCCAATCCTTTTTCTTATTGCGCTTTCCGATTTGATCATAGTCCCGGACAACGTTTTGCATCGTGCCAAACATTGCCTGATAGTCACGCAGCGGCAGATGCTTGTATTCCGCGTCAATAAAAATCTCTGTCTCCAGATTTGGACGTTGTGACTGGTCAATGTACAGATGGATGCGGCCTTTGCTGTGCATGTCATTTTTTCGTTCAAAATCTTCCAATGCATGTTTTACGGAGCGGTAAATATGCTGTTCCCGTTCTTTTTGCGGCAATGTATTTCTGGCCACTGCATTTTGGAGACGGCGCAGCTGCGCGCCCGCATATCCGCCAAAAGATTTTGCCGCCCGTTTGGACAGAAACAAATGCTTATGATCCAAAAGTTCCTGTCCAATCGGTGTGCGAATCAGATACTGGTCATCGTCCAGGCCCAGTATTTCGATGGTGTTTGGGTTGCATGCAAGCAGCAGTCTGATGATTTTGTTGAAAGAGTAAATAACGGTATCTGTATGAGCGTCCTCATACTGCTCGAACTGTGTCAGCCCCAGCAGGTCAGAGGGCAGATTTAAGGTAATCCCGCGGATGTCAAGGTCGCTGTTTTCCTGGTAGGTACCATAGGCATAGCTGCCGCCAGGGCCTAACAGGATGATACGGTTTCCAAGTCTTGGGTGGTTCCTTAAAAAATCATATTCTGGTGTCTGTATTTGTTTGCTGATGTCCATGTGCTGTCTCCTTTCCAGTGTTTTTGGCAGTATTTCTTTCATTATAATCATAGAGTGGAGGAAATGCAAATCATATGAATTTTTTCAATTTACAATTGCATATTTCTTGCGGTCATAGTATCATCCATGCAAAGCATATTTTTTCAGACAAAGGAAGCGAAAATCAAAAAAGCCGCAGAAATGGCCGGACTTGCGGAACAGATGCAGGACAGGGAACAGCAGATGTTCGTAATGGCAGGTTTGTTGGCCTTTACAGACAAAATTATAGATCTGGAAACAGCAAACAAAATAAAGGAGAAAATCAGTATGAATAAAGTAGAATGGCTGATCCGGCAGGAAGAGCGACGGGAATGAGAAGAGGAGAAGAAACAGGCGTTAGCGCAGGCAGCAAAGCGCTATGAAATGGAAAAGCGGCAAGCAGATGAGAGTTATAAAAAGTGAAACAGGCATATGAAGTAAAACAACAAGCATATGAAGCTAAAATCCAATCTATGATCAAATGGATTACGGATCAGGGATATACAGAAGAAGTATTGTCAGATTTATTAAAATAAATCCATTGTTTACATCTGCAAGTATAAATAAAATATGAAAATCTTTACACTCTGGTCTCTGTTTGCTATAATACAGCTATCAACATACGAAGCGGCGCTTTTACCGCATCAGCAGGAGGCAGCATGATCCATATTGTTATGAAATCCAAAGAACCGATACAACAGTCTTCTCTTTTATCCATCAATCAGACCCGCATGCAAAATTCCTATACAGCCCGGACGATTCAGACGCTTAACAAATCCGCTGCAAAGCACGCACAGCAGGCAGCGCCTTTTCATAACCATCCAGTACAGACCAGTCCGCCGCCAGCGCCAGTCAGACCGTCACGATCTGCGGCAGCAGCGTCGCCAGCACCTGCCAGACCGTCACGATCTGCGGCAGCGTCGTCGCCAGCACCAGTCCGTCGCCAGCTGCCGCCGTTTCAAAAACCTGTCCAAAAAGGGCAGAAGATTCCGCTTGGAACAGCTGAAGCTTCTAATTCTAATGGACGGTTTAAAGCCTGTTTTGGCTGGAATGCATCTGATCAGCGGTGTGATGCCGATGTATCCGCTTTTTTACTGGGGGCGGATGGGAAAGTGATTGGCGATTCCTGGTTTGTTTTTTACGGGCAGACCCAAAGCCCGGACGGCAGCTGTCTGTTTGCAGCAGGTTCGTCCACGGACCGTGAAGTGATTACTGTTGATTTTCGGAAATTAAATCCAGCGGTCCAAAAAATTGTGTTTGTATTGACGATCAACGAAGCTTTTTCCCAAAGGCTGCATTTTGGGATGATGCAGGATGCTTATATTCGTATTCTGGACAGTTCCGGTCAGGAGTGTGCCAGTTATCAGATGACGGAATACTATTCCAATGTGATCTCTATGGTAATCGGTGAAATTTACCAATATAAGGGCAGTTGGAAATTCCATGCGGTCGGAAACGGCGTTGCCAGGGATCTGGCCGGGCTTTGTGAATGGTATGGTGTAGAAGTAAGTGATTAGGAGGTTTATCATGTTAACATTTGAAACGGTAAATGAATTAACCCTGAAAGTAACCTGCAGCGGCAGTGATGTTTTAATTGCGAAAGCAGGCTCTTTTATCGCTGGTGACAGTGCGGGCGGGAAAAACTACAAATTTGAAAAACTGCTGCTCGGGCCGCAGAATAATTTTGCGCAGGCTGCGTTTGGCTCCTTGATCCGGCGTGTGACAGGTGAAAATATTCCGTTAATGAAAGTGATGTTAAACGGCAGTTCCGTCACTTATTATGCGGTTGACAGTCAGCATGTCGTAGTCTATCAGCTGGCTCCGGGAGAAGTTATCTCTGTGGAATCGGAAAATATTCTGGCTTTTACACAGGAATGTCAATACGAAGTCCGTTTTATCGGCTGCGGTGTTCTGTCGCAGAAAGGGTTCGCAACAACCATTCTGACCGGAAATGGAAATAATTCTTATGTCGCCGTACTTTCCAACGGCAATCCGATCGTGCTGAGCAACACCCATACCCGCAATACGCTTTCGGTAGATCCGGATGCCGTGATCTGCTGGATGAGCCAGTCCGGCTACTGTGATCCGCAGATTAAGGCGGATATTAACTGGAAGACCTTTATCGGGCAGGCGTCCGGGGAATCTTATGCATTCGAGTGGAGCGGCAACCAGCCGGTATCGGTGATCGTGCAGCCAACGGAACGACGGGGCGGGATTAAAATTGGTATAGACTGATACAGGAACGTTACGTTTCCGGTTCTGTGACTTTGTCACTGAACGATTGTATTTTTTTCTGTATAGTATTCAAAAACAGAAGGAGCTTAGAAATATGGCAAAACGAAGAGCCGTTGTCAGCATCCGGGAATGTGTTGCCTGCGGATGCTGCATGAAAGTCTGTCCAAGAAACGCCATTTCCATCCCAAACGGGATCTGCGCCGTCATCAGCAAAGAATTGTGCGTCGGGTGCGGAAAATGCGTCAAAGAATGTCCCGCAAGTATTCTCAAACTGGAGGTGTTGGAAGCATGAGAACAAAAAAGAAATGGTATGATTACCTTTGGGTTGTCTCGCTTACTTATCTGATTCTTGGATTTTTCAATATCCTGTTTGCCTGGCTGGGACTTTTATGCTTTTTTATTCCGCTGCTGATCGCAATGATCAAGGGCAATAAAGCCTATTGTAATAAGTATTGCGGCAGGGGCCAGCTGTTTGCGCTGGTTGGCGGCAGGTTTGGGTTTTCACGTAAAAAAGATATACCAAAATGGATGCGGTCTGCGTTTTTCCGCTATGGATTTTTGATTTTTTTCTTTGTAATGTTCTTTTTAATGCTGTGGAATACGTATCTGGTGTTTGCGGGAGGGAAAGATCTGA
This sequence comes from Lachnospiraceae bacterium, assembly GCA_009774535.1. Taxonomy (GTDB): domain Bacteria; phylum Bacillota; class Clostridia; order Lachnospirales; family Lachnospiraceae; genus Eubacterium_J. Next base: position 4,435 of record VSNY01000134.1, read on the forward strand.
GCGCCGTTGTAACATTGCTGTGGACGTTTCAGCTGCCCTGGCATTGGGCGTATCATGGTACGCTGTTTTCAGATGGTGTTGCACAGTTTGCCTTTGGATTTTACAGCGTTATGCTTACCTCCACAGTACTGGGGTTTGTTACAATGCTGTTATTCAAACCCCGTTCCTGGTGCGTATACTGTCCGATGGGAACGATAACGCAGCTGATTTGCAAAGCGGAACATGCCGGATCATCCGCAAAGCGTTAATTTACGCAGGCGTTTTTTATCCAAAATCTGAATGTCTCCCCGGGAAACCTTTACGATACCTTCGCTGGCAAAGTATTTTATCATTCTGGAAACAACGTCACGGGCAGATCCCATATAACGGGCATCTGTTCGTGTGCCAGTGTAATGGTATCACAGCCGGTTCTGGCGACAAGACTCCTTTCCACCTTACAACTTCTCGTCCGCAATCAGGCTCTCGCACTTACTGACGCGGTCATAACTTCGTTCCTGTCCAACGGTCAGAAATAAATACAGCACCTCAATCACTGTCATAGCCGATACTCTGGAAAAACATATCTCATTTAAAAACAGCTTTTCTCTTGTTGCCGTCTGAATATGATAATCTACAGACTGTCCAACGGTAGAATTCGGATTATTCGTAATGCCAACCGTCACCACATGGTTGCGCTTGGCTTCCCGCACCATTTTTACGACCTGTCTGGATTCGCCGGAATTGGAGATTGCGATCATTACATCGTCCCGGCCAAGTGAAAGTGAAAACGCAAGCTGCGTCTCCCAGATGGTTCCGGCTATAGCCTTGATTCCGATTTCATTGAACTTAAACGCCCCGTCCAGCGCGACGGGTATCGTATTGCCCACCGCTACAAACTGGACAATCCTTGCTGATTTTATGTAGTCTAAAATTTGGTTCAGCTGTTTTTCATCCATTAGTGAAATTGTCTGGCGTATCTCGTCTATTTTGTTTGCCAGAATATTTTGGAGCGACTGCCCGATCTGCGTTCTGGAAATATGGTTTGAGACTGGCAAATCCGTACTGCTGTCCGCGATTTCTTTTGCCAGCATAATTTTCAGCTGATGAAAACCATCCACGCCGCATTTACGGCAGAACCGGGAGACTGTGGCAACACTTGTTCCGCAGGTTTCCGCCAGTTCGCCAATTGTCTGGTTGATTGCTTCTGTATGGTTTTGTATGATATAATTTGCAATCTTTTTTTCCTGTTCAAAAAAGCTGTCATACAAAATATGGATCGTGTCCATAACAGACTGCTGCTTTTCCATGTGATTCCTCCTGCACGAAACTTATTTTCATGCATTAATCATAACGTATTTTTAGTATTTGTCAAGACCCGGCAGCGCTGTCTGATGGAACAATCCCGAATCTTTGTCAGTCAGAAAACACCAGATCCATTCGGTCAATCAGCAGAATCTTTTTGCGTTTTATGTAAGAAACTGTTCTTAAGCATCTGTGCCAATTTATAGAGATGTAATTTATTTTCATATAACGGTATTTGTGTAAATTATTATCTTGGTTTTGGATAAATATTTTCTAATTCGTCTCCTTTCTGAAATATATGCAATATCAACAATAAAATCTGTATTTTTGGCCATAAAAAGCACTAATATTGTATAATATGCAGAAAAAACAGTTTTCGCACAAAACAAATTGACAATAATTAATTTCGTGATATACTAAAGATACAAAAATTGATATCGCGATAGAAAATGGTATGCGGCTGTTGCATATGCCGCGCCAGGGACAGGAAACAGGGTTTTTGGCATAATTGACAAATCAAAATGAAGGAGGAAGCAGGAATGAGAATCAGTGAATTGCTCAACTTACAGGCAATCGACGTAAATGCCAGCGTTGGTTCTAAGGCGGAAGCGATCGACTATATGACGCGCCTTATGGAGAAATCCGGTAACTTAAAGGACAGGGAAGCCTACAAAAAAGGCGTGCTGGCCAGAGAAGAGGAAGGGACGACCGGCATCGGGGAAGGGATTGCCATTCCGCATGCAAAGTGTGATGCGGTAAAACGGGCAGGACTAGCGGCAATGGTGGTCAAGGATGGCGTAGATTATGAGTCTTTAGATGACGAACCGGCGAATTTGCTCTTTATGATCGCTGCGCCGCAGACCGGGGCGAATGTCCATCTGGAGGCGCTGGCCAAATTATCGACCATTCTGATGGATACGGAATTTAAAGAAACGCTTGTAAAGGCCGAAACAGCAGAACAGTTTATCCAATTTATAGATAAAAAAGAGGATGAGTTGGATGGGAAAAATGAGAAAAAAGCGCAGGAAAGCGCCAAAGGAGGGTTCCGGGTGCTGGCGATTACTGCCTGCCCGACTGGCATAGCGCATACGTTTATGGCAGCGGAAAGTCTGGATCTGAAAGGGAAAGAACTGGGAATTCCGGTTAAAGTCGAGACGCAGGGCGCAGACGGGGCAAAAAATGTGCTGACGGCAGAGGATGTGGCAAATGCGGAGTGTATTATTATCGCGGCGGATAAAAAAGTAGATCTGGCGCGGTTTGACGGAAAGCCAGTGATCATTACGAAAGTGGCGGATGGGATACATAAGGCTGAAGATCTGATCCGCCAGGCGGTCAGCGGAAATGTTCCAGTCTACCATCACAGCGGCGCGGCGCAGGCATCCGACGACGCTTCGGAGGAAGAAGGGATCGGACGGCGCATTTATAAGAACCTGATGAATGGCGTTTCACATATGCTGCCATTTGTAATCGGAGGAGGCATCCTGATTGCGCTGGCGTTTCTGCTGGATGATTACAGCATTGATCCGGCTAATTTTGGAAAAAATACGCCAGTAGCGGCCTATTTTAAAACAATTGGCGAGTTTTCCTTTGGAATGATGCTGCCGGTTTTGTCCGGTTATATCGCAATGAGCATTGCAGACCGTCCGGGGCTGGCTGTAGGCTTTGTGGCAGGACTTGTGGCTAAGAGTGGTTCGACCTTTGCAAACCCGGCGGGCGGGGGTGTAAACGCAGGATTTTTGGGCGCGTTATTTGCTGGTTTTGCAGCGGGATATTTGGTATTATTATTAAAGAAACTGACGGCAAAGCTGCCGCAGTCGCTGAACAGTGTACGGCCGATGATTATTTATCCGGTATTCGGTATTTTTGCTGGTTCTGCAGTTACCACATTGATCAATCCGTTCATGGGCATGATTAACGATGGGCTTACAGGATTTTTAAACAGTATGAGCGGAACGAGCAAAGTGCTGCTTGGTATGATTGTAGCTGGTATGGAGTCTGTGGATATGGGCGGCCCGGTGAATAAGACTGCTTATGTATTCGGCACTTCCCAGCTGGCGGAAGGTAATTTTGAGATTATGGCGGCTGTTATGGCAGGCGGGATGATTCCGCCGCTGGTCATTGCGCTATGTACGACATTTTTTAAAAACCGTTTTACACAGAAAGAACGGGAATCCGGCATGGTAAACTATCTGCTTGGGCTGTCGTTTATTTCCGAAGGGGCAATTCCGTTTGCGGCAAATGATCCGCTGCGTGTCATTCCGTCCTGTGTTGCCGGTTCCGCAACGGCAGGCGGGTTATCTATGCTGTTTGGCTGTACCTTACGGGCGCCGCATGGCGGTATTTTCGTACTGCCGACAATTGGTAACCCGTTTATGTACGCATTGGCGATTTTGATTGGATCGGTAGTCGGCTGTCTGATTCTGGCGGTGCTGAAAAAGCCGCTGAAACATCAGGATACATTCACGGAACATTAGAGCATGTCCGGACAGGGGGGTTTTGATGAAACAAAGATGTGCGCAAAAAGCGTATGAAATGATTCAGGATGGCATGGTGATCGGACTGGGAGGCGGCTCTACCGTCGCCCTTCTGATTCACGAGATTGCAAAAGGAAGCAAAAAAATCCAGGCAGTGACGCCATCGCAGGATACGCTGCGGCTGTGCGTGGAACACCGGATTCCGACGCTGCCGCTTGCTATGACGGATACGGTGAATCTTGCATTTGACGGTTGTGACGAATTGGATATACAGCTGAATGCATGGAAAAGCTGCGGTGGAATTCATACAAGAGAAAAGATTGTTGCCTGTATGGCGGACGACTATGTGCTGCTGGCAGACGAAACGAAACTGAAAGAACGACTGTCTTTTACTGATCCGGTAACTGTGGAAGCGCTTCGCCCGGCAGTCAGTTATGTCCAAAAACGGCTGTCGCAGCTGGGCGCAGAGGTTACGCAGCGTCATTCGGACGGCAAGGCGGGAATCTTAGTCAGCGATGACGGGAATTATTTGCTGGAAGCCAGATTCCAATGCGTGGAAGACCTGGGGAAGCTGGCAGCGGATTTGGACCGGATTGCGGGGCTGGGCGGGCATTCCTTGTTTTATCAGATTGCGTCCAAGGCGGTTATTGCAAAGCATGATGGGATACAAGTGATCGAAAGATCATAGCTTTGGATGCAGATTCGTACAAACGGCGATAAAAGCAGGAAGATCGTAAATTTAGGAAGGAGCAATGGAACATGGAACGGCTGAATTGGGGAATTTTAGGAACCGGACAGATTGCGCATGAGATGGGAGCGGCATTAAAAGCAGTGAATGGGGAAATCTATGCGGTTTGTGGTACGAGTATGGAAAAAGCGGAGACATTCCGCCAGGAGTTTGACGCGGCAAAAGCTTATGGCAGTGTACAGGAAATGCTTGCGGATGAACAGATCGATATCGTCTATATCGCGACGCCGCACAATTCTCATGATTTGTGGATGATGGAGACATTAAAAGCGGGAAAGCATGTATTTTGCGAAAAGTCCATTACCGTTAACAGCAGGCAGCTGGAAGCCTGCGTTGCCATTGCGCAGGAAAAAGGGCTGGTGATATGCGACGGGACAACGCTGCTGCATATGCCTTTGTATCAAAAACTAAAACAGAAAATCGAGGACGGCGCCATCGGTGAAATAAAAATGGTGCAGGTAAATTTTGGCAGCTGCAAGGAATATAATGTACATAACCGCTTTTTTTCCAAGGAACTGGCCGGAGGGGCGCTTTTGGATATCGGCGTATATGCCGTATCGTTTGCGCGGTATTTTATGAAGAGCTGTCCGGATACCGTGCTGACGACGGCTAATTATTTTGAGACCGGCGTGGACGAGACAAGCGGCATCCTTTTAAAAAATCCGGACGGAGAAATGGCCGTCATTGCGCTTTCGATGCGCGCAAAGCAGCCGAAGCGCGGTGTTATTGCAGGAGAAAAAGGATTTATTGAAATCGATAATTATCCAAGGGCGCAGCGTGCAGTGATCACGTATACTTCTGACGGGCATACCGAAGTGGTAGAAGCCGGACGGACAGAGGACGCATTGCTGTATGAGGTGCAGGATATGCAGGATTATGTAAGAAATCACAGCGGGCAGGAAAACCTTGATCTGGTACGGGACGTTATGAAAACACTTACAGCCGTGCGCGGCCAGTGGGGTTTGGTGTATCCGTTTGAATAACATAATCAAAACAGATGTTTGGAAAGGAAAAAGGGATGATTTATACAGTGACATTTAATCCATCTTTGGACTATGTTGTGCAGGTGGAGCATTTTCAAAAGGATGCGGTGAACAGGACTTCATCCGAATATGTATATGCAGGCGGAAAAGGGAACAATGTGGCAGTTGTTTTGTCTGAACTGGGGCTTGCAAGCCGCGCGCTTGGATTCCGGGCAGGATTTACCGGAGTTGCGATGGAACAGATGCTGCGGGAATATGGCTGTGATACAGATTTTATTCCGCTTCCTGAAGGTATGACCCGGATCAATGTAAAAGTAAAGGCAGCATCGGAATTTGAAATCAACGGCCAGGGTCCTTTGATCCCCGAAGAGCAGATCCGTCAGCTGTTTGAAAAAACGGATGCACTTGACAGCGGAGACGTGCTGGTGTTGTCCGGCAGCATTCCAAATACGCTGCCGGATGATATCTATGAGCGGATGATGAAACGGCTGGACGGCAAAGGCGTACGTATTGCCGTAGACGCGACGCAGGATCTGTTATTAAAAGTGCTGAAATACCATCCGTTTTTCATTAAGCCGAATAATCATGAGCTGGGTGAAATGTTCGGGGTGACGTTAACGTCTGAGGAAGAAATTATTACTTATGCCAAAAAACTGCAGGAGATGGGAGCCTGTAATGTATTGGTATCGATGGCCGGAGACGGAGCGATTTTGGTGGCCGAAACGGGCGAAGTATTTCAGCGGCGGCCGCCAAAAGGCGTGGTTGTAAATTCGGTTGGAGCAGGTGATTCGATGGTTGCGGGATTTTTAGCTGGATATCTGAAAAGCGGCAGCTACGCATATGCATTACAGCTTGGAACCGCTGCCGGAAGCGCGACAGCGTTTACTTCCTGGCTGGCGGGGCGTGAGGAGATTGAGGCGTTGCTGGGGCAGATGGAACAATAAGGGAAGGGTTAAAAAAAACCTATCTCCATTGTTAGAAGAAGGATGGAGATAGGTTTTAGGCGGTTAATGAAATTCGTTCATCACATTTATTCTAGTATATAGTTC
>VSNY01000135.1 GCA_009774535.1 Lachnospiraceae bacterium
GATTTATCAAGAGTAGCTGAAATATATGTATTCAATAATAGGATAAATTTTTTTCCTATATTCAAAGATGAAAGTTTTTCTTTTGGGGAGTTGATTGTTACAGGGGATTTTGCTTTCAATCATTTCTGATACGTCATTCTTTCTGTACTGTGTTGATGGTTTCTGAAAATAAAAAGGCAGCTGATTTTCTGTTAAGATCATCGCTACCTAAAGATAAATAATATTCAGTTTTTAGTTCTTCTCTTAAAAATACGAAATCATCTAAGGAAAGATAAGAAAGAGACTCTGTTACAAATCTCGCAACATAGCAATGTTGCCCCATATGCAAAAAGCACTGGTAAAATATATAGCAACATTATATTACCACTACATACATTATATAAAAGATCTTGGAACAACACCACCCAAATAAAATGAAAAATATAAAAAGTATATGACCTTTTTGACATATATTTTGCTATTTTCCCGTTAAAATTCAAATACCCTTTTCCAGTCCCTAACAAGGAACTAATCATAAACCATTCTGATACATAATTAGCAGTCGTATGTAACAATGGTTGCTGTGTATCTGACCAAATAGACATATATACATTGAAAATCGTTGCTGTTACCCCTATACAAAAGAACATCCATTTCCATTTTTCTATTTCGTTGATTACATTCTCATTTGAGAACATATAGTAGCCAACAAGAAAAATATAAGTATATTCTACAAGACTTTTTCCGCCGATCGAAAGCACTCGCCTTTTCATGATGAAATCTTGCAATTTCTTTCATCCATTCCTATTTCTTTATCCCATTCTGCTCTGCTGTCCGACTCTTTTCTCGCTGCGTCATCCGGTTTCCGTAAGACAGAAAAATTCCCATCAGTGCCAGACAAATCAATGCCGCCGCATACTGCCTGTTCCCGCTCTGATTTAACAGATCCAGCCAATCCGTCTCCGTCCAAAGTACTGATACCAGATTTGCCGCCATATGAGCTGCCGCAGCCGCTGCCAAGCCTCCTGTCCGTTCCACAATATGCGCCAGCAAAATCCCAAGTATAAACGCGTACACCCCCTGTACCAGATTAAAGTGCATCAGCCCGAACAGAAACGCCGACCACACTGCCGCCGCTGCCTGCGATCCCCTTTCCCGCAGCCGCTGATACACGAATCCGCGGTAAACCAGCTCTTCCGCCGCAGGCCCGATCATGCAGAGTGTCAGAATCTCTATCCACAGATCATTCGTGTAAAATACCTTTACTACTTCAAAATAGCCTGAAGAAAAATTTCTGACAACAGACATAATCATCGAAAACAGATAGTTATTCACAATTCCGCACATGACAACCGCGATCACATAACAAAAAGCCGCCGGATACCGGTACACGCTCTTTCTCCTGTCTGCACTGCGCACTGCCAGCCGTACGCGGACGGCATACCAGAGAAACAAAAGCAGGCACACCGACACTGACACCGCCTGCAGCCGGATACCAGAAGAAAACCGCCCGCTGGCTGCAAGCAGGCTGTGGACAGCATTCGTCAAGGCCGTATAAAGAAACGCTGGCGCAGCCGCATAAAAAAGCCCCTGCCAGGTAAGCTTTCCTGCTGCTGCATCAGCGTCCTTTTTATAGCCAGTCATAATCTTTCACCAATTGGCCGCACAGCTGCCGCACCGTCTGATGCAGAATCGGATGCTGATACCACGGGGCGATTTCGCAAAGCGGTTTTAAGACAAAATCCCGGTTATGCAAATCCGCATGCGGAATCGTAAGCTCTGGCGTATTCACTGTGATGTGATCATAAAATAAAATATCCAGATCAAGCGTGCGCGGTCCCCAGTGTACTTCTCTGGTCCTTCCCGCGTTTGCTTCGATCTTATGCAGTTCTTCCAGCAGCTGTTCCGGTTTTAGCACGGTATCTATACGGATCACACAATTTAAAAAACGATCCTGCGGGACATTGCCGTAAGGCTCTGTTTCGATGATTTGAGACTGCTCGCAAACTTTGCAGGAAGAAAGCGCGTCCAGCTCTTTGATCCCCTGCTGCAGATATGCCTGACGGTCTCCCAGATTAGAACCCAGCGATAAATAAACACTGTGGCGCGTGCGGTCTACTGTTACGCAGACATTTTTTATTGGAAGCCCGATTGGCGCCCATGGTTTCTTTACTTTGATCCGGATTTTTTTTACCTGCATATATTTTAACAGCAGTTCCTGCGCCAGATGCTCCGCTGCCGCCTCAATCAGCTTAAATGTATGGGACTGCATGTAATTTGTCACAAAATGGCAGACCTTTCCGTAATCGATCGTATCTTCCAGGTTATCCGTCTGCCCGGCCCTGGAAAGATCCAGATCCAGATAAACGGATACCAGAAACTGCTGCCCTAAAATATTTTCCTCCATATATACGCCATGCTTTGCATAGATGCTCAAATCCTGAATAATAATCTGATCCATCAATTTTTTCCTCCCCTTGTATTTCCAATTGCTGTTTAAGCGTAACCGTTCCATGAGTGTGAACGGTTACGTTTATGCAGATTTCTCAACCATACTGTAACAGTTTTTAATCTGCGTTTCAAGGCAAATATTTGTAACAATTATATAGATAATCTGAACTGCTGCAAATATTTGCCAGCTATTGCCTCGGCCATACGGACGGCCCGCACATTTTCTTTCACGTCATGTACCCGTACAAATGCGCACTGCTTCATCACCGCAAACACCGTTGTGACAAGCGTGCCTTCCAACCGCTCTGACGCCGGCAGATCCAGAGAAAGTCCGATCACCGATTTGCGTGAGGCGCCAAGCAGCACCGGAAATCCAAGCGTCTGCAGCTGTTCCAGGCTGCGGATAATTTCCAGGTTATTTTCGTATGTCTTTGCAAAACCAATTCCCGGGTCCAGGATGATCTGTTCGTTCCGAATGCCCGCGCTGTCAGCAATCGCAACCGATTCCTGCAGATCCTGTACCAGATCCTGCATCAGATTTTGATACGGATGTGTCTCTGCCTGTCTGCGGTTATGCATGAGACAGCAGGCCGCGCCCGTGTCCGCAATCACTCCTGCAAGGGCGGCGTCATATTTCAGACCCCAGATATCATTTACCAAGTCTGCTCCTTTTGCAACCGCTTCTTTTGCTACTGCGCTTTTATACGTATCAATCGAGATTGGTATATCAAAATGCGCCCGGATCTGCTCGATGACAGGCGCTGTACGTTCGATTTCTTCTTCATCGGTTACCTGTACATAACCGGGCCTTGTCGATTCACCGCCCACATCAATCAGATCCGCACCTTCTCGGATCATCTGCTCTGCATGCGCCAGCGCCCGGTCCATCCGGTTCCATTTGCCGCCGTCAGAAAAAGAATCTGGCGTCATGTTTAAAATGCCCATGACATATGTTTTGTTTTTTGTATCAAATTCTTTGGTACCTATTCTCATATATTTGATATCCTCTCTCTGGCTGATTTTTTATACAATCCTGTTACTGCCTTGCAGCCATCTGAAAAAATTTGGCCTGCAGCATCTCATTTTCCGCAAACAATCCTCTGGCCGCATAAGTAACCGTTCTGCTGCCCGGTTTTTTAATCCCTCGCATCGTCATACACATATGCTCTGCTTCCAGCATAACCATGACTCCCCGCGGCTGCAGATGTTCCATCATAGCGTCCGCAATCTGCGCCGTCATGCGCTCCTGCAACTGCGGCCTGCGGGCATACACTTCTACGGTACGCGCCAGCTTGCTCAGTCCTGCTACCTTTCCAAGCGGCAGATAGGCCACATGCGCTTTTCCGTAAAATGGCAGCAGATGATGTTCACAGGTTGAATAAAACGAAATATCCTTTTCCAGCACCATATCTGTCTGTTCCGTATGAAACGTCTTAGACAGCGGCTCCGCTGCATCCTGCTTAAGACCCGCATAGATCTCCTGATACATTCTTGCGATCCGCTGCGGGGTTTCGATCAGACCTTCCCGCAAAGGATCTTCTCCGATCCCTTCCAGCAGCAGCCGTACACCTTCCCTAATCTTGTTTTCATCCATTTTTTTGCCTGCTTTCTACTTTTCGTGCTTTTTTCAGATCTGCGAGATAAGAAAACGACCCGAACGCCAGCACCACACCGTCGTCCCCGGCCGCCTGCTCCGCTTGTGCCGCCGCCTGTGCCAGATCTGGTACGGAAGTTACTGACTGGCAGAACAAACGCGCCTGGCCTGCAAGCTGCTCCGCATCCAGCGCCCGCGGATGATCCGGGGTTATGGTAAATACGGCAGCGGCATACGGCAGCATCATCTTTAGCACTTTTTCGTATTCCTTATCTGCAAATACACCAAGAATAAAGACTATGCGCCGATTTGCAAAACAATGTTCTGCCGTTTCCCGCAGACAGTATGCAGCTCCTTCATTATGCGCCCCGTCCAGATAAAAATCCGGATGGTTCCCAATCTGTTCCATACGCCCCGGCAGATGCACCCCGGCAAGCCCTTTCAAAAATGCGTCCCGCGTAATCCGTATCCCCTGTTCCCGCAAAAGGCGCACGACTTCCAGCACGCAGGCCAGATTTTCTTTCTGACACGCTCCGGTCAGTCCGAGCGTCCCCGACCATCGTTCCTGACAGGCTGCCGGCTGAGGTTTCTCCTGCCCATATAAAGTGATTTGCGGCTCCACATCTGCCTCAAACCAGCTTTTTTGCCCATCATAAGAAAAGACTTGTATGCGGGATGGATCGGCCATACGCAACACGCTCCCTTTTTCCTGCGCTGCCTGCGCCAGCACACGGGCCGCCTTGGGATTTTGCGGCGCGGATACGCAGGGGCATCCGGGTTTGATAATTCCTGCTTTTGCCGCCGCGATCTCTTCCAGCGTATTTCCCAAAAGCGCCATATGATCCATGCTGATCGACGTAAGAATGCTGCAGACCGGATGTGTAATCAGATTCGTCGCATCGGACGCACCGCCCAGCCCGGTTTCTAATACTACATAATCACACTCCTGCTGATCGAAAAAGCAAAAAGCGATTGCTGTCTCCACTTCAAAAGCTGTTGGATGCGGCAACCCCTCTGCGAACAGATCCCTGCATGCCGCCTGCACTTTCTGTGCAAGCGCTGCAAAATCCTCCTGCGAAATAACTTGTCCATTTACTTTAATAATTTCTTCCGATTCCCATACTGCCGGAGACGCGTAGACGCCTGTCCGGTATCCGGCTGCCTGCAAAACCGCTGCCAGCATGGCACAGACGGAACCTTTGCCGTTTGTGCCTGCCACATGCAGAATGCGCAGACGCTCCTGCACATTCCCAAGCCGCTCCATCAGCGCCCGGATACTGGAAAGACCGTAAACACTCCCATACTTGCTTATTTCCGTAATAAAATCCCTTGCCTGTTTATAATTCATACCCTGCTTGATCCTATCTGATCCTATTCGATTCTGCACTTTTATCATATTTCTATAATTTCTATGTTTCCAAAATCCGGACGCCGCTACTCCCAGGCAAGTTCCTCATTCTCGGCCTTTTTGTCCCTGGTCATTAATTCGTAGACAGCGTCTTTTACCGGCTTATTTTCAAACAGCGCCGCATTGACCTGTTCGATAATCGGCAGATCCACGCCGTAGGTTCTGGCAAGCCCCATGGCTGCTTTGGCGGAATAAACACCCTCTACGACCATTTTTACCTCATCCATCGCCTGCTGCATCGTATAGCCTTTGCCCATCAAGATCCCTGCCCTGCGGTTACGGCTGTGCATGCTCGCGCAGGTCACGATCAGGTCGCCGATCCCGGTCAGTCCGCTCAGCGTCTCGTATTTCGCGCCCATCGCAAGTCCCAGGCGGCCGATCTCATTGATGCCTCTTGTAATCAGCGCTGCTTTTGTATTATCTCCGTATCCCAGCCCATCCGCCATGCCGGCTGCCAGCGCAATTACATTTTTTAAAGAAGCTCCGATTTCCATGCCGGTTACATCCGGGCTTGTATACACCCGGAACGACTCGTTCATAAAGTAATGCTGCACACGCTCCGCCGTTTCCCGGCTCTTTGCCCCGGCCACCAGCGCAGAAGGCATGCCGCGTCCGACCTCTTCCGCATGGGACGGCCCGCACAGAACCGCGGTGACGGACCGCGGAATTTCCTGTTCTATGATCTGTGACAGCGTCAGCAGCGTTTCTTCTTCAATCCCTTTGGCAACGCTGATGACCAGCTGTCCGTCCGCTGTATGCGGCGCCATGCTGCGGGCCGTCTGTCTCGTATACATGGAAGGAACTGCCAGCACAAGCGCGTCCATCCCGTCAATGGCGGCTTTTAAATCGGACGTAAACCGAATCTTTTCCGCCAGTTTTACTCCCGGCAGCTTTTCCAGATGTTCTTGATGTTCTTTGAGCATTTGAACTTCCGCTTCAAGCGCGGACCATACCGTGACTGCATGCCCGTTTTTATCCAGCACAACTGCCAGAGCTGTACCCCAGCTTCCCGCACCAATTATTCCTATTTTTGCCATAATCGTCTTACTTCTGTTTCCTTTCCCGAATTACTGATTCTCTTCATGCACAAATACTTTATTCTCGGTACCGCTTAACAGCCTTTTGATATTCGACTGATGACGGATTAAGCCCAGCACGCAGACCGCTCCGACCACAGCAAAGATCTCCGTCAGCGCCTGCGGCGGCGCGCCCAGCATACCGTTTTTCCCGAAAATAACCGTCTGCACAAAAAAGCCGATGCAGACAAGCAGCGAACCTACCGAAACGTATTTTTTCACAAAAATACTAAGTGTAAACAGTACCAGGCACACCGGAACCGCCCATGGACAAAACGCCAGCATCATACCCGCCGTCGTCGCGATTCCTTTGCCGCCTTTGAATTTTAAATGCACAGGGAAATTATGTCCCAGCACCGCGCCCAGGCCCGCATACGCTTCCAGTATTTTGATTCCATCCGGGTAACGGCTGTGATAAATCAGCCATACGAGCAGCACCGCAAATACGCCCTTAAACCCGTCGCCCAAAAATACGATAATTCCCGCTTTTTTGCCCAGCGTGCGAAACGTATTCGTCGTCCCGATATTCCCGCTGCCCATATTTCGGATATCTACGTGGACATGCTTTGCATAAAAGTACCCGGTCGTAAATAAGCCGAACAGATAGCCGATTACCACGGCAATCAAACGTGCTGCTGTCATTTGCCATCCTCCTTCCGCTCACGGATAAAAAATTTCAGCGCCGTCCCGCGGAACCCGAACGCTTCGCGAATCCGGTTCTCCAGATATCTTAAGTACGTAAAATGCATCAGATCTTTGTAATTAACAAAAATCACAAACGTCGGCGGCTTTACCGCTACCTGCGTCATATAATAAATCTTTAACCGTTTCCCTTTGTCCGACGGCGGCTGCTGCATCGCTACCGCTTCCGTAACAATCTCATTCAGCACTCCGGTTGCAACACGCATATTGTTATTCTGGATCACCAGATCAATCCGTTCAAACATCTTATTGAGCCGCTGCCCGGTCTTTGCGGAAATAAACATAATCTCCGCATACGCCATAAAACTCAGTACCTGGCGGATGCGCTGCGTCTGGCGGTAAATCGTCTTGTCATCTTTTTCCACAAGATCCCATTTGTTGACGGCAATTATAATTCCTTTGCCCCGTTCATGAGCAATGCCTGCAATTTTTGCGTCCTGCTCCGTCACGCCCTCCACGCCGTCGATCATTAAAATCACCACGTCCGCGCGTTCCACGGCGGTCACCGCGCGGATAATGCTGTAGCGCTCAATCTCTTCCTTAATCTTATTTTTCCGGCGAATCCCGGCCGTATCGATAAAAACATATTCCTGTCCGTGATACGTTACTTCCGTATCAACCGCGTCACGCGTCGTCCCGGCGATATCCGATACAATCACGCGGTCCTTGCCGCACAGCTTATTTACCAGAGAAGACTTGCCTGTGTTCGGTTTTCCTACAATCGCGATCTTTGGCCGTTCATCCGCTTCCTCTTCTTTCTGATTCGCAGGAAAATACTTTACAATCTCATCCAATAAATCTCCCAGCCCCAGTCTGGACGCTGCCGAAATCGGCACCGGCTCTCCCAGGCCCAGGTTATAAAACTCATAGACGTCCATCATAAATTTTTGAAAATGATCGACCTTATTGACCGCCAGCACGACCGGTTTTTTCGAGCGGCGCAAAAGATCCGCCACCTTCGCATCCGCGTCCACCAGCCCCTGGCGCACATCCGTAATCATAATAATTACATCTGCCGTATCGATCGCAATCTGCGCCTGCTCGCGCATCTGCGACAAAATCACATCTTTGCTCTCCGGTTCAATTCCTCCGGTATCAATCATCGTAAAGTCCCGGTCTGTCCAGGACACATCCGCATAAATCCGGTCCCTGGTCACTCCCGGCGTATCCTGCACAATCGAAATCCTGGCCCCGGCCAGCGCATTAAACAGCGTAGACTTTCCTACATTCGGACGGCCTACGATTGCTACAATCGGTTTGCTCATGTTCATCTCCTTTAGTTGAAACCCGCCAGAGCCTCCGCTGTTCCATCCGGAAACTCAAGACTGGCTGCGGATCATCTGCTGGCAGGCAAAAACAGTGCATCATATAAATCCTGTCCGTTAGAGTTTACAATAACTGTTTTGACTTGTAAAGCATTTTTCAGCTCCGATACGGTCATATCGTCCAAAAAAGTCTCCTCCCCGCTGCGCAACATACTGCATGGCAGCAGCAGACGGTCTCCCAGATCTTTGTCTTTTAACTGATGCAGCAGATCCTGTCCCGTTAAAAGACCTGCAACCGTAATCTGTTCTCCAAAAAAATCATTGCGTATCGCAAATACCTGGATACGTTTGTGCGGATACCGCTGCATAAATTCCCGCGCCAGCAGTTCCAGATACGGAGCCGCCAGCTTGCCGGTTGCGATGGAAATAAGCTCTTCCTGTGCGCCGTAACCTGCTTTCCCGCAAGATCCGCTTCCCTCTGACGAACTGCCAAAACAGCCGCGGTCTGCCCGCATCGCTTCCCGGAACTCGTCCAGCAGCAGACGCAGCATACCTACACCGTTTTCCAGCTGCAAATAACCGTCATAACGATCTGCCGGCGGCAATTCCTCCCCAGCCAGCAAATACCATTCGTCAGAAGCATGGACAAAATGGATTCCCCAGCGTTCCATACAAACTGCCTGCCAGCGGTGGATCATCTGCAGCACCTGGGCAGCATCCTGCCGGTCAAACAATTCCAAAGGGTACAGCCCGTCCCGGTACCGGGTCAGACCCGCCGGAACTACGGACACGCTGCGCATATGCGGGATATACGCTGTCAGCTTTTCTATGCTGTATTCCAGCTCTTTACCGTCATTGATCCCTTTGCAAAGTACAATCTGTCCGTTCATTTCCATCCCTGCTTCATACAAACGGCGCATTTTGTCCAGCGCCTCGCCTGCAAAACGGTTATTTAACATGTTGCAACGCAGCTGCGGATTCATCGTATGAACCGAGATATTGACGGGCGTTAATTTATACAAGATCATCCGTTCCAGATCCTGTTCCTTCATATTTGTAAGCGTGATATAATTGCCCTGCAAAAAAGAGAGTCTGGAATCATCGTCTTTAAAATACAGCGTCTTACGCATACCAGGCGGCATTTGGTCAATAAAGCAAAAAATGCATTGATTGCGGCACGAGCGGTAGTCATCCATCAGGCCGTTTTCAAATTCTATGCCCAGGTCTTCATCGTATTCCTTTTCGATTTCATATTCCCATTCTTCCCCATCCGGCTTTTGGATCGTTACCGTAATAAATTCTTCATTAAGCTGGTAGCGGTAGTCAAAGACATCTTCGATCGCTGTCTGATTGACAGACAGCAGGACGTCCCCCGGTTCAATTTCCAGCTCCTGCGCAATGCTGCCTGGAAGAATGCGGGTAATTTTATGTGATTTTTCTGGCATCGTCTGATTTCCTTATTCTTTCTTAGTTTTTAGTATTTGCTGTTTGGGAAGATTGTATGCTGTCATTATCGGAGACTGCGGGGGCAAGGGCGGATTTTATCTGCCATTAGTATAAAGAACATCCGAAAAAAAATCAAGCATTACCAGAAGAGAGTTTTTTCTATCCATAAAATATTTTTTTGTTTTCCATAGATCATTATTTCCTTTCCAGAGTTTAAAATAATAATACACGACTGTATAAAAAAGAAGGTATTTTTAGTATTATTGATCTGAACGGCTTGGCATGTATAGCAATAAAAATTATTTTCTGTTATAATAAATCTATCATAATAAGGGAAGGCAGGTAAATATATGGACTTAAATTTACAAATCACAGATATGGCCGGAGCCAGGCCGGAGCATTCAACAGTTATTGTTAATTTTGTTGCTGCGGTAAGAAAACAATTAATGAATAGCACCTGTTATGTTTTCTCTGATAATATCCAATATAGATTTCAAACGGATGAAGGAGACTGCAAAATAGTAATACCCGACGCTTCGATCAATTGTCGAATCAAATCGAGACGCGGGAGTACATTTATCGATGCTCCCCGCTTTGTTATGGAAGTATTATCAGATTCAACAGAAAACTATGACCGGAATGAAAAAAAAGAACTGTACAGAGAGCAGGAGGTAGACGAGTATTGGATCGTTGACTGGCGAAAAAAGCAAGTCGAGATCTATAAGTATGAAAGCATTGTAGAACCTGCAGGGTGCAAAAGGGCATAGAATCCCCCTCCCCACGAAAAGGGGCTTTT
>VSNY01000136.1 GCA_009774535.1 Lachnospiraceae bacterium
CCGCTGATATACGTCATGCGGTCTCCGCGCTTTGCTGACAGTGAATGGCTCAGGATTTCGTTGTTCCACAGATCCATGTATAATGTCAGCTCATAATATACGCCCTTTAACCGGAATGCTGTCATATCACTCACAATGCACTGCATCGGCCCATCAATTTTCAGCCCCGCCAGGATAAGGTTCGGATACATTTTTCGCGGTTCGCCCGGTTTTTTATACCGGTAATGCTTTGACCTGCTTTTTATGCCTGCAATTTTACAGCATTTATGCGCATACGCATTTGAAATGTTAAGTCCTGTGTCCAGCCTTATTTTCACGCTCAGCCACCGGTATCCATGTGACGGGTATTTCAGATGGTATTCCCGGAACAGAATGACATTGTCGGCAAGAGCCTTTGTTTTCGGGGCCGGATCGCAGAGACGTTTCTTCCAATAGTAAAAACTGCTCCTTCGGATACCCATGGATTCACATAAAAGTCTGACAGGAAATTCGCCGGATAATTCCAGTATTATTTCATATTCCAGTTGTCGAAGATTGTGACGGTCTTCGCTGCACCATCCCCTTTCACTTCGTATCCTTTTTTTAACCGCGCCTCACTGATCCGGGATTTTACCAATTCCTTAATCAGTTCATCCTTTGTCATGGATTCATATTCAGACAGATCCGGTTCAGAAGAGTGCATACTGATTTGTACAGTGCTTTCTTCTTTTTGTATTCTGTTTTTTGGCGGAAGGCCGTTTACGTCCCTGTACAGCCTCATATAATCCCTGGCTGTTCCCTCGCTGATACTGTATTTTATGGCTGCGTCAGTTTTACTTATTTCATTGTTGTAAATCTATTTTCCAATGTCCAGCCGTTCTTGTCTTGTGTAACTCATTTGGTAAACCTCCTGTTCATTTAATGGGGGAACAATGTTTATGCACTATATAGACAGTGTTAAATCTTAGCATATATCCTGTCCAAAATCTACCCCCTCCGTGTCCAGTTTTAGTATACCACTTCACCGCAGGATCTGCGGCTTCTTCCTGCAGGGGCGCTCGCCCCATGCAATTGCAAAGCTGCTGATGGCGGAGGGCATCCCTTCGCCCGGAGGAAAGGAGGTCTGGTCATCCAGTACGGTCAAAAGCATCCTTACGAATGAAAAATACAAAGGCGACGCGCTCCTGCAGAAAGTGTATACGGTGGACTTCCTCACCAAACAGAAGAAGGTGAATGAGGGCGAGGTGCCGCAGTATTATGTGGAGAACAACCACCAGGCCATCATCAATATGCGGTTTCCTTTATCTATGATGTGGGCGCTTATCTGGAAACGCTGGACAAAGTAGAGCAGATGGAGGCGGCCATGTTCGTCCCCGCCCATGCGGATGCTTCGGCAGATGTGAAAGAACTTGTCTGCTATAACAGGGATAAGGTGCATGAGGTGGCGGACAGGATTCTGTCCATTTGTTGGGAGCCGATGTGCTTTGAGCGTATTTTGCAGGAAGTTTTCAAAGGCTATGGTCTTTCCATGAATTTTGAGCAGTATGTGTTGGTGGGAAGCACGGTGCGGTCTTATCTCTCATGGCTGAAAGATACCGGGAAAGTGTCGGCTGAATTTCAGGACAGTATGTTGCTGTGGCAGAGGGGATAGTGTCAATGGCTTGTGAGGCATATCGGCAAAGCACGGAAAATCTGAAATCCTATATGCAGCGCCAGTGGAGTCTTGTGGGTGGAATGGTTGGCACGTTCAGGGATATGGAATAAGTAAGGAAGGGGAGCTGTACGGATCCCCTTTAGAACGAAAAATTATTCTGATTTTCCATAAGGTATAGCAATAGTGAAAGTGCATCCACCCCCAGGGGTATCACTTAAATATATCTTCCCATCAAGGAGTGAGACCAGTTCGTTTGCAACGCTAAGGCCTAACCCATAGTGGCCTTTTTTAGTGCGTGACTTATCGCACCGGTAAAAGCGGTCAAATATATGCTTCTTATCTTCCTCGCTGATTCCAATACCGTGATCTATGATGCTGATGGACAGATTATTCTTTTTGATGGAAGCCTCCAACAAAATAGAAGACTGTTCCGGTGAATAGGAAATCGCATTGTCCAGAAAAATGCTGATGATCTGGTTCAGACGGTCTTCATCAGAGAAGAGAGGGGGAAAACATTCTTCCGGCATCCTTATCTGCAGGTCGATTGATTTCTTGTGGCAGATAATCTCAAATTTTTCATATAGGTTGATAAGCAAAGTGTCCGCATTTATTTTTGATTTATGGAAAATCCAGTTCCCTGCATCAATGGAAGAAAGCAGGAGCAGGTCCTGGATCAGCCTTGCCATTCGGGATATCTCAGTTTCAATGAGGGCAGCGTGGTTTTTTATGTCTGTAGTACAGCCGGGGGAAGTTTCAATGACATCGGTGGCAGACAGCAGGACTGCCAGGGGCGTCTTTAATTCATGGGATACGTCAGCGATAAAATTTTTCTGGCTCTGCATGGCTTTTTCAGTAGGCTTCATTGCCTGCCGGATGATCAGGACTGATACAAACAGGACGGCGATGAGGACTATGAGCCATATCAGAAAATAATGCATGACTGTGGAGGAAAAAGCTGTTATCCCGCTTTTCTCCTTTACTATGGCAAGATTCAGGTATCCCTCATTGGTGTAAATGGAACAGAGTATGCCATAATATGGCCTGCCATTTACAGAGCGGAATGTATGGGTTCCGCTCTGGGTGCTGTAGCTGGCTTCATTGGTGCCAACGGATTCTATGAATTTCAGCTTTTCCAGAAAGAGGTCAATCGTTTCGGCTGCATCTTTTATATTAGCGCTTTCATAGAGAAGTTCATCATGCTCTGTAAATAAGCGGAAAATATAATCATATTTTTGTTCGCAGATTTCTAAATTTTCCACATAATTTGTGGAGTTCTCAAAAAGCAGGGTAAGATTCGTAGCCTGCCTGTTAACAAAATTCAGCTCCGCATTCTGCATGGTTTCTATATTTTCGGATGCCAGCAGGAAAAATACGATTGTAAAGACAAACATAATGCTGCTGGCAAAAAGGAAGTATAATTTCCGTTTAAGGTTTCTTATCATGGCAGACCTCCAGTAAATACCCCGAACCATAAGATGCCGTAATGGAACAGCCGCTGTTCAGTGTCCGCAGGCGCTTGCGGAGAAAATAGACATAATTATCCACATTGCCCTGCTCAATCGGGGCATCCGTTTCCCATACTTTCTGCATAAGCTGTTCACGGGTAAGGATTGTATCCGGCTTTTCCAAAAAAGCATACATTAAAAGAAACTCTTTCGGGGTAAGCGGTATCGTGTTTTTATTGCATGACAATTCTTTCCTGCCGAGGTTCAGGGAAATGTCATGGTAATGCAGGCTGCTTTTTTCTGATATGATCATCGGCCTGCGTGTCAAAGCCCGGATGCGGGCAGACAATTCCGGTATGTGGAAAGGCTTTACCAGATAATCATCTGCCCCGTTATCCAGGCCGTCTATCTTGTCATTCAGTTCCGACATCCCGGTAATGATAATTATAGGAATAGATATCATTTTTTTTCGCATGGCTTTAATGATGGTCAGCCCGTCAATGACTGGGAGCATCCGGTCTATAATAGCAAGCGCATATCCATTATCGGGATTAAGCGCATAGATCATTCCGTCCTCGCCGCTGGTGCAGGCATCCACAATATAACTTTCCTTTGTAAGCTGCTGTTTGATCATGTTACAAAGGTTCTTGTCATCTTCAATTAAAAGAATCTTCAATTTTTCATCTCCTCAGAAAGTTTTATAGATAGTATACCAGCCAATTATCGAAAAATCTTCTAAATAATCCTTAAAAATTGTCCGCTGCTTTGATGATTTTTAGAAAATTTTTCTGTTATCCTTACGTCATGGCTTGTGGGCATGGTATGTATGCCAGGTACACATGCCAAATAAAATCAAAGCGAGGCAAGATATATGAAAAAAATGTGGAAAAAAACGATGGGAATCTTCTGTGCAGTGGGATTGTCAGCTATGTGTCTGGCAGGGTGCGGTAAAGATACAGCAGGCAGTCCGGAGATATCAACGCAGGAAATACAACAGAACAATGTGGCGGACGGTGCACAGGCAAATAATAATGCGGCAGATGACAAGGCACAGGCGGATAATAATGCGGCAGATGACAAGGCACAGGCGGATAATAATACGGCAGATGATGAGGTGCAGGCAAATAGGGAAAACGACGCTCCGCTGGAACAGGGAGCAGATAATAATGTGGCAGATGGCGGGGAATTTTTGGAAGGTGCAAGACTGCAAGGGACAGTTGTGGAGTTTTCCGAAACCGGGTTTACTTTATCTCCGGCAACTACGGAAGAAGATGGGAAGGTATTAGCAGAGACAGCTCCTGGATCAGAAAGTGATGAAAATAATGTCCAGATTACCTATACTGACAATACTGTTTTTCAGATTATAAATTACAGTAAGGATTCATTGTCGGAGCTTTCAAGGGAGGACACGGATAAGGAAAGTGTCAAAAAACAGTCCAGTGTCGCTGTGTTTGGTTCTTGTCAGGATGCTTATCACTGGACGGCAGATAAAATTCTGATTATCAGGTTTCAGTAATAGGAGGGCTTATGAATTGTTTGCAAAGGGCTTTCTGCTATATCAGCAGGAAAAGGCTGAAATCGTTATTGCTGTTCCTGATCTTTATGGTGGTCAACTGCATGGTGCTGGGCATATTGGGGATGCGAAGTGCATCAGAAGAAGTCATGAAAGACTTGCGCAGTAATGCAGAAAGCAAGGTAATACTGGAGAGCCGGCAGGGCGCAGGGCAGTTTACTGAAGATGATGTACAGGGAATTTTGGAAACACCCAATATAAATTGGGTAAACCGTCTGTGGTCAGAGCAGACAGGAATCCCGGAGTTGACACCAGTTATAGGGGATGAACAATCAGGCCAGTTATTTACAGTCCATTTACAGAACCGGGTTGATAAGGACAGCACCTTTGAAGAACAAATATACCGTCTCGTTGAAGGAGACTTTCCTTCATCCAATAATGAGATTGTTATAAACCAGCTATTGGCTGACCAGAACGGGTTACAGGTTGGGGATGATATTCAGGGGACTTACAGGATAACGGGGATGTTTTTGTCAGGAACAGAAAGGCAGCAGACAGAAAAGGTTGCTACAGTAAACAGAATTGAAAACCAGATTTATATTATGGCAGACGAAAACCTGTCTGAAAGCCGCAAAGGTTACACAAAGGTTATTTGTTATGTGACAGAACCGGAGAAACTGGATGAATTGGTAGAGGCATTCGATGAGAGGTATAGTGAGAAGGCGTATGTTAAAGCAAATGACCATACCTATCAAAAAATGAGGATTTCCATTGAGCAGACAGGCAGGATTACCATGTTTGCTCTGGTCATCACCCTTATAACGGGCTGTTCAGTAACAGGACTGCTTTTGTCCATGTGGATGCGGGGGCGCAAGACGGAAATTGCTGTATATGTAAGTCTTGGGTTAGAAAAGAGCAATTTGTTCATGCAGGCTGTGGCGGAAGGACTGGCGCTGTATATTATTTCGTTTGTCATTTCAGGAATCATGGCATACAGTCTGCTGCCAAAGTTTGGCAGCAGCTTAAGTGTATTAGAAGGTGCTGGCGGGAGCTGGAAGGCAGATTATACAGGAAGCCTGCTGGCTTTAGGCTGTGGCATGTGTATGATCGTACTATTGACAGTGATTGCCATGTTCCCGTATTTGAAAAAGCATCCGAAAGAAATTTTGTCGGAAATGGAGGGATAACAATGAATGCAGAAAGGCATACATTCATGAATATATTTGGACTGAGCATACGGTCTGTCCTGCGCAAGCGGGCAAAAACAATACTGCTTATGTTGATCATATTTATAACTTCGGTATTCATATTTGCTGGATGGGCTTGTAAATCTGCCAGTGTACAGACACAGAATCAAAGCAGACAGGCAATCGGGGCATCATTCCGGTTAGAGGAAAATGAGGCGAACCGCCATGTACGGATGGATAAACTTGTCAAACAGATTGGAGAGGGAGTAGGCGGCAGCGCAGGGGGATACCATACGGAGCAGACTGAATCAGGAGAATGGTTTACATGGACAGATAATGATTTTGAGACACTTTTGATGGAAGACATTTTAAAAATAGCGGAAGTAGTCGGGATAGAAGCATATAACGTCACAACCGCAAACACTGTTGTGAATCCGGTCAATTTTGAACGTATCGAGGATAAGGATGTAGACACGAGTTCTGACCGGCAGCAGGGCGTGTCGCTCCGTGGAAACCTTTGCATGGAACTGGATTTTGATGTCCAGAAGGGAAATATTGAAGTAAAGGAAGGCAGAATGACTATGCCGGAAGATACAGATGTATGTGTCATTTCCAGAGAGATTGCGGACTTAAACGGACTGCAGGTGGGAGATATTCTGGAATTTAACAACTGGAAGGAAAGGGAAACTTCCACGGTATACAAAGCAGAGGTGGTAGGCATCTATGATTCTATCAGCGGTATTACACCGATTATGTACGGCGACAGTTACCGGAGCGAGAATATTATCTTCACGGATCTGTCTTTTCCCGAAAAACCAGAAGGAAATGAGGGAAGCCCACTGTATCAGTATGCAACCTTTGTGGTAGAAAATGTGGATGAATACGAAACTGTAAAGAAAAGGATACAGGCAGTGGATATCGGATGGGAAAGATATAATTTCCTCGACAATACGGGAATGAGTGACACGATGACAGAGAACTTCGGCGAATTAGAGAAAATGAGTTCTCTGATCCTGATACTGGTCTGCATATCTGGTATCGTTATCATATGTCTGGTGTTCCTGTTCTGGTTAAAAGGCAGGGTACACGAAATTGGTATTTATCTTTCGCTTGGCAGGACAAAATGCGGTATTGTCATGCAGATGCTTCTGGAGGGCATTCTGGTTGGGTGTGCTGCGTTTCTCATTGCTGCTGCGGCATCCCCAGCAGTTTCTAAAGGGGTTGTCGAATATCTGGTGGATTACCAGACGAAGCTGCAGGCAGAGGCGGAACAATTAAATGCGGGTATAGTATCAAACGGTGTGATAGAAGATGACAGGGAGGCGGAGATTTTGGGCGTCACGGTGGAAATCAGCGGCAGTGTCATCTGCCTGTCAGGAATATCGGTTCTTGGAATCATCATGGCTGCAATTACACTGTCCTGCATTTCCGTCATGGTTCAGAAACTGAAAGAAATTTTGAGCAGGATGAGTTAGGAGGGCTATATGTTAGAAATAAAAGATGTAATGTATTATTACAAATCGCAGAAAGACAAGGTGATATTGAACCATATATCATACAGCTTTGAAGAAGGGAAGATGTATGCTGTTTTAGGTACAAGCGGCTCCGGAAAGACGACACTGCTTTCCCTGCTGGCGGGGCTTGATGTGCCGGTGGAGGGAGAAATCCGTATGAACGGTGTAAATATCATGCAAAAAGGCTTAAACGGGCATAGGAAAGAAAACATCTCACTTGTATTTCAGAACTACAACCTGATTGATTACCTTACGCCGGTTGAAAATGTCAGGCTTGGAGGAAAAGAGGATGCAATGGGTTTATTAAAGTCAATGGGGCTGGATGAAAACCAGAGCAGGCGCAACGTCATGCAGCTTTCCGGCGGGCAGCAGCAGAGGGTTGCCATAGCGAGGGCATTGGCAAGCAATGCACCTGTCCTGCTGGCAGACGAACCGACAGGAAATCTGGATGAAGACACTGCGAATGAGATTATTGCTATTTTTTCAGAGCTGGCGCATAAAAAAAACAAATGTGTGATTATGGTCACACATAGCAAGGAGCTGGCACAGAAAGCGGATGTTATTTTGACTTTGAAGAAAGGTTCGATTGTGGGAACTGAGGATACTGTGCTGGATGAGAAAATAAGAGGGGCGCTATTGGAGCAGGCTGAAGGGCTTTCTGCCCCCGGATGATCTAAGAGATAAAATAATACAGGAAATTGAAAAACAAAACCGTTAAGCTGCTCATGTCAGAACTGTGCAGGATGCAGGAACCCTACAAAAGACAAACCGCTGCACTATGGCCATCATCCGCCATATGCGGCGGTCTGCCTTTTCCGCAGGCAGGCCGGGCGGCCTGATAAGGGAAATCACTTGGAAAGCGGGGGAGTCAGAGGTAATATGATTACACGGCGGTTTGCGTTTGTGCCGCCCCTATATCGGACGAATGGCGAAAAACTTTAGGGCTGATTTGGAATTTTCTGTACTGCGTTTCTGCCTTTCGTTCCCGAAAAGTGGTCGTTTCGTTCCCTCCGCCCGAAAAACGGAAAATTTCTGCCGATATAAGAAGTGAATGCCTATATGGATTTGAGGTGATAGATTTTGGATATTGCAGTTGTGGATGACGAGAAAGCGATCAGGGAGCATATATGCGGGCTGGTGGAGGAACGGCAGGCGGAAAGCCGCATAGAAGCCTATGCCACGGGCAAGGAGCTGCTCGCATCGGGGAAGCGGTTTGACATCGTTTTCCTTGATATACAGATGGAGGGCATGAACGGCATAGAGGCGGCAAGGGACCTGCGGGAAAAGCAGGGGGATACCGTGCTGGTGTTCGTTACGGGCATTAAGGATTATGTGTTTGACGCATTTGATCTATATGCGTTCCAGTACCTGCTCAAGCCCATAGACGAGGATAAATTTGCGGAGGTGCTGGAAAGGGCTGTGCGGGAGGCCGCAAAGAAGAAGGAGCGCCGTGTGCTGTTCATCAAGTCACGGAACCTTACCCTTGACCAGTCCGAAATCCTGGTTGGTTCTCATAGAGCCGACATTCCTCCATAACGGCGGCAACCTCGTCCGGCACTTCCACAAACGTGTCCTTGGTGTAGAGCGGGTAATAGTGCTTGCGTAGATTAACGATTGCCATGCCGCCCTCACTTTCCCTGGGGATGGTCTGCGTAGCAGCGACGAAGATTGCACAGACCCCGGCGGATGGAGAGACAAACATTGCTGTTGTGGACGCGCTCACGGTCTGCGATCTGCTGTTGGGTCAGCCCTCCCAGGTAGTAGGCGCAGATGCGGCGAGTCTGGGTGGGAGTAGCGTAGGCAGGGCTTCCCGCAAGGCAGC
Source organism: Lachnospiraceae bacterium (assembly GCA_009774535.1). GTDB lineage: Bacteria > Bacillota > Clostridia > Lachnospirales > Lachnospiraceae > Eubacterium_J. The sequence goes on from VSNY01000136.1 coordinate 9,115, forward strand.
GGCCAGCCGGTCACGTTCTGCCTGTTCTTCTGCCAGCATGACAAGCTGCTCCGGGGACGGACTGTACTCCAGGGCGTAGTTCTCCGTCCAGTCGTAAGCGTCCAGCGAGTAGAACGCCTGGTGATACCGCTTGCGGCGCTCGTAGTTCCGCATTTCCCTGACGGACTGGCACAGCACATCAAAGACTTCCTCGCTGACCTCCACCAGCTTGTCCTGCTCGTAATGGGGATAGTGGAACCGCAGATTGATGATTTTCATATAGCCTCCTAAATGACAGGAGGGACAAACAGCCGAAACTGCTTGTCCCTCCCGGTGATAGAGCTAACGCCCATCACCTTATAGCCCACTTAGGGGGCCGTTCGTATGGGCCTATTTCCAGAATTTCTGACTGCGTTGATGGAAGTCTGCACCGAACCTTTGGTACAACCGCACACCTCGGCAATCTCCGCATAGCTGAAATCGTACAGCGCATGGAGCAAGAACCGCTCCCTCTGGGTGTCGGTGCAGAGCGCCAGCACCGCCAGAATTTCATCCAGTGTTTCCCGCTGGCAGACCAATTCCTCCGGCGTGGCACAGTAGGGCAAGCGCCCCTCGGTGCTGATTATGTACTCGTCGTACTCGCGCCTGTCCCAATACCGCTGGTACTCCCGGTAGAGTTTCCGATTGTTCCGCTTTGCCTGTTCCAGATAGTCAGCAACTTCGGCGCTGACCTCAATGGACATGAACCGCCCATTGATTTTGATGGTGATTTCCATTATCCTTTCCTTCGTTCAGATTTTTTGGGGTCTGAACGGAGGGGTCGGAGAGCGGCAGCGGGGCTGGTGTCGCTGGCCTGGAAATGCAAAAGCCCCGGACGGCACAAGGCCACTCGGGGGCTGGTAACAACATTATGAGCCGTCAGGAAACGACTATTTTCGCAAGTCTGGGTGGAGTGCGCCGCTGCGGAGGTCGAACTTTTTTTGACAAGAAATTATATTGAGAAACAGAACAAAAGGACATGACGATACCTTCCGGATACCGCCGTGTCCTTAAAAATGGGCGACTTTAACACGCCCTCCGTTTTCCATTTTTTCAAGAGAAAGCGGCGGTTTTGAATTTGATATTTCAAAACCGCCGCAAGGCCATTTGTATTTTGTTTGAGCGCGCCAACACCAGCCGCCAAAACAACGGTTTTTTTATTATCCGTTATCAGCGGCTATAAAAAATCTTATTGAAATTGACTGATTGTGAAAAGTGTTCCTCTTCCAACTTCACTAGATACAGATATACTCCAGCCGTGGCGCTCGATAATTGATTTCACAATGGACAGTCCTAATCCGCTTCCAGCAGTTTTATGGGAGCGAGAAGTGTTTACACGATAAAAAGGGTCAAAAATCTGGGGCAGATGTTCGGCCGAAATACCACAGCCGGTATCAGAAACAATAATTTTTCCTCTATTGGAATCAATTTCAGAGGTAATATGAATTTCTCCATTTTTTACATTATATTTTATGGCATTTTCAATCAAATTGTAAAATGACCGATAGAGCAAATCATA
>VSNY01000137.1 GCA_009774535.1 Lachnospiraceae bacterium
TCTTGTTGTCGTTTTGCTGTCGAAGATCACTTTATGTTTATAGTATAACCACCTTGGAAAGTTTTATACACTTTTTTCTAAATTTTTGCATTATAATTAAGCCTCTGTACTATCTGCTTTTTATGGGCTCTGCCCACACCCGGCCTCCGGAATAAGATTGGAGTTTTTTGGCAATAATACAGATGCCGATGGAATAAGGGTGGGATGGTTTGTTTGGATGACGCCATCCCGCTTTTTCGTTTACAGGTAGTTTGTGATCCTTTCACCGTATAGAACAATCAACTGATTCGACACCTGATCCCAGTTCCGATATCTCTACGTCCATTTCTTCGCTATATTTTCACTGGCCAGATATAACATTTTTTCTAAGGAAGCATCGCTGGGAAACACACTTTTTGTCTTTGTAACTTTTCGATATTGGCGGTTGACTCCTTCGATGATGTTTGTGGTATACATAATGCACCTGATATCATCTGAAAATTGAAAAAAAGAACTTACATCTTCCCAATGATTCTCCCAATTACTAATTGCATAAGGATACTTTTTTCCCCACCGTTCTTTGACAGCATCCAGTTCTGAAAGTGCCGCAGATTCTGTGGGCGCGTTATATACTGCCTTGAAATCCGTGGAAAACTTCTTCAAATCATTATCGTTGATATACTTGAAGGAATTCCTCAGCATATGGATCACGCACCGCTGGATCTCTGCCTGTGGACAGACCGCCTGTATCGCCTCCTTAAATCCTGGGAGCCCGTCTACACAGAAGAACATTACATCTTTTACGCCCCTGTTTTTCAGGTCATTTAACATATCGGGCCAAAACTTGCTTGTCTCGTTTGCACCTGCCGTAATGCTTAAAATATCTTTGTACCCTTCTGCTGTAACGCCAAGTACAATGTATGCTGCGCGGTTCAGTATCCTTCCATCCTCCCGGACTTTATAGTGGATACAGTCCATAAATACAAAAGGATAGATTGGATTTAAAGGGCGGGACTGCCATTCTTTTACTTGAGGCAGAATCTTATCGGTGATCTTGCTGACCATTTCAGCAGACACTTCAATTCCATACAAATCATTTAACTGGTCATGGATCTCACGGGTACTCATTCCGCGTGCATATAGTGAGATCACTTTTTCTTCGATTCCAGAAATATCTCTTTGGTACTTGGGAATTAACTTTGGTTCAAATTCACCATTTCTATCTCTGGGTACATCAATCTGGAATTCACCATATTGGCTTTTAAGCGTCTTAAGCGAATGGCCGTTTCTTTTATTATCTGTCAGTAGATCACCCTTTTGATTCTTCTCATAACCAAGAGCAGCATCCAGCTCTGCTTCCATAAGCTCCTGAAGGATGTCTTTAAAGCTTTCTTTGAGGAGAGAATAAACATCTGCCACGCTGCTAATGTTATTTTGTGAAATGATTTGTCGAATTTGTTCCTTTGCAACTGCCATAATAATACTCCTTTTCCATAAGAATTGTCATATCTTAATTCTTACCAAAAAGGAGCCATTTTTTACCAAAAACACAAACTATTTTACACTACCCAAAATATTTCGTCGGTATCCTTACTTACCTACCTACGCTTCTATTGTATCATCAATGATCTTTAGCTGATCGTCAAAAACTGTTCTATACCGAGCACAGCAATCATCTTCTTCATCAGTAATGCGGATGGTACAGGAAACGGTGTCCATAGGCGGGTCAAAGTTAAAATTTTTTGTAATAGATACAAATTCATGATAGAAGTGGTAATGCTCCAATACGGTAGACAAATCGGCCTGCATATTTTCCACAAATATTTCAGCATCATCCTTATACCAATTCGTGAGATACTCTGTCATGAGTTGTCTTGTCGTATCAAAGATTTTTGATTTATCTATAAACTCGGAAAACTGCTCCGGGTCAACTGGTATAACGCTCATAAGTGACCTCCATTTTTGACCTATATGCAATGAAAGTATCGCACAGGAATATGAACAAGTCAACAACAAACCGTAATTCTTAGCTCTCCTTACGAAAAAGGAAGGCCCGGCATACGAAGAGCAAAAGAAAGCGTAAAAAAATAGATCTTCGGACCTGCTGGAAAGCTTCTGCCAACTGCTCACAGGGGAAGATCTATCTTTTCTGGCAGCTTATGGATCTGTAAAAGCTGCCTGACCAAGAAATTATAATAGTATGAAGTTCTTTTACCGCCTGGAATTATATCCAAACACCTCGATCTGCGTCAATGCCGGATACGGAGACGGATCGTCTGCCTGGATCAGCTGGCTTAGTTTCAACCAGGTGATCCCGTTGCGCCGGATTGAGAATCTATGCGGCTGCACGCTTTTTTCCATTTGAAGCGTTTCTGATCCCCCATCAGAAAATGATACAGTGGCCTCCGTCCACCAGCTGTCATGCGGAAAATCCGCGCGAGTAGTCAGCCGCAGCTCCTCCATATCCACGGGACGTCCAAATTCAACCGTAATTTCCGCGTCCGCCCGCTGGTCAATTCCCCAGGACTGGAACGGCCATGGATAGTGACAGGTGTTCGCCACAACGCCATCGATCACATTACGGGCGGCAAACAGCGCGGCAACGGGGTCTTTTGTCTCTGCATTGGCATGGACATGAGGATAACAGCCGGTGCTGTCTTTTTGATCCATTACATTTTTTGCCAGGTTGCGGTAATTTTCGTTTTCCTCGCTGCCTGCCTGGCGTATCGTAAGGTAATGCTGTTTTCCAATAAAGCTTCCATAAGGATAAGAAATCCTTGGCAGCTTGAACGGATTTTCTTGATCAAACGGAATGGTATATACTGCCTGTGCCTGAGTCATATATACATATGCTTCATCCAGACAAGAGTCCGCCCGGATTACATAAAACGCTGGAAATTCATCCGTGGAAAAGAGGATTTGATCCCCTGGTTCATATTCTTCCTGATAAACCATCCAAACAATATCCTCTTCGCCTTGTGCATGGCACTTCACGTCTCCCGAATCCCCCAATACGCTAATACTTAGTTTTGCCATGTTTCCTTCCTTTCTGCGATTTATAACAGGCTTTTTACATACTCCTGAATAGCCGCGTCTTTACAGTTCCGGAAGAAAAGATCCTGGAAATGCTCTCCTGCTACAGCGCCTTTTACCAGTTCCTGGTCAATGCTTTTCAATCCGTCCAGAAGCGGACGCATCGTCTGGCTGCGCACTTCATCCAGAATCCGCTTGTTCCGCATTTCCGGTTCCACCCGTTCCGGCGGATATCCCTGGCCGTGTCCAAATCCAAACAGCTTTTCAAACACATATTCCAAATTCAGTTCCCCGCCCCAGCCAAAACCTTTGGCAAAAGGCATTGCCACAGCGTTGCCGTCGTTTACATGGGCGAATGTATAAGCGTCCACCGGATCTTCGACATGTCCGCAGATCACACCCGGAAAGCTGTTCATAGCCAGCATAGCGCCTTCTCCGGTACCGCAGCCGGTAATCACATAATCCGCCGCCTTGCTGCCTAACAGGATCGCTCCCAGAATGCCGCATTGGACATAGGTAAGCTGCGCTGCATCGTCTGCCGCATACATCCCATAGTTATCTACGGTATGCCCCATAGGTTCCACCACTTTTTTCAGTGCCGCCAGAATCATGCCGTTTTTCCCGGCCTGGCTGTTCTCATTGATTAACGCGATTCTCATACTTGTCAGATTCCTCCTGTTTCTTTCTGCAGGCGGCAGGCCTATAGCCGCGCCCGCAGAAATATTAGCATCCATATTTGATATTTGGTTAAAAGTTCCTCTGTTACGGCTGCCTGCCGATATACGCCAGGATACCTCCATCCACATACAGGATGTGGCCGTTGACAAAATCCGAAGCAGCAGACGCTAAGAACACTGCCGGGCCGCCCAGATCCGAAGCTTCTCCCCAGCGGTTTGCCGGAGTCTTGGCAAGGATAAACTGGTCAAACGGGTGCCTGGAACCGTCCGGCTGGGTTTCACGCAAAGGCGCTGTCTGCGGAGTCGCAATATACCCCGGCCCAATGCCGTTACACTGGATATTGTACTGTCCGTATTCACTTGCGATATTTTTCGTCAGCATTTTCAAACCGCCCTTGGCAGCCGCATAAGCCGCTACTGTTTCCCGGCCCATCTCGCTCATCATAGAACAGATGTTGATAATCTTGCCGCCTCCTTTTTTGATCATTCCAGGTATTACGGCCTTCGCTACAATAAATGGAGCGTTCAAATCCACATCAATCACCTGTCGAAAATCCTGGGCGCTCATTTCCAGCATCGGAATACGTTTAATAATGCCCGCGTTGTTTACCAGAATGTCTATTACGCCTGCTTCGGCTTCAATCTGAGACACCATATTCTGCACTGCCTCTTCATCCGTAACATCGCACACATAACCATGAGCCGTAATCCCTGCCTTGGCATAAGCATCCAGCCCCTGATCTACGGATTCCTGGTTGATATTATTAAATACAATCTGCGCGCCGGCTTCTGCAAGCGCAGTGGCAATGGCCAGGCCGATGCCGTATGATGCGCCTGTAACAAGCGCAGTTTTCCCTTTCAAACTAAAATTTGACACTTTATATTCCTCCCGTCTATCACAATTATTTTCATAATTTTATTACAATTTGTATCAAAAATTCAATCATAATTTTTACTTTTTACGATCATTAATCACAAATTATATCACAATTTCTTTCACGGTTTCTATTGTAATTTTTATGGCCATTTGTATCGTGATTTTTTATGATTTTTATCGTAATTGTTATCAAGATTTTTATTGAGATTTTTATTGAGATTTTTATTGAGATTTTTATCAATATTTCTATCAAGATTTCTATCTTTTATCGCCATTTCCAGCGTGATTTTTATCACAATTTTTATCACAATTTCAATCTCTATCGCGGTTTTTATAGCAGCGCCTGATTTACTTTTACCACCGCCTTGCGCACAGCAGCGGCTTCACCAACCGCGCATCCCGGACGATGAATATCATTGGAAAAGAACATACAGTAGCTGCCCGCAGGAACTGTTACAAAAGATTCTCCCTGTAAATTCTGGTAGAACACAACGTCATGTTCCTTTGCTTCCATCTGAATTTCTTCGCTGCCATGGTAAGGCACAAAGCCCATCTGTTCCATACCGGATACGATATACTGAATATCCATATATTTCATATGCCGTTCCGGACGGCAGTCTTCTACCGGCTTTGTCGTAATCTCCTGAATATTCACAAACAGATCCCGTCCTTCAAGCTCATAGACTCCCGGTTCCATATGGGCAAGATCCTGTTCTCTCAGCCAGTTTAACGCTTCCTCAATGGCGGCAGGATATGTAAAAGAACCTTCGTGCGTATGCAAAGAAGAAAAAATCATAAACCAAACCTCCTCTTTGAACCCTATTTTTCTGCAGCCATCTTCGCCTTCATCTGCGCGATACCTGCCTGCACTTCTTCCAGCTTCTCCTTATCCAGCGGATAGAATTTCATCGCAATCAGACTAAAGATCCATCCGATAATTGGTATTCCGATAAACAGGAACATCGTAACCCAGAAAAGACCAGACGTCAGCGGGTCCTCCGCAGTCGGGAACCGATCCTTGAATCCGATCGCGACCACGCACCATCCAACCACCGTAGATGCAAAGGAAGACACAACTTTGTCAAAAAATCCAAATACAGTTCCCATAAGAGCAGGCGCATAGTTTCCGCCTGAATATAATTCATAGTCCGCACAGTCGGCAATCATCGGCGTTGCCAGGCCAGTCGTAATACCGCTGGAGCCGTTAACCAAAGCATAAAGAACGATAAAAGCAATTGTCATAAATCCAATATGTTCCGTTGTAATCTGGGTAGGATCACCCAAAATCAGCAGCATAGCCAATAAGACTGTAAAAACGATATTGACATATGTAAAAATAACCGTTGCCTTTTTGGAAGAAAACTTTGCGGCAACACCCGTTCCAACGATAATCAATATCATATTTGGAATCATTGTGATCATAGACATTTTGCTTAACATCGCGTAATTTCCCATAATAATGCCGTAAAGCATAATGCCCACTACGGAATTGCTCCTGATCTGCATTGCCAGCTTATCCGTAGAGGCTGCCAATACCAGCATCTGGATCGCGCGGTTGTGTCTGACGATACCAAAAATATCTTTAAAGCCATAGGTATTGCTCTGCAGGTTGGTATAATTTTCAGGCTTATCTTTTTCTGAGATACCAATCACTGCCAGAATCGTAAGCACAAACGAAACAGCACCCAGTGTGGCGATCAGTTCTATAAACAGCGGCGCCGTAAAGCCTCCATGCTTGCTGGTCAGGAAACTGGTAATATAAACTGTAATTCCGGTCATAAGCATGGCATTAATAATACTATCAATCCGCGCAAACATCGGACGCTGTTTCGGATCGTTCGTAAGTACGGTCTGCCCGCCTCTGGTCGCGCAGTTCTGGAATGTGTAGCCAATAATGTAAATCATATACAATAAGACCCAATAAATGCCACGGAACCCTTCCGGCATCAGATGGGTGGTACCAAACATCAGCCCGATCGTAACAAGCATCGTTAAATTTCCCAAAATCATAAAAGGCCGAAATTTTCCAAATCTGCCGTTCGTCTTGTCCACGACAAACCCAATAATCGGATCGGTAATGCCGTCCCAAAACCGGGCCGCCATCATAATATTAGAAACAAACATTACAGCCAGTCCCGCAACATTGCCCGCATAGAGATTGACAAAGCCCAGCATCATCAAGTAACAGTTCGAGGCTGTATTGTTAAACACAAAAAACAAAAGCTGCCATGTTTTTGCGCGGTTGTATTTATTTTCCATACGGTTTTCCTTTCGTGCATTTGTGGATTTGCAGCTGGAATCATCCATCTTTCTTCACTACCATATAAAAAGATCTTTGCCCTTCAGCCGCAGCACCGCCTCAATCAGATAGTAATCAGCGTAAATAATCGGCACCTGTGTATTTTCCCCGGTCGGGTCATTATAAAAATAAGTGCCGCCGTCCACGATCGAATCCTCCTGCGGAATCCAGTTGCAGAATTTCTCATCACAGGCGCGCAGCATCCGGTAAGCCGCTTCTGTATAGAACCGCTTTTCATGATCCGGTACATGCCGTGCAATTTCCAGCAGGCCGCAGCTTGTAATCATCGCAGCAGTCGTGTCGTATTTTAACGGCGTTTCCGGAGCGCGGTAGTCTACCAGCGGCAGCCAGTCCGTAACAGCCATATTGGAGATCCCGTAATGCGCGCACCTCTTGGCTGTATCCAGAAATGACGGATCTTTCGTATGACGATAGCTTAAAGCAAAACCATATACCGCCCAGGATTGGCCGCGGCTCCATGAAGATCCTTCCGCATAACCCTGTCCGCCAGGCGCAATCACAAATTCGCCGGTATCAGGCTCAAAGCCTGCGATATGGTTGCAGCTGCCGTCCGGGCGGGCGATATACTGCTGCGCTGTCTTTGCATGATTGATCGCGACATACTTAAACCGCGGGTCCTTGGTCTCTTCGGACGCCCAATACAGCAGCGGAATGTTCATCATGCAGTCAATAATCATCCATCCGCGAATATCGATCTTTTTAGCTCCCATCAAAGGACCTGCCAGTTCAGCCATCTTGTCATTCCACGCCCGGATAAATTTTCCTTGCGGATTGTATCGCCCTGCCAGCAGATTCGCAGCCAAAAGCCCCCGGCGGCGGGCATTCAGATCCCCGGTTTTTCGATAGTCAGCTACCGCGGAAGGCAGGAACAAAAATCCCATATCATGGTCAACTGCCTCAGAGTCTTCCAATACAGCAGCCAGCCGGTCTCCCACTCCCTTTGCAGCCGTCTTGTACGCTTCGTCCCCGGTAGCTTCATACATCTGCCACAGCATCCCCGGCCAGAACCCGTTCGTCCAATAACCCACTCCAACCGGAGAGCTTCCCATATCGATATATTTTCCGTCCTTTGGCGTATACGGAATCATCGTTCCAATCCTCTCACATTCTGCCTTCATCTTTACCAGCAGCTTCTGATATACGTCATCCAGCCACTCCTGGTTTGTCAATTTTGTTCTTTTTTCTTCCATAAAAACCTCCTTGCTGTAAAAATACATTTCCCGAAATACGCTCTTGTATTGTGGAATATGTATATTATAGCAAGGAGGTTTTTCTATTTCTTGTATTATTTGCCTGTAAATCTTGCAAATAAGCTTTTACTATTTGTCTATTTATGCAATCGGCAGTTTAATCACACAGCCTTAATGCTCACAGGACGCATATTTCTTTGGAGATATACCCACCGCTTTGGTAAAAGATTTCAAAAAATTGCTGTAGTCCTGAAATCCGCACAAAAGACTGGTCTCTGTCACCGAATATCCATCCGTCAGCAGCCTTTTCGCCATTGAAATCCGCTTGGCAATAATATAGCGGTTAATCGTTGTGCCTGTAGCGTCCTTAAAGATTTTGCGCAGATAAGAACTGCTGAAATGAAGCCTGGAAGCCAGAACAGAGATCGAAAGGTCCTCCGCCAAATGCTGGTTAATATAGGACAAAAGCTCATCGATCTGTTCGTAGTGGACGCTTGCCAGTCTCTGCACAGAGGGTATTTCCATATTTCCATTGCAGCAGGAGATAAACATATAGTTCAGCCAGGCCATCATTTCCAGAAAGATTGCACGGTCCATAATATCCTGCCCGTAATCCCTGCTTTCCGACAGCTTATGGATAAAGTAGGTAAACTTTTTCTGATGTTCTTTGGAAAGCATAATTTTATGTCCAAAAGGAGTGTCCCTGCAGGTAAAGCAGTGGCTTAAATCCGTCTGCTGCGTAGAAAGCCGCTTTAAATATTCCGGGTGAATGGAGATTACAATACGTTCGTGGGCAGCTGCATCTACCTGGGTAAGATGATGGCTTTCAAACTGATTGATGAAAAAAATATTTCCAGGGTCCACCTCATATAACCGTTTATCAATTAAAAACTGCTTTCCGCCCGAAATCGAAAAATAGATCTCATAACAGTCATGGATATGCATATCCATCGTCTTTTCATCGCTGTACATCCACGCGATCGCAAATGTCTGCGTCTCCAGGCAGGACTGTATGGTGGACTTGCAGGAATCGTAAATTAACATAATATTCTCTCCTTCCATGTATCAACATGTATTCGCAGCCATATGGAATCTTGCAGCGATCCGGCTGGGAAGCCTGCGAGTCTAAAACTGCAAACGCAATAAAGCCAGTCTCTTTGCTTCGCAGCAGAGACTGGCTTTGTTATTTTCATTGATTTTACAGTCAGGGCAGGCTTCTAATCCGCAAATTCAATAATACTTTTCGCCGGAATCTCCGTAACCACAATCTTACCCTGCCGCTGCATCTCTTGAATACTCCTCTCCACTTCACTTTCTTTCAGCTGCAGCTTTTCCGCTGTCTGCCTGACAGTTGGCGCATATCCATTCTGATCTGATAAAGATTTCATATAATTATATACTTTCATTGTAAGATCCATAAAGATACCTTCTTTCTTTCCATTGTGTTAATAGTATCCCTTGGATTTGATGAAATATCATGTCAGTTTGAAGCAGCTCAGGAAGGTTTTGAGAATCGTTCCATGATCCATCCAGACTTACTTATTTTGCTATCTGCGCGTTCAGCTCTTCGTATACAGCCAAATTCTGAGCGTCCCATTCCAGACCTTTTCCTGTCTCTCCTTCCTGATCGGAAAAAATAACGGAGACCATTTTGGCATGATCTTTAAAGAAATCCCAGTTATCATCATTCAGACCTTCGCGGCAGTTTTTCCAATACGTTTTGTAATCTTCCAGGTCGTCTTTCGCAAGGACGTCCGCCAAAGTACTGCTGCTCCAGTATTTCAGCGATTCAGATTCTTTCACTGGTTCCATTCTGATCGTCGCGTTGTCTTCCAGCCCCTGATAAAATGGATAGTATTCCGAAACCGTCGCGCCGTAAGCTTTATCCATATTCTCCTTCACCGGCTTTAGGTCTGCATCCTGCGGATAAAACACCAGGATCTGGCAAAGACGGCGTTTTCCTTCTCCCTGCGCTGGCATATTTTCAAACGAAGAATAGTCAATAAAATTAAATAACACACGTTCTGCTTTTAACCCAAACACCTCCAGATCCTGGATACCAAAGCTGGTCGTTCTATCATTTTCATCATAAAGAACAGCATCCTCTTTCGCCATCTCAAACTTTTTCAAAACATCGTCCGGCGTCATATCCCAGGTTAATCCCGGAAATTCAAGATTCTGTACCTGTTGCGTGTCCTTTTCCTTTTTCTCCGCACAGGCGCTAAATATCACCATACATAACAGCAGCGCCATCCATAACACTTTTTTCTTCATGATCGTATCCTCCTGCTATCATGAGTAACTATTACTTTTTGCTTCCTATTTGTATTATATCCATATCATGATTTGTTGTCAACTCCGATGGATGATTGCTTTACTCACATGATTACATAAATCTTTTCAATTTCCCCAGCAGCCTGCCAGAGATCGGACAACTTACGTTATTTTTCATAATAATTATTTTCTCCGCATAATTAATTTCCTTAATATTCTTTCTATTCACCAGATATGCTCTGTGACACCGGA
>VSNY01000138.1 GCA_009774535.1 Lachnospiraceae bacterium
GCGCCTACCTGACTGGAATATGCTTTGCATACGGTAATTACTTCTTGAATCTCATATGGAGGGATTCCCGTTCCAATCGCCCCATAGCCCGCCAGCGTAGGAGATGAGGTTACCATCGGATAAATGCCGTGATCCGGATCACGCAGCGTACCAAGCTGGCCTTCCAGCAGCACCGTCTTTTGATCTTTTAACGCCTGGTGCAGATACGCGGAAACATCGGTTACATACGGCGTTAACATCTCTTTATATTCATGCAGCTCTGCTAAAAGCTCTTCCTGTGTTAACAGCGGCTTATGATACAGATGCTCCAGCAATATATTTTTAATTTCACAGATACGTGCCGTCTTTTCTAAGAGCAGTTCTTCATCAAACAATTCGCTGACCTGGAAGCCGATTTTTGCGTATTTATCTGAAAAAAACGGCGCAATGCCTGACTTCGTGGAGCCAAACGATTTGCTGCCCAGACGCTCCTCTTCATACTGATCAAACAACACATGGTAAGACATTACAATCTGCGCTCTGTCTGAAATCAGGATCTTCGGCGCCGGAACTCCTTGTTCCGTGATAGAACGAACCTCCTGGATCAGTTTGCGGATATCCAGCGCCACGCCGTTTCCGATCACACTGGTCGTATGTTCATAAAATACACCGGACGGAAGCGTATGCAGCGAAAATTTCCCATAATGGTTTTTAATCGTATGCCCCGCATTGGCTCCGCCCTGGAAGCGTACGATAATGTCGGCATGTTCCGCCAGCATATCTGTAATCTTTCCTTTCCCTTCGTCGCCCCAGTTCGCGCCTACAACTGCTTTTACCATAATACTTACCTCCTGTGATACAGTATTTTTCACTGCCGCCTTGAAAGGATACCGACAGCTTTTTTCACATTACGGCTGATGCCGTTAAAAAAGACAGGCTGTAAAAACCTGTCGTGGAAGTTATTTCCGTTTTTACTTTCTGATTATACACGACTCTGCTTGAGAAGTAAAGCGGTATTGGATGAATTTCGATAAACTTTGTAAAAATGATTTTCTTTGTGGATGGGCGGATGATGCAGGCGGCGGGAGAGCGGACACGCATTCCTCTCCCGCCGCCGTCTGGTTATGACAAGCTTAACAAAATCTGCATGATAGGTTTGCAAGGAATCATAAGGTCGTTCCCCAATCAGTTTGCACACATTTCATTTATGTGAGTATGGCAGTTTTGCAAGAATTGCTAAGACCAGTTCCCAATTGGTTTGCACATATTTATGTGAGTGTGACAGTTTTGCAAAGAGTGCTAATGTCATTACCCAATTGGCTTACACAAATTTGTGTGAACAGGCCACTGCTAATGCTCCTGGGCCGATATGGCAGGATACGCTTAGTGAAAGTGGATTGATGACGCATTGCTGGTCTGGGAATACTTTCTGAACTTCTTCTAAAAATTGGTGCGCTGCATCCTTGTCTTGTGTATATGCAATGTCGATATAGAGGTTACTGCCGCTGGCGTCTCCGAAGCGGTTTTTACAGTCGCTTTGCATCGCTTCGATCATAATGCTTTTTGCCTGTTTTACGGTACGTGCTTTTGCAAATGCATCCAGTTTTTCGCCCTGGATCTGTAGTACCGGTTTAATGCGAAGAAGTGTGCCGAGTGCGGCTGCAGTTGGTGTGATGCGGCCTCCTTTTTTTAGATATTTTAATGTGTCTACCATTATATAAATGCTGGATTCAAATTTTTCACGTTCCAAAAGTTCTTTTATTTCTAAAGCGCTTTTTCCTGCCTGTGCGAGTGCTCGTGCATCCATGACGGAGCGTCTTTGTGTGACGGAAATTCGCTGGTTATTGACGACCTGTACACGGCCTTCATATGACTGTGCCAGCATGAGCGCGGTTTCACATGAACTGCTCAGTCCTGATGACATGGGGATGTGTACGATTTCATCGTATTCGTCTAACAGCTTGTCCCACAAATCTGTTACATCGCCGACTGCGGGCATGGAAGTTGAGATATCGCCGCCTTGCGCCAGCTTTTCATAAAACTGTTCCTGTGTCAGATTAATGTCTTCATAAAAAGTTTCACCCTGAATATAAAAAGGCATGGCGATCACTGTAATGCCCAGCGTTTTTGCCTCTGCCTGTGTAATGCCACTGTTGGAATCTGTCACAACGGCTGTTTTATCCATTTTCAAATCCTCCGTTTCTTAATGATCCGCTTTGCGGTCATTCATGTTCCATTACATTCTTAACAGATAGTTTACCCTGAAAAGCATTGTATCACACATGAAAAATACTTACAAGCAAAAGCCGTCTGAAATCCTTAAAATGTAATAGCTCAATACACAAAGAATATCCACGCAAAAATACAAAACCCCCACGCGGACAAAACCGTCCGGACAGACAGGGTTCGCTTCAAAAGCCCCTGCCAATCCGGACGGTTGTATGCTTCGGATCTGCGGCTTACAGATCTGAAATTACATCATTCCCATACCCGGGTTGCCTGCTGGCATAGCCGGTGTATCTTCTTTTATGTTTGCAACAACAGATTCTGTGGTCAGTAAAGTAGCTGCTACGGAAGTTGCATTCTGTAATGCGCTTCTTGTAACTTTTACCGGATCTAAGATACCTGCTTTTACCATATCCACATATTCTTCTAAAGCCGCGTCAAATCCAACGCCGATTTCAGAATCTTTTACTTTATTGATAATCACTGCGCCTTCGAGACCTGCATTTGCAGCGATATAGAATAACGGAGCTTCCAGTGCTTTTAAGATTACTTTTGCACCTGTCTTTTCATCTCCTTCCAGAGAATCCGCAAGGGCAGACACTTTCTTGGACGCGTGAATATATGCGGAACCGCCGCCTGCGATAATACCTTCTTCTACGGCTGCTCTTGTTGCGTTCAGAGCGTCTTCCATACGCAGTTTGCTTTCTTTCATCTCTGTCTCAGTTGCAGCGCCTACGCGGATAACTGCTACGCCGCCAGCCAGTTTTGCAAGTCTTTCCTGTAATTTTTCTTTATCAAAATCAGAAGTCGTCTCTTCAATCTGGCTCTTGATCTGGCTGATTCTTGCCTGGATTGCGGATTTTTCACCCATACCATCTACGATTACGGTATTTTCTTTCTGCACTTTTACTGATTTTGCACGGCCTAACTGCTCTAAGTCTGCATCTTTTAATTCCAGACCCAGTTCAGAAGAAATTACCTGTCCGCCAGTCAGAATTGCGATATCTTCCAGCATTGCTTTTCTTCTGTCGCCATAACCAGGCGCTTTCACAGCAACTACATTGAAAGTACCGCGCAGTTTGTTAACGATCAAAGTTGTGAGCGCTTCGCCTTCTACGTCTTCTGCAATAATCAAAAGCTTAGCGCCCGTCTTTACAACCTGCTCCAGTAACGGAAGGATATCCTGGATATTGGAAATCTTCTTATCTGTAATCAGGATATATGGATCTTCTAATACTGCTTCCATTTTATCCATATCTGTTGCCATATATGCGGAAATATAGCCGCGGTCGAACTGCATACCTTCTACAAGGTCAAGTTCCGTCTGCATGGTCTTGGATTCTTCAATGGTAATAACACCGTCTTTGGATACTTTTTCCATTGCGTCCGCAACCAGGTTGCCGACTTCTTCATCACCTGCAGAAATAGCTGCTACTTTTGCGATATGATTTTTGCCGTCAACTTTCTGGCTCATTTCCTGCAATGCTTCGACTGCCACATTTGTCGCTTTTTTCATACCTCTTCTTAAGCTGATTGGATTTGCGCCAGCTGCAAGATTTTTAATACCTTCGGAAACCATTGCCTGTGCCAGAACTGTTGCAGTTGTCGTACCATCGCCGGCTACATCATTTGTCTTGGTCGCTACTTCTTTCACCAGCTGTGCGCCCATATTTTCAAACGGATCTTCCAGCTCGATTTCTTTTGCGATCGTTACGCCGTCGTTTGTGATCAGCGGAGCGCCATAGGATTTATCTAATACGACGTTTCTTCCTTTCGGCCCTAATGTCACGCATACGGTATCTGCTAACTTATCTACACCTGCTTCTAATGCAGCTCTTGCTTCTGCACCATATTTAATTTCCTTTGCCATTTCTATCTTCCTCTTTTCTTCTATTTTCTTCTTTACTTATAGGATTCTGTGATCGGATGCGGCTTATGATGCGCAGGCATCCGCGTTTTTCTATTCTACGACTGCGAGAATATCATTCTGGCGAACGATAATATATTCGCTGCCTTCAATCTTTACTTCGGTTCCCGCATATTTGGAATAAATAACTTTCTGTCCTTCTTTCACCTGCATGGTGATCTCTTTCCCATCTACGACTCCGCCAGGGCCTACAGCGATAACTTCTGCTTCCTGTGGTTTTTCCTGAGAAGCGCTTGTCAAAATAATGCCTGACGCGGTTGTTTCCTCTGCTTCACACTGCTTTAATACAACTCTGTCTGATAATGGTACTAATTTCATGAATATTTCCTCCTTTATTAATGCTTCTGTTATCATCCTATTGTCTATATATTATTAGCACTCGCTTGTTTTGAGTGCTAACTGATAGTACTTATCATATGTTTTTATCTTCTGTTTCGCAAGTATAACATTTTCTAAATATCTATTATTATTATATATTATACTCATTTTATCTCGTTTTATCTCACTTTATCTCACTTTTTCAATTTTTTATAAAAAAAGTATGAACTCCATAAAAATATTTTATAAACTTCAAGAATCCTTTTTCCTTTTGTATATGTACAACACCATAAGAATAATAAAAACAAAAATGCTAACACTATTAGTGCCACTTCTAAAAATTGCTTTGCTTTATAATAAAAATGAGACATTACTATCAGCTCAAAAAACGAACAACGGAGGAAACTTTTATGCCGCTGGATTACAAATTGATTGGCTCTAATATACGCGGCCGCAGAAAGGAACTAAAGATCACGCAGCAGAAAATGGCAGATGACCTGTTCTTATCCACCAGCCTCATTACAAAACTGGAGCGCGGCGTAAAGGCAGTCAGCCTGGATACTTTTTGTCAGATTGCGGAATACCTGGATACGAATATCGCAGTCCTTACTGCTGATCCGGACGACCCAAAAGTCCAGCATAATCAAATGATCCAGGAAATCGATATTCTTTTAGAAGATCTGGACAACCGCCATCTGCGTATTGCCAGCCAGCTGATGAAAACTTATGCCAGTCAGGTACAGGAACGCTTTTCCCGTCCGGATACAACAGATCCGTCTCCCGACCAGCCCCCTTCTCGTTAAAGCCTGTCCCGGGTTTTATTCTGACAAAAACAGCCCTGCATTTTTCATGCAAAGCTGTTTTTTTCTGTTTACAGCCTGCTATTTCTGCATGCTGTTTTGGTGCATCTTAGTTCGTTCTTTCTGCAAGCTGTTGTTTCTACATCTTAGTCTATTCTTTATACAGGCTGTTTTTATTTAGCCTTTCAGCATGCCTTCTAATGCTGCGGCAGCTTCTTTCAATGCATCAGCAATACCTGCCGGATTTTTTCCGCCGGCCTGCGCCATATTCGGGCGCCCGCCGCCGCCCCCGCCGACTTTTCCTGCAACAGCCTTAATTAAGTTGCCTGCATGCGCGCCCGCTGCCATTGCCGAGTCTGTGGCCATTGCCACCAGATTTACCCTGCCATCCTGGTCAGATGCAAGCAGAATAACGCCTTCGCCTAATTTTGCTTTTAACTGGTCGCCCAAATCACGCAGACCATTCATATCCACGCCGGATACTCTGGCAGGAAGGAAACGGACACCTGCAATCTCCTGCACCTGGTCCATTACGTCGCCAAGCGCTTCCTTTGCCGCCTGGGACCTGAGCGATTCATTTTCACTGGACAGCGCTTTGTTCTCTGCGATCAGATGTTCCAGTTTTTCTACCAGATTGGACGGGGATGCTTTCACAGCTTTCGCTGCCTCC
Organism: Lachnospiraceae bacterium; assembly: GCA_009774535.1. Lineage (GTDB taxonomy): Bacteria > Bacillota > Clostridia > Lachnospirales > Lachnospiraceae > Eubacterium_J. Next base: position 5,921 of record VSNY01000138.1, read on the forward strand.
AGCAGCGTCTGTTCAATCTTGTCATAGTATGCAAAGACCGCATCTGCTGTCAGCGCCTCAATTCGGCGGACACCCGCTGCTACGCCTCCTTCTGAAACGATTTTAAAGGCTGTAATGGCGTTTGTACTGCTCACATGCGTGCCTCCGCACAATTCTACGGAAAAATTGCCCATACGCACAACCCGCACTGTTTCACCGTATTTTTCACCAAACAGCGCCATAGCTCCGGTTTTCTTCGCTTCTTCCAGCGTCATTAGATCCGTCTGTACCGGAAGCGCCGCTGTAATTTTTTCATTTACCAGCGCTTCCACCCGGCTGATCTCTTCAGGAGTCATTGCCGAAAAATGCGTAAAATCAAAACGCAGCTTATCCGGGGTCACTTCAGATCCTGCCTGCTCTACATGCGCGCCCAGCACTTCCCTAAGCGCCTTTTGCAAAAGATGTGTTGCGCTGTGGTTTTTCTCAATGCGCGCCCTGCGCCCGCCGTCTACTTCCAGCTGTACCTTATCGCCGTTTTTGATCATGCCGCTGATACAGATTCCGATATGACCTACTTTTTGGCCAAGCAGTTTGATGGTATCTTCTACCCGGAATTCACCGTCTTTGGTCCGGATCACACCGGTATCACCGATCTGTCCGCCCATTGCCGCGTAAAACGGTGTTTTTTCGACAATCACCGTGCCGCGTTCCCCGTCAGACAGCGCTTGTGTAATCTCTGTATCTGTCGTCATAACCGTAACGACCGATGTATCCGTCAGCTTGCCGTAACCTGTAAATTCCGTTGTAACCGCCGGATCAATGGATTCGTACACGGTAACGTCCGCACCCATATAATTTGTCGCTTTTCTGGCCTTTCTGGCCTTTGTACGCTGCTGCTCCATACAGTCATAAAAGCCTTTTTCATCAGCCGTAAACCCTTTTTCTTCCAGAATTTCCTGCGTTAAATCCATTGGGAATCCATACGTATCGTACAGCTTAAACGCATCTTCTCCGGAAAGCACCTTCCGGCCATCTGCTTCCAATTCCTTTTGCAAATCTGTAAGAATCGCAAGCCCCTGATCAATTGTTTTATTAAATTTTTCTTCTTCCAGCGTAAGTACTTTAAAAATAAACGCCTTCTTTTCTTCCAGTTCCGGATATCCGTCCCGGCTCTCGGTAATGACCGTATTGGACAGTTCCGCAAGAAATGTCCCCGCAATGCCAAGCATACGCCCGTGCCTTGCCGCACGGCGGATTAAGCGCCGCAGCACATAGCCGCGTCCTTCATTGGACGGCATGATGCCATCCGAAACCATAAAGGTCGCGGAACGGATATGATCTGTAATCAGACGGATCGATACATCATCCATTTCCTCTGTCTGATACGTCTTATGCGACAGCTCGCACACCTTGTCCCGGATCGCCTTCATCGTATCAATATCAAATACAGAATCCACATCCTGCATTACAACTGCCAGACGCTCCAATCCCATGCCGGTATCGATATTTTTCTGAGCCAGCTCTTCGTAATTTCCTTTGCCGTCGCCGTCAAACTGCGTAAAGACATTGTTCCATACTTCCATAAAGCGGTCGCAGTCACACCCTACCTTGCAGTCCGGCCGCCCGCAGCCATAAGCTTCTCCGCGGTCGTAATAGATCTCGGAGCAAGGGCCGCACGGACCAGCGCCATGCTCCCAAAAGTTGTCGCACTTGCCGTCCTCATCCCGGTAAAAGCGGGTGATTTTTTCCGCAGGAATCCCGATCTGCTGATTCCAGATTTCAAACGCTTCATCGTCTTCGCCGTAAATGGACGGATACAAGCGTTCTGGTTCTAACCCTAATACTTCGGTCAGAAATTCCCATGACCAGGCAATCGCTTCCTTTTTAAAATAGTCGCCAAACGAAAAATTGCCGAGCATCTCGAAAAAGGTCAGATGCCTGGCTGTTTTGCCCACATTTTCAATATCCCCGGTACGGATACATTTCTGGCAGGTCGTCACACGCTTTCTTGGCGGCAGCTCCTGCCCGGTAAAATATGGCTTTAACGGAGCCATACCGGCATTAATCAGCAATAAACTGTTATCATTATGCGGCACCAGAGAAAAACTCTTCATCGCCAGATGCTCTTTGCTTTCAAAAAATGTAAGAAACATTCTGCGTAAATCATTTACGCCGTAATTCTTTTTCACGCTGCTTGTCCTCCAAATTTGTTCTGTTTGCCTTTACGGCTTTATCTTCTTGTGGTGTTAATACGCACGGTAGATGTGTTTTTCGCATCTTTGTTTTCACGAATCGCTTTGCCGGCTTTGACACCAAGCAGCGCGATCACTGCGTATACAACTGCTTTGCCCACATATTCTATAAAACTTGCAATAAATGCTGACATAGAAAAGTCCTCCTGTTCTTTCTTCTGCTATACTTTCATTTGCTATGTGAATTATTATAATCTTCTTTGCGTGGGATTTCAACTGGTAGAGCAACAATTCTCCTTTTTGTATGTTCGGCACTATAATTTATGTATGTTCAAAATTTACAGCTTCATCCCACAAAACCGGCCTTCATATAAGAATTCGTGAAAAAAATAAATGAAATCATTTTTTTGATGGGTAATCAAGGGGCGGTAGTTAAAATTGCTATCGCCCCTTTGAATCCTATAAGCAGCCATAAACTATGCACCGCCCTATGTGGGAGAAAGCTTTCTGACTTTGCGACATCGTATCGTAAAGTTTTATTTAACTCTTTTCCACATTGTCAAGTGAAGAATTCATTCTTTTTGCTTTTTCATACCAGCTCTGAAAGGCAGAATTTTTTCGCACTAAAAACCGGCTTTATGCCTGCTTTTTATTCCCGTTTATGGTAAAATTAGACAAAGTTTTTCACAAAGGAGATTTTACAATGACAAGAGCCAAAAAAAGAAATGAGAAGAAAAAGTACGGAAAAGATTTTGCTTCTTTCTGCAAGATTCTGAACCGGTATTTTCCCGATCTTTCAGGCTGGCTTGCCAGCCTGAAAGATCCATCACTGTTCTCGCACAATTTATATCATCATTCCAGTACAATCCATGTACCCGGTTCTTTATACATTCTTTCATAGATGCATCCTCTACCTGCTCCCCTGATTCCCCAATCTGCCGAAACGCCAGGGATTCCTGCTCTCTGTGGCTTATTTGGGATATGCAGCCGATAGAATTTATTCCTTGTTCATGAAATCCCAATACGCCTGCATACTGTACTGGTAATATGCCGCCGTCTTTTTCTGGAGCAGCAGCTTCATGTCGCCAATCTGCTTCTGGAACATATCCATGAAATCCGTCCTGTCATTTAATCCCATAGCCCCGGCCTCCATCGGAAGTGAAGTAAAGCCTCCCAACTTTTTCAAACCCATATGCGCTTCCAAGGCACGCATTTATACAACAGTCGCCGACTTGGGATTTACCTCGTTGATATGTGTTGTCACTTACATAGGAACACACATCTTTTACCTCGTCTACGATATGGGAACACAATTCTTTCGCTTTATCCCCTATGCTCTTAGACTTGTCAAAACGCTCTTTTGCATTTCCAATTTCATTCCTAAATCCTGTTTTATATATGAAAGTGATTTTATAGGGATCTTTATTTCCATCTTCATCATAGCCACCGACTATGACCTTTTCAATTATACTCTCGAATATTCCTCTGTCAAATTCCTCCAGAACACCATTCTTTGACAATGCTTTTTTGAAATCTGCAATCCTCCGTTTCAAAGAAACTTCATCTTGCATTTGCTGTTCTAACATCGCTAAATTTGCCTTTATGTCAGACAGCTTTTTTTCATAGCCTACATCCGTTTCTTCATAGATGTCCTGTGCAACAATTCCTTCTAGGTAATTTTCCAGTAATTTCTTTCTTTTAACTTGAAGATTGTCTGCACTTTTTTGTAGCTTTAACACTTTATCTTTCGCAGAATCCTCGCTCAAAGTCTTTTCCACTCTGGAAATAAATTCGTCTAACACATCTTTATTATCTGCACATAGCATTTTATACGATTCAATAAAGGCTTCCTCTATCACCTGTTCCGGTATACCTTTACTGTCTGGGCAAAATCTTTTGCCATCCTTAGTAGATTTCACACATTGCCAAATTGTTTTTTTATATTTAGAACTGCTATGCCACCTTCGCCTTGACAAATTCGCTCCGCAAAATCCACATTCTAATAAGCAGCTAAACGCATATTGTCGGCTATATTTCTCTCGCTTTCCCGGAGTAACCGATTTTCTTCCCCCGTTCCTCCGTTCTCTGATTTCCTGCGCCCTTGCAAAAGTTTCTGCGGAAATAATTGGTTCATGGTGGTCTTTAATATAAAACCTATCTTCTTCCCCAAGATTTTCCAATCTCCTTTTAGAGATTGGATCAACTGTAAATGTCTTTCCTAATAATATATCACCTTTATACTTCTCATTATTGATAATTCCCATAATACTTGAAGATGTCCAAGGATTTCCCCTTATCGTTGTTGTCCCCTGTTCGTTTAACTCTCTGGCTATCATCGAACTTCCTGCACCAGCAACATATCTGTCAAATATGGCTATGTTCAATCCCATCACCTGCAATTCATTTCCCATGGGCATAGCTTCCCCACAGGC
>VSNY01000139.1 GCA_009774535.1 Lachnospiraceae bacterium
GCCCTCCAGACAGGCCCCGGCTTTCAACCCGCAGAGTCGTCAGCCCAGAATTATTTTATCCAGAATGTCCCTTCCCAGCATCCCGATATTCCTTCGGTGTCTTCCCCATATATTTCTTAAAAATCCGTATAAAATAATTTACATCCGAAATCCCGCAATACTGCGCAACCGCCTGAATCTGCACATTCGTCGTATGCAGCAGATGCGCGGCATGGCGCACTTTCTTCCGATTTACATAATCCGTCAGCGTTGAACCGGTTTCCTTTTTAAACAGCGACGACAAATAACTTGCATTCACATTCAGATGCTTGGCCAGACTATATAAGCTTAAGTCGGCAGTCAAATCCGTATCGATCTGCATCAGCGCTTTTTGGATCAGCGGGGAATATCCTTTCAGGGAATATTCCTGTACGAGCCGGCAGTAATCATGCATCATTTCTTTCTGCAGCCTGCCGACCGCGTCCGGTGAAAGGCAAAGTTCGATGTTTTTCGCGTATTTTGTAGAAATCTGATCCAGGTAAAACGGATGGATTTCAGCTCCCTGTGCAGCCTTGCGCAGCAGCGTATTGAAAATAAGGGCATAATTTTTGGAACTGCGCAGCGGGTCAGAAGTGCGCTGCTCCATCTGACGGTGGATAAACTGCTGATAGAGAACGTCAGCCTTATGTACCTGTCCCAAAGAGACCGCTTCTAAAAGCTCATGTTCGGTCGCATACCGCTTTTCCAGGGCCATCATAGCGACGAATGGTTCTTCCGCGGTACGCGGTTTATTCCAGGCAGGATGCGGATGGTCAAACTGCGCCAGGGTCAGATCCGGAATGTCCTGGATCGAAAAATTTTCCACGCTTCCCCACATCCATTCGCCTAATGTATACAACAGTGTCTGCAGATAACTGTCATCTGAAAGATAAGGCACTTCCTGGTAATATTTTTCCAGCTGTGCAAAAATATCCGGCGGAAAGGAATAGTCTGCAAAATACTGGAGCAGCACTTCTCTGGTAATAATGGTAGAAGTGTAAGGGCCAATAGATGCGAATGGGAGTTTCGTTTTCGTCGGAATACGAAAAATTAAATAGTAGCAAAGGGAGAAATCTTTTGTACGATAAATCGTATTAGGCTGGCAGATTTCTGAGAATTGCCGCGAGATTTCACAGTAGTCAATATCCGGCTTCAGCAGCTGGCGCAGTCCCAGGTCAGCAGGTGAATGCGGCAGCGCAAGCGGGGTGCTGGCTGTCTGGAACGTCAGATGGAAGTTGTTTAACAGTGCTTTTACAAAATTCAATGCTATTTCATAATCCATGGTATTCCTCCAATTTCAGGGCTTACAATAAATTAAGGAACGGCTGGCTGACAACCGTAAAATGTTATTTTTGAGAAAAGATTTTAAGTTTCCTCTATTCTTGTACATAATAAAGATAAAAGCAAGGAAACCTAAAAATTATACGATAGAAACCAAAAATAATCTCTTTGAAACAAAATTGAAAACAATTATAATAAATCTACAAAAAAGAGCGTGAAAAAGAAATCTTTCTTGTTTGATATTTATATTGTAACAGGATGTTTTAGAAAGACTTTTAGAAAAACGCTGAAAATCAGGATATGATATCTTGATGGGGTATCTAAATAAGCTAAAGGAGGAAAACTATGCGTAATGTAATCAATCTGAATGAGGGGTGGAGGTTTGTAAAAGAGGATGCCGGACTGCCGGATGTGCTGCCGCAGGACTGGCAGGAGGTGGATTTGCCGCATTCCTGGAATGCTGTGGACGGACATGACGGGAATGGAAGCTATTACCGTGGTACCTGCTGGTATGCGAAGAACTTTGAAACACCGCAGCAGCCGCTGGGCGGCGGCAGGGTATTTGTGGAAATTCTGGCGGCCGGACAGCAGGCAACGGTATATGTGAATGGCAGCGAAGTGACCAGCCATGAGGGAGGTTATTCTATTTTCCGTGCAGATATTACAGACCAGTGCAAAGCGGATGGAGAGAACCTTCTTGTAGTTGCATGCAGCAATGAGCATAAGAGCAGCGTTTATCCGCAGTCGGCTGATTTTACATTTTATGGCGGGCTGTACCGCGGCGTGAATCTGATCAGTGTGCCGGATATGCATTTTGATCTGGCTTATTACGGCGGGCCTGGCCTGATGGCAACGCCGAAGCCTTGTGACTGCGGCGGCGCGACTTTTGAACTGGAAACCTGGGTAGCGAATCCGGATGAGAATTTTACGGTTTTATATACCGTGAAAGATGCGGACGGCAGAGAAGCAGCTTCGGCAGTCCGTCCGGCGGATCATACAAAAGTAACGGTTTATGTGCCGGATGCAGTCTTATGGGAGATCGACCATCCGTACTTATATACGGTTACTGCTGTGCTGCAGCGCAGAAACGAGGCTTATGACGAAGTAACGGTAAAGGCCGGGGTACGCAGCTTTAGCTGTGATCCGCAGAAAGGATTTATTATCAATCAGGTACCAACGCCGCTGCGCGGGGTCAGCCGTCATCAGGACCAGCTGTACAAGGGAAATGCGCTGACGAGGGAAGACCATTATGAAGACGCCAGAATTATCAAAGAACTGGGCGCAAATACGATCCGGCTGGCGCATTATCAGCATTCCCAGGATTTTTATGATGCGTGTGATGAACTGGGATTTGTGATCTGGGCAGAAATACCGTTTATCAGTGTGATGAATCCGGACCCGCAGGCGCATCAGAACTGTATCAGCCAGATGAAAGAACTGATTATACAAAATTACAATCATCCGTCTATTTGCTTCTGGGGAATTTCCAATGAGATTCTGATTGGGGGTATTTCTGACCAGCTGGTGGAAAATCATAAGGAACTGCAGGAACTTTGCAAAAAAATGGACCCGACGCGTCTGACGACGATCGCGCACGTATCAATGACTCCGGTGGAAAGCCCGATGCACAAGATCACAGACGTAGAAAGTTATAACCATTATTTCGGCTGGTATGGCGGCAGGATCGAAGATAACGGCCCGTGGATGGATCATTTCCATGAAGTACATCCGGATATTTGCCTTGGACTGTCCGAATATGGATGTGAAGGCATTATTACGTATCATGGTCCGAATCCGGCATGCAAAGACTACAGTGAAGAATATCAGGCTGTCTATCACGAAGCGCTGGCAAAGATGCTGGAAGAACGTCCATGGATCTGGTCAAGCCATGTTTGGAATATGTTCGATTTCGGCTGTGCGGCGCGTGATGAAGGCGGCGTGGCAGGCAGAAACAACAAGGGTCTTGTGACGATGGACCGTAAGACGAAGAAAGACAGTTACTATATCTACCAGGCTTATTGGAGCAAAAAGCCGATGGTGCATCTGTGCGGCAGGCGTTATGCTCAGCGGGCAGGAGAGACGACGCAGGTCAAGGTATATTCCAATCAGCCGCAGGTAGCTCTTTATCTGGATGGCGAGCTGATTGAAATAAAGAGAGGCGACAAAGTATTTGTCTTTGACGTGGCATTAAAAGACGGCTTTCAGATCCTTGTAGCTGCAGCCGGGGATATCAAAGATTCCATGACATTAGAAAAAGTGGACAAAGAACCGGAAATCTATGTGCTGCCGGAAGTCAACGAACGTGCGGAAGGCGTGGCAAACTGGTTTAAACTGGCCGGGGATCTGGACTTAAAAGCGCCAATGGAGTTCCCGGAAGGAAAATACAGTATTAAAGATACGATGGAAGACCTGGCGAAGTGTCCGCAGGCAATCGAAATTGCATCAAAGGCGGTCAAGCTTGCAATGAATATGAAAGTATCTCCGGGCGAAGGCATGTGGGATATGATGAAGAGTATGACTTTGGAGCGGTTCGGGGATATGGCGGGCTCCATGGTGCCGGAAGGATTTATCGAAAGCCTGAATGCACAACTGGTTCAGATCGATAAAGTGGACGAATAATATTAAACAGAAAGAGAGTGGTTTGTATGGCAAATCTGGAAAAACAAGGCGCAGCTGTTCCGGCATTTGGGATGAAAGATAAGCTGGGCTATATGTTTGGAGATTTTGGAAACGACTTTACGTTTATCTTGTCTTCATCGTTTATGTTAAAGTTTTATACAGATGTAATGGGGGTCAGTGCGGAGATTGTCGGTATCGTAATGATGGCCGCTCGTCTGGTAGACGCGGTTACGGACGTTACGATGGGGCAGATCGTAGACCGTTCCAAACCGACCAAAGATGGAAAATTTAAACCGTGGCTGAAACGAATGTGCGGACCTGTGGCGATAGCTTCCTTTTTAATTTATCAGTCTGCATTTGCGGATATGGCTTATGGATTTAAAGTAGCATGGATGGCGGTTACTTATATTTTATGGGGGTCTATTTTCTATACATCCATTAATATTCCTTACGGTTCTATGGCGTCTGCTGTAACTGCAGACCCGAAAGAACGTGCGGAGCTGTCTACCTGGCGTACAATTGGTGCGACGCTGGCTGGCCTTGCTATTGGCGTTGGCACGCCGCTGGTCGCGTATGTGAGTGTAGATGGTAAGCCGGTTCTTTCCGGTTCCCGTATGACTATGATTGCAGGTGTATTCAGTATCTGTGCCATTGTATGTTACCTGCTCTGCTTTCAACTGGTGCGTGAGCGTATTCCGGTAGAAGCCAACAGCCAGAAGCTGGATATTGGCAGACTGGTATCCAGTCTGTTTACAAACCGCGCTCTGCTTGGCATTATCGCCGCAGCAATTTTGCTGCTGGTCGGCATGCTTGGGATGCAGGGAATGGCAGGTTTTGTATTTCCGAATTATTATGGCTCGGCGGCAGCGCAGTCAGCCTCTTCCATGGCGAGCAGCGCGGCTATGCTGCTGGTCTGTGCGCCGCTTGCGTCTGGTCTGGCTGCAAAATTTGGCAAGAAAGAGCTTTCGATTGTGTCGTGTGCCAGTGGGGCGGCTGTTTTTATTCTCTGCCTGTTCGTACGACCGTCTAATCCTTATGTATATGTTGTATTTTTTACAGCCGCATATATCGGGCTGGGATTTTTTAATACCGTGATTTGGGCAATGATTACAGACGTGATCGACGACGCGGAAGTACGCAATGGGATACGTGAGGATGGTACGATCTATGCAGTTTATTCATTTGCAAGGAAACTTGGGCAGGCCGCGTCATCAGGCATGACGGGCATGCTGCTTGGTCTGGTTGGTTATACAAAGGAAACAGCGTATGATCCGGAGGTGACGCTTGGGATTTTTAATTTGTCCTGTATCATACCAGCAGCCGGGTTAATAGCAGTGGCGCTTGCGCTGGCGTTTATTTATCCGCTGAATAAGGCACGCGTAGAATCGAATGTGGCAGAACTGGCGCGCAGACGCAAATAAAAGAAACAACAATGGAGGAAAAACGATATGGTGGATATGAAAGCGAACCCGTTTTATTTGTCAGATGATGACTGCAAATGGGTAGAAGATACGATTGCGGGAATGACCCTGGATGAAAAGATCGGCCAGCTGTTTTTTAATATGGGTTCCAGCCGCGAGGAAGAATATCTGAAAATGACCGTGGAGAAGTATCATATTGGGGGAATCCGATACAATCCTGCAACAGCAGATGAAGTCTATGAACAGAACCGGATTCTGCAGGAGAACAGCAAGATCCCTTTGATCATCGCATGCAACACGGAAAACGGCGGCGACGGCGCCTGTGTAGACGGGACGACGATCGGCAGCCAGACAAAGATCGGCGCCACCAAAGATCCGAAGTATGCTTACCAGCTCGGCTATCTGTCTAACAAAGAAGCTGCAGCGATCGGATGTAACCTGTCATTTGCGCCAGTCAGCGATATTTTATATAACTGGGAGAACCCGGTGATCGGGCTGCGGACTTACGGCAACGATGTGGACCGCGTGGTGGAGATGACAAAGGCGTATCTGGACGGCGCCCATGCGAACCCGGGATTTTGCTGCGCGGCAAAGCATTTTCCAGGAGACGGACTGGATTTTCGTGACCAGCATGTAGCGAACAGTGTCAATGATTACAGCTGCGAAGAGTGGGATGCGACATTTGGAAAAGTTTATGAAGGTCTGATCGCGAATGGCCTGGAGGCCGTGATGGCGGGGCATATTATGCAGCCGGCGTACACCAGACATTTTAATCCTGAGATTGCTGACGATGATATTATGCCGGCAACACTCTCACCGGAGCTGATCCAGGGTCTTTTGCGTGAAAAGCTTGGTTTTAACGGCATGGTCTTAACAGACGCTTCGCATATGGTAGGGCTTACCTGCAGAATGAAACGCTCGGATGTACTGCCCGCAGCAATTGCGGCCGGTGTGGATATGTTTTTATTCTTCAATGAAATGGATGAAGACTTTGCGAGCATGAAGCAGGGATATCTGGACGGAAGGATTACCGAAGAACGGCTGAGTGACGCGCTGCACAGGATTCTGGCATTAAAGGCGCATATGGGTCTGCATAAAAAGACAGCACAGATGCCGCCGCGCGAACAGGTACATGAGATCGTAGGATGCAAAGAACATCAGGAAATGCAGAAAGAGATCTCGGAAAAGAGCATTACGCTTGTTAAATATAAAGACGCAGACGTGCTTCCGCTGACGCCGGAACGGTATCAACGGATCATGATTGTCTATGTTAAAGGCTTGGAGGCGCCTGGCCTGGGAGCAGTTTTCGCAAAAAATAAAGTTTCCCCGGCGGAAAAGCTGAAAGAAAAATTGTCCGCAAAAGGATTCGATGTATTTCTTTATGAGAGTCCGATTGCGAAGATGATGAAAGAGATGGAAGCTGGCGGAAAGCCGGATCTGAATGTATATTTTGCAGGCAAGACGGCGGTTCAGGATTTTGTGGGAAATCAGGATCTGATTATTACACTTGTGGATATCGCAGGCGGATTCCAGCCCGTAGCACGACCTGCCTTTGGTATGACAAAAGGCGGCGGGGAGATTCCATGGTATGTACATGAGCTTCCGGTTATTGTAATCGGTACGAAGCAGCCGTTTGTACTTGCGGATATTCCGCAGGCACGCACATATATTAATACGTATGATGTGCTGGATTCAACCTTTGACGCGCTGGTAGAGAAGCTGATGACAGGCGCAGACGCGTTTACGGGATCTGATCCGGTGGATGCTTACTGCGGCATCTGGGATACGAGACTGTAAAAAATAGGGACACTGGCAGAAGGGATTGACCTGCTCTGCCGGTGTCCTTTTCGTCTGTCCGCATGTGCCTGGACGTTTGGATTGCGCGTCAGAAAGGAAATGGATGGGACGCTGTCCAAGGACAGGCGGCTGCCGGAAAAAGAAGGAAAGCTGATTGGGGATCAAGAAAAAGAAATGATAATAGCGTCAAAGATCTGTCTCTTTCGGTATGATGAGTACAACTTTGAATCCGCCGTATTCGCTATGGTCTATTAAAATTTTTCCATGATGCCCTTTTAGGATCTGTTTCACAATTAGCAGCCCTAAACCGTGTCGCTGTTCGATAGTATTCGTATCACAGACCATATAATGCGGTGTTTTATTTAGTCTGTCAATCTGTTCGTCCAAAGCTCCGATCCCGTTATCTTCTATGCAAATCCTGCAAGTATGGTTGTCATCATCAACAGATGCATAAATTACGCATCCGTTTTCATTGTGGTTTATGCTGTTCTGAATAAGGTTTGCTATTGCGCGTTTCAGTAAATCCTGGTCAGCGTTTATGTAACAGGCAGACAGGGTATCGGCGGTTTTCCATTCAATCGGAAATTTATCATCGATATTCATGTTCATAAAATCCACAATTACCTGCCGCATAATAGCTACTGCATTTTCCTGTTTCATTGTTAGCGGCTGCATATCATATTCCAGTTTGGAAGCAAGATTGAGGTCATTAATCAAGCCTTTGATTCGATGACTTTGCTTTACAATGACAGCGGCTTTTTTACGTTCCATTTCTGACAGATGGATGGAATGTTCCAACTGTCCGGCGTAGCCCATAATCATTGACAATGGTGTTCTGACATCATGGGATACACCCGCGATCCAGTTTGCCCTTGCGGTTTCTTTTTTTCGCAGCTGTTCTGCCTGTTTTTGTAATATTTCAGATGTTTGATTGATTTTTTCCGCTAATTCAGAAAGCACACCTTTTTCTTTTATACAGACAGGCATGCCGCTTGACAAATTCTGTATGCCATTCGTTATCGGCCTGATCGAATGCAGCAATTTTGAATCCACAGCAGCATATATCAGAAAAATAAAAATAAAATTGATAACCAAAATAAGCATTGTGTTTTTGGGTAAATTTGCAATAAAGTGATAGTCCCAGCTTGCCCTTGTGTGCTTCCAAAATCGATCTTTTGGATAGCCTAAAACCAATAATCCATTTTGGGATTTTCCCGTAAAAGTGGGAAATCCGTCTATATAGCCACGCGTTAGCTCCGCGATTTCTGATAAGGTATACTGCATAGGGATACTGTCAGGCAGTTGATCCGTCTGCCATACAACCTGCCGTGTATTATCGTCAATCAGGAAAGCCCAGGCATTTTCTTCTTTTAGTTTAGTCATAATATCATCAGATATAGAATAGCGGTCATCTGTTAATTGTAATGCGGCCGCCACATGATCCGCCATATCCCAAGGAGAAAATGCTGACGTGTTTTTTACAAAGACGATCGCAAAAAAAGTAATATTTAAAATAACAAGGAGTATGATACTTAACGTCATGATTCCGACAAAACGGCGGATTAGTTTTGGAATACTTTTCATATTATCGTTCCTCTGTCATTAACTTATAACCTAATCCCTTAACCGTAATTAACGAAACAGGCTGCGAGGGATTTTGTTCTATTTTTTCTCTGATCCGGCGTATATGCGCCATTAAAGAATTTTCATATCCAAAGGGATTGCTGCCCCATGCTGCTTCGCACAATGCGTCAATCGTTACAATACGTCCCGCATTGCGATATAGGGCAGACAGCAAATCATGTTCTTTTGCTGTCAATGGAATGTGTTGATGATTCCTGATGACCTCAGCACGCGAAAAATCAATTTGACTATAACGTAAGCATACAAGTGGATTTTCGTTTTTGTAGCTTCTGCGCAGAATTGCCATAACACGAAACAAAAGTTCTCTCGGCAGAAAAGGTTTTATGATATAATCATCAGCTCCTAAACCAAAGCCTTTGAATTTATCATGATCTTCGCCGCAGGCAGTAAGAAAAAGAACCGGGTAATCGGCGACTTTTTTTAATTGTTCCATTAAGTCAAACCCGTTTCCGTCCGGAAGCATTACGTCAAGTATTGCTAATTCCGGGCGGGATGTTTGGGCTTGCTGTATGGCTTCTTTCATATTTTTGGCAGTTTTGATATTTTGAAATCCGTATTCAATTAAAATAGATAAAACCATATCTAAAAGCTCCTGTTCATCATCGACGAGCAGTATGCGTTTCTTCATTAAATAATTTTCGTTCATAGTACAATCTCCTTTCGCAATTATATCTTGCCATCTTGGTTATCGTGTTGATGCTTTACTTAATATTTTACCATATAATAATGAAATTTTTTAAAATTTCTGTAAATGTAAGGTAGATGTAAGGTAAAGAGAATGTGACCGTAAGGTTGTGCTGGTATGATGTAAGAAATGAAAGGAGATGCTTATATGGATTACATGATCGCTACAAAACAGTTAACCAAAAAATACAAGTCGTTTGCCGCTGTGAACGACGTTTCACTGCACATTCGCAAAGGCAGTATTTACGGCTTTCTTGGGCCGAACGGTGCGGGAAAATCTACGACGATGAAAATGCTCTTAGGATTGACCGCGCCCACAAGAGGCAGTTTCACAATTGATGGAAAGCAGTTTCCCGATGACCGCCTTTCTATTTTAAAAGAAGTAGGTTCCTTTATTGAATCGCCCTCTTTTTATGCAAATCTGACAGGAGAAGAAAATCTTGATATCATCCGCCGCATTTTAGGACTTCCCAAAAGTTCTGTCGCGGACGCGCTGGAACTTGTCGGGCTTTCTGCATTTGGCGGGCGCCTTGCAAAAAAATACTCATTGGGCATGAAGCAGCGGCTGGGACTTGCCGGAGCGTTGTTGGGCAGACCGCCTATTTTAATGTTAGATGAGCCTACCAATGGACTTGACCCATCCGGGATACATGAAATCCGAAATTTGATTCAGTCGCTGCCTGGTCTTTATGATTGTACGGTACTTATTTCTTCGCATATGCTGTCTGAAATCGAGTTAATGGCAGATGATATAGGAATACTCAATCATGGCCGCCTGCTGTTTGAAGGCAGTTTGGACGAATTACGGCGGAACGCGTTACAGTCCGGATTTGCCGCGGGACATTTGGAAGATCTGTTTCTGTCTATGGTTGATAAAGACAATGCAAGCAGAAAGCAGAGGGCGCAGAGATTTCGCTTTTAGTATTTATATTTATTCAATTATAGATTTTTAAAGAATAGGGATAAAAAGAAGAATGCC
>VSNY01000014.1 GCA_009774535.1 Lachnospiraceae bacterium
GTATAACTAAGCGCTTTCCAGGCAGGCCGGGCCTTATCTGGCATACAGCGTGGCAAATATGATCAAGTCTCTTTATGGGAAAAATAAAAAAGCCTTTGCACTGGATCTTGACAATACGCTTTGGGGCGGCATTGTCGGAGACGACGGGCCGGAAAACTTACAGATTGGCCAGGAGACATCTGAGGGGCAGGCATACAGCGAATTCCAGCAGTATCTTAAGTTACATATGCAGACTGGCGTGATTTTAAATATTGTCAGTAAGAATGAAAAGGAAAATGCGCTGGCTGGACTGCAGCGGCCGGATATGGTGTTAAAGCCGGATGATTTTATTATCATCAAAGCAAACTGGCTGCCGAAATCGCAGAATCTGACAGAACTTGCGCATACGCTGTCTTTGCTGCCGGAAAGTTTTGTGTTTGTAGACGATAACCCGGCTGAACGCGAAATTATCCGCCAGCAGGTACCAGGCGCGGCTGTGCCTGAAATCGGGGATAAGCCGGAAGCTTTTATCCACGCCATTGACCGGATGGGGTATTTTGAAGTTACGCAGCTGTCCGGGGATGATGCAGCCAGAAACGGCATGTACCGTCAAAACGCTGCCCGTTCCCGTGCGGAACTTTCCTTTGCAGACTACGGAGAATATTTGCGGTCCCTCGCTATGCATGCGCAGATCAAGAGTTTTTCACCGATGTACTACGCGCGCATTGCCCAGCTGACAAATAAATCCAACCAGTTTAATTTAACGACCAAACGTCTGACGCAGGATGAAATTACGGCAATGGCGCAGGATCAGTCGTATCTTACGCTGTATGGAAAGCTGGCTGATCAGTTTGGGGATAACGGTGTCGTATCCGTAGTCATCGGCAAAATCCGGGAACAGTGTCTGGATCTTGTTTTATGGCTGATGAGCTGCCGCGTTCTGAAGCGGGATATGGAGTATGCAATGATGGATACGCTTGCCGCAGCATGTAAAAAACGCGGGATCGATACGATTTATGGCTATTATTACCCGACCGCGAAGAACGCGATGGTAAGGGATTTTTATGAAAAGCAGGGATTTTCCAAAGTGTCCGGGGACGAAGCAGGCAATACGGTATGGAAACTGGAACTGGCAGGCGGATATAGTCAGAAAAATCATGTGATTCAGGTAGAAGGCGATTGGGATGATGAAAGAAGTTACTGACCATTTGCAAAATAAAATACAGGAGGTTATACGCAATGACAAGAGAGCAGATTTTTGAAGCATTAAACGAGGTATTTCGGGATCTATTTGACGATGAAGCGATCAACGTAACGGACACGACGACAGCGGCGGAGATCGAGGACTGGGACAGCTTGGAACATATTAATCTGATTGTGGCTGTCGAGAAAAAATTTGGCATGAAATTCAGCATGGGAGAAGTCAACAAGATGAAAAATGTCGGGGAAATGGCAGATTTGATTCAGCAGAGGGGAAAACAATGAATGATTACAGCTATAAAAATCTAAGGGGGGGGGTACAGCAGCAATTTTCTGTGACAGTGACAGAACAAATGATGGATGATTTTAAAAACATCACAGGAGATATCAACCCGCTTCATAACGATGACAGCCTTGCCAGACAGCGCCATTATCCGCAAAGAGTCGTATATGGTATGCTGACAGCATCTTTTCTAAGTACATTAGCAGGCGTATATCTGCCAGGCAGGTACGGCGTCCTGCATTCCGTGGAAACGAAATTTACGCATCCGGTATTTGTCGGGGACAGATTGCTTGTCTCTGGGATTGTTACGGAAATGAATGATTGTGCCAGACGGGTAGTGCTGAAGGTAACGATTACAAATCAGGATGGGAAAAAGGTACTAAGAGGTATTTTAAAAGCGGGGGTGTTGGAAGAATGAAAGAACAAAAAACGCTTTTGGTCACCGGAGCGTCTTCTGAAATAGGGAGCAGGCTGATCCGTGACGCGGCAGACCACTATGAAGTTATTCTGGCGCATTATTGTCAGAATGCAGATGTCCTGGTAAAGTTAAAAAACGAAATCGGAGATCATCTGGTGTTACTGCAGGCGGATTTTTCAAAATTGGAGGAAGTGTCCGCAATCATACAAAGCATAGATCAAATGGGATATATGCCGGATCATATTGTGCATTTACCTTCACAAAAAGTAAATGCACAGAAGTTCCATAAAACGGATATTCAGCAGTACAGGTCAGGTTATGATTTGTCGGTAGCATCCATTATCTTGATTTTACAGCATTTCATTCCGAAGATGAGCAGACAGCATTATGGGAAGATTATATTTATGCTTACGTCCTTTACCTTACATACGCCTGCCAAATATCAGGCCCCATATATAACAACAAAGTATGCGCTGCTTGGACTGATGCGGGATCTGGCTGGAGAATACGCAGAAAAGGGAATTATGGTTAACGCAATATCACCGGATATGATACAAACCAAATTTCTTTCTGATATGCCGGAACTTATTATCCAGCAAAATGCCGCCCAAAGGCCGATGCGCCGGAACCTTACAGTGGAAGATGTAGTGCCTTTGCTGCTGTATCTTTTATCAGACTGCGGGAATGTGATTTCAGGGCAGAATTTTGGGATGTGAGGACTTATAACGCATCCTTCCAGCTATAAATAATCTCGATCCGCTTCCCGGCAAATAGGAATATACGTTCGATCAAAGTAACCGCACCTATACGGTCAAGCGCCGGGAGGCGGCCGGATGCCTTTAGCTGCTGCAGCCAGCCGCTTTTGTTTACAGCATTTTTCTGTTCCAGTTGCTGTTCCAGTTTTTCCGCCTGTTCCATCGCCTGTGTATAGCATATCGAATATCTTTTTTTCATCTTTTGGTATTCATCCGTATCGATCATGTCATCCTGCAGGCTCTCATACAGAGAATGCAAAAGTCTTAGGTACCTCTCTGTCTCTTCCTTCTTTTTCTGCAGCCGTTCCTGCAGTTTTTGGTTTTCGGTATGATACGCAAGAGCTGTCTCTGCCAGCTGCTGCAGCTTCCGGGTGCCGATCACGGCGCAGATCTGTGTCTGGAGGTCAGAAAATACCAGTTCCTGTAATACGGTATCCCGCATGCTGTGCGCGGAACAGGTTTTGTAATTTTTATGAGCAGCGCATATATAATAAACATACTTTTTTCCGCCAGAGGGAACGGTTTTGCGAATCATGGCCGCGCCGCATTCTCCACAGTATACCATACCAGAAAAAAGTTCTAAAGCCCTGGCTCCCGGACTTGTACGGGTATCCATGGCAAGCGCTTTTTGTACGGAAGCGAATACCAGAGGATCGATAATGGCTTCATGTACACCAGCTGTCACCGACCATTCTTCACGCGGAACACAAATTCGTTTTTTTACTTTATAGCTTGGCGTGGTGTATTTTCCCTGTTCTAATACTCCGGTATACACTGGATTTTTTAAAATTCTAAGGATCGCCGCGGCGCTCCAGGATGAGTAGACATTTTTACGAAACGGCGTCGCAAAGCGGATTCCTTGTGATTTTTTATAATCCATCGGAGGAAGGATTCCATCCGCGTTCAGTCGGTCAGCAATATCTGCGCTGCTGATCCCTTCCAGTTTCCAGTGGAAAATGTCACGTACCACATCCGCCGCAAAGCGGTCTGCGATCAGATGATTTTTTTGTACCGGATCTTTTTGATAGCCATACACAGCAAACGCTCCGGTAAATTCACCGCGTCTGCGTTTGGCTGCAAGCTGGCTGCGGATTTTGATGGAACTGTCCCTGCAATACAATTCGTTGATCAGATTTTTAAAAGGAATTATGAGTCTGTCAAAGGACGGGTTGCTGTTTTCGCTGTCATAGTTGTCCTGGATAGCGATAAAACGGACGCCCAGTAAAGGGAAAATTTTTTCTATGTACTCTCCAGCTTCCAGATAATTTCTGCCAAACCGGGAAAGGTCTTTTACAACAATACAATCGACCGTTCCAGCCCTTACTTCTGCCAACAGTTCTAAAAATCCGGGCCTGTCAAAACAAGAACCAGAATAACCGTCATCCGCTATGATCCCACAGTCTGAAAGGTCATCGTGAAGGCGGAAATAATCATGAATCAGAGCTTTTTGCCCGGCGATACTGCCGCTTTCTTCCTGGCTGCCGTCTTCACGCGACAGACGGACATAGCCGCAGGCGCGCCAGATTCTGGTATTGGCTCCGCAATGAGTTTGTTTCATACAAGCCGCTCCTTGTGTTGTATTTTAACTGTTCATACAAATCTCACATTTTTAGAAAATTATTTAGAACGAAAATAACAGAGCAGCCGTTCTTCCAATGTCACATCTGTATTTGCATAGCTGGTTTTTACAATATACTTACCATTTCGGTAACAATAAGGATTGCCAATCTGTTGGATATAATCCTGGATACGTTCCTCTTTAGGCAGTTCTGTATGGACGATAACATTCTCCATGTTTTTTAAAGAATCTATATCTGCCGTTTTTAAATCCACGGACTGCATTTGTTTTTTTTCAGATTTTGAAAGGATGGGTTCAGACATATTAGCTGGAGATCTCCTTTTTTTCATGGTATGCTTTTAGGTTTGTCCTGATTCCGTAAATGATCGTATGGTTATAATAATTGATCATGTTTGGGCTGCAAAAATTTGACTATAAAAATTTTGATTTTGCAATTGATTATATCTGCCAGCCGTGTTATAATACATCTAAAGCATATTTTCTCCATGCTGGGCATCCCACCCGCATGCCAAAGGGGAATCACCCATCAAAATGACAGATCCAATGGGCAGACAGTCATACCGCAGCCCGTCAGTCATGATCAAAGAAAATCCATGCAAAAACAACAACATACACAGGCAGGGGTTTTCACCAGACAGCTCCTGCAGCATACAGGAGGAAACATGGAAAAAGAAACAGCCGCAAAGAAAATCGCATATCAGAACAAAGATATCACCAGTAAAGTACTCGCCGAACGTTTTCAAGGCAAGACGTTTTGTGTTTACGGCCTGGATTTACCTGTGATTATACAAGCAGGCCCTACAAATATCCCTGTCGTTACAGCCAGAGAACTGCGCCTGGATAATCTGTTTGAATTGGCAGACCAGTCTGTAGCCATTGTAGATTATGAGAGCAGCTATAAAAAAGAAGACAAACTCAAATACCTGAATTATCTGACCGGAATTGCAAACCGTTACCGCAATGAAAAGAAAGAATGTCCGGTACTGCGGATGATCGTAATTTATACAGGTGATGTAAAAAGAAGCCAGGTGTCTGCGGAATACCATATTGGTGCGTTAAACATGTATATAGAAGCAGCGTTTTTGTCGGAACTAAATGCAGATCAAATTTTGGGAATACTGGAAGAAAAAGTACGGACGGGCCAGCTGCTGACAGACGAAGAACTGATGCAGTTTGCGATCCTGCCGCTGTCTTACCGGACCAAAGAAGAGAAAGCACAAAAAGCGGCAGAAATGGCAGAGCTGGCGGAACAGATCCAGGAAAGAGAGCAGCAGCTGTTTGTGATGGCAGGACTTTTAGTCTTTGCAGACAAAATTATAGATATGGCGACAGCGAACAAAATAAGGGAGAAGATCAGTATGAATAAAGTAGAATGGCTGATCCGGCAGGATGAACGCCGGGAATGTGAGGAAGAAAAGCAGCAGGCGATAGCCAGGTTATTGGAAGAACAAAAGCAGGCGTTAGAAAAGGCAGAACAGGATTATCAGAAAGAAAAACACCGGGAACTGAAACAGGCAGCAAAGCGATATGAAAAAGAAAGACAGGAATATGAAGCAAAACAACAGGAATATGAAGCAAGACAGCAGGAATATGAAGCAAAAATACAGTATATGATGAAATGGATGGCTGATAAAGGATATGCGGCAGATGATATCCTGTCTGAATTTATAAAATAAATCAGACAAGCCGGAAAAAGGAATCTGGCAGGAATATGGACAGGCTCTCACT
This sequence comes from Lachnospiraceae bacterium, assembly GCA_009774535.1. Classification (GTDB taxonomy): domain Bacteria; phylum Bacillota; class Clostridia; order Lachnospirales; family Lachnospiraceae; genus Eubacterium_J. The sequence goes on from VSNY01000014.1 coordinate 5,943, forward strand.
ACATAAAATAGTCTGTATTTCCATCAGGAGAGACCGATGATATGGCAAGAACAAAACGAAAAGAAAATGATCTGCATCCGAAGTCTGCGGAAAGGGATTCTGGCAGACTCCGGATCTTTCGGGCCTGCGGGTATATCCGGCTTTCGGTAGAAGACGGAGGCAGGCCAGGGGCAGATACCGTGCAAAATCAGAAAGAACTGGTTCGAAGCTATATCGAACAGCAGGAAGATCTGCAGTTTTGCGGCTTTTATTGTGACAATGGTCTGACTGGAACAGACTTTGACCGTCCGGAGTTTGCGCGTATGTTACAGGATGCCGAAGCTGGAAAACTGGACTGTATTGTGGTCAAAGACCTGTCGCGTTTCGGGCGCAGTTATCTGGAAACGGGCCATTATCTGGAGCGTATGTTTCCATCCTTGGGCGTGCGTTTTGTGGCAGTGTCAGACCAGTTTGATACGCAGACCGCACAGTGGACGGACTATGGATCTGTGGTTCCGCTGAAAAATCTGATAAATGAACTTTACAGCAGGGAGTTGTCAAAAAAGGTTAGTCTGTCGCTTGCTCGCAGGCAGCAGCAGGGGGAATTTATTGGTGCCTGGGCGCCTTATGGTTATCAAAAATGCGCTGATCATCCGCACCAGATCGAGCCGGATCAGCAGACGGCAGCGGTTGTGCAGGAGATTTTCCGCCAGCGCCTTTCCCGTAAAAGCTGCCGTGAGATTGCCGAGGATCTGAATGCACGTAACATCCCTTCTCCTTCCCATTATCATTATCTAAAAGGAGAATTGAAAAACAGCCGGTTTAAGGACGTTCTATGGCAGGCCCGGACAGTCAGGAACATTCTGGCCAACCAGGTATATTTGGGGCATATGGTGCAGGGACGAAAAAGAGCGTCCTTTTATGAAGGAAAGAAACAGCAGCTTTTGCCGGAATCGGAATGGACTGTTGTATTACATACGCACCAGCCGATTATTGAAGCGGATCTTTTTCAGCGTGTGAAAGGGATGAAATCATGACAATTGCGGTCTATCTGCGCGTTTCAAAAGAGGGCGGGGACAGCATTGTAAACCAGCGGAACCTGATCCTGGATTTTATCCGGCATACGCCGGAGTGGGATGGGGCGATGATACAGGAATTTTGTGATGATGGCTGCAGCGGCAGAAATTTTGATCGTCCTGCGGTGGCAAAGCTGCTAAAACTGGTCAAAGAGGGCAGAATTTCGTGCATTATAGTGAAAGACCTGTCGCGTTTTGGACGGAATTACCTGGAAGTCGGCAATTATCTTTTCCGGGTCTTTCCATCTCTCGGCGTCCGCCTGATTGCGGTCAATGACCATTATGACAGCGAAAGCTCTATGGATTTAGACAGACCGGATATAGGGTTTTGGACATTGATCTACGATATGTATAGCCGTGATTTGTCTGTAAAAGTAAGAAATGCGCTGTATGTAAAGGCACAGCGCGGCGATTATGTGGGCGCGTTTGCTCCTTATGGATATCGAAAGGATACAGCGGATAAAAACCGGATACTGCCAGATCCCGCAGCCGCGCGGACGGTACGGCGTATGTTCCGGCTGGCTGCGGACGGCTGGCCGACGATACGGATTGCCAGGATTTTGAATGAAGAGCAGGTACTGACGCCCATGCAGTATAAGCAGGCGCAAGGTTTTGGACGAACATCCTGGAACTGCGTACAGGAAACAAATTTCTGGACGCCGGAAACGGTGATAAAAATCCTGCGCGACGAACGGTATGCCGGAACGGCTGTCTATGGACGCAAAAAACGAAAAGAACCTGGAAAAAGCAGACAGGAACTGGTAAAGAAAAAAGATTGGATTACGGTACAAAACGCCCATCCTGCTATTATTACAAAGGAGGAGTTCCGTCAGGCGCAGCAAATGCTCAGGGGCTGTAAAGAACGCGGCAGAACCGGAAAAAATAAAAATCCCCTGCTGTATAAAGTGCGGTGCGGAGTCTGCGGACATGCTATGGTACGCGGCGGTAAAAAGCATCCCTATTATATGTGTACAGTTCCGCTTGTAACGGATCGGTATGCCTGTCCCAAAGAGCGGATACCAGTGGAAGAACTGCTGGATGTGGTCTGTACGGATCTTGGGCAGCAGATCATGGTTTGTGTGGACTGGCAGAAGGTGCAAAGGGAAAAAAAGCGCTGTCAGGCCATAGATCATGCAGCTGCTGCAAAAACACTGGCAAAGCTTAGGAAAGCGTATGCAGAGCAGGAACATGAGTTGCAGGAACTGTATGAAAAACTAGTCTTTGAACATATCAGCCCGACTGAATACAAAGCAGCAAAAATGGGGTTATTATCCAGGCAGAAGGAGCTTTGCGAGCAGATCCGGCAGCTGCAGAGCGAAAGCAGGAAACATGGTATGCGGGATTGTGATTATAATTGTCGGTTATCCGTATCAGATCAGGAAATTAGGGAAGCAGCTGAAGCAATGCTTACAGATCTTCTAAAGGAAGTAGTAATTTATCCAGGCTGCCGCCTGCAGATGATTTGGCAGAATCAAGATCCGTTGGAAACAGCCAAGGCGGATGGAGCAGAAGATGCAGCAGTTCAGATCACCCATTAGAATTGTTACCAGAGAATGGTTGCCAGTCACCAGCTGAATGGTTACCAGAAAGATACGATTTATGCAGACCGAAAGGAAATGTCTGCAGACCGAAAGGAAATGTCTGCAGATCCGATACGGTCAGCTGCTGATTTTAGTCCGTGTCAGACAGCAGCTGACCAGGGATACTCTGCAATCGAAATTCTGCGGTATTTTTACGGCAGTAATATGTATATCAATACCGCCGAGGAAATCTCAGGCGTGCCGTCTTCCTGGCCGGGAGTCGTGCTGACGATTGGTTCGTCCGGGGCGAAAGTCCGTCAGATGCAGGAACAGTTAAACCGCATCGCAAGGGCATATCCTGCCCTGCCGACTATTACCGCGGACGGCATTTACGGCCCGCGGACACAGGAGGCGGTGGAACAATTCCAGTCCGTCTTTGGACTTCCGGTTACAGGAGATGTGGATTTTAGGACCTGGTATAAGATTTCAGAGATTTTCGTCGGCGTATCCAGAATCGCAGAGCTTGCATAGAACCCGAAAGAGTTGTATATAAGCCGGTTCGGGCAGCCATGCAGAAACAGAAGAGGAACGTTTCACAGGGGAGGAATCAGTTTGATATGAAAGAACGATGGTATGTAACCGCAAAAAAGGCGGATTTCCAGGCAATTGGGAAAAAATTCGGGATCGACCAGGTGACGGCGCGGATTATCCGCAATCGCGATATCGTGGATGACGACGCGATCAGAGACTATCTGGAATGTTCGCCCCGCCAGCTGCATTCCCCGCATTTGCTGAAAGACGCGCAAAAAGGCGCAGATCTTTTGGCGCTGAAAATTGCGGAAGGGAAAAAAATTCGTGTGATCGGGGATTACGATATTGACGGGGTGAATGCGTCTTATATCCTGATTACTGGTCTTCGCGTCCTGGGGGCGCAGGTGGATCATGTGATTCCGGACCGTGTACATGACGGCTATGGAATGAATCGCGGGATGGTTGTCAAAGCGCTGGAAGATGGCGTAGATACAATTGTGACGTGTGATAATGGTATCTCCGCGGCGCCGGAAATCGCGTTTGCAAAAGAATCCGGGCTTACCGTGATTGTTACGGACCATCATGAGGTTCCGTTTTCCCTGGACGAACAGGGAGAGAAAATCTACCAGCTTCCGGCAGCCGACGCGATTATCAATCCCAAACAGGCGGACTGCACATATCCGTATGCCGGACTGTGCGGGGCGGCTGTAGCATGGAAATTTATCCAGGTATTGTATGAAAATATGGGAATTTCGGTGGAACGCAGTTTTGAGATGATTGCACACGTGGCGTTTGCAACGGTTGGGGATGTCATGGATCTGACCGGAGAGAACCGGACGCTGGTAAAGCTTGGGCTGCAGGCGGTACATGAAACCGACAATCCCGGCCTTTGTGCATTGATCAGCCAAAACAAACTGGAAAAAGGGCAGATCCGTTCCTGGCATTTCGGATTTGTCCTGGGACCCTGCATCAATGCCGGAGGCAGGCTTGATACGGCCAGAAGGTCGTTGCAGTTATTGATGGAGCCTTCCTTAGAAAAGGCGTCGCAGCTGGCAAAAGAGCTGGTAGAGTTGAACGACAGGCGCAAAAATTTAACGCTGCAGGGCCTGGAGGATGCAAAACATCTGATCGAAGAGCAGGGACTTTGCAACGACCGGGTACTCGTCGTCTATCTGCCGCAGTGCCATGAGAGCCTTGCAGGCATTATTGCGGGCAGGATCAGAGAGCAGTACCATAAGCCGGTATTTGTCCTGACCAATGCAGAGGACGGAGGGGTAAAAGGTTCCGGCCGTTCCATTGAAGCTTATTCGATGTATGAAGAAATGACAAAATGCAAAGATCTGATGACAAAATTCGGAGGCCATCCGATGGCGGCAGGATTATCCATGGACAAGGAAAATGTAGAAACGTTCCGAAGGGATTTAAATGCTTTCTGCAGCCTGACTGAAGAGGATTTTGTAGAAAAAATACATATTGATGTTCCAATGCCGCTGTATTATATTCGTACACAGCTTATTCGTGAATTTGAGCGCTTGGAGCCATTTGGAAAAGGCAACGAAAAACCTGTATTTGCGGTACGGGATGTACATCCTTTGCGCGGGAATATTGTCGGCAAAAATAAAAATGTGCTGAAACTGGCGCTGGAAGACGGTGCGGGAGGCATTATGGACGCGGTTTATTTTGGGGATATCGAATCTTTTCTGGCTTTTTTGCGCGAAAAATCTTCTTCCGCTCAGGTAGAGGCATTGCTGCGCGGGGAGCCGCAGCAGATCCGTTTTTCTGCGACGTATGATCCATCGGTAGATACTTATCTGGGGCGGGAAAAAGTGCAGGTGATTATCCGCCATTATTGTTAGAAGAAGAAAGGCAGAACGACAGATCAGAAGCACAATACTATTTTAAGATGCAGAAATAGAAATACCCGCCAGCGGATAAACTGCCGCGGGCGGGCTTAGAATGATTCTTTTGCGGCCTGCTTATTATTCAGCAGGTGTTGCAGCTGCTTTTGCTTCATCAGGAATCGTGAAATCAGCCGCAGCATTGTAATCGGAACAAGTCATACTGATCTGTGCTTTTGTATATTCCATAGTTACGCCTTCTGCCTGATCGCCCATCGACGCAAGAACATTAGACATCATGGAATTCATCATTTCTGTCATATCCATTTCGTATTTCACAGGGTAGTATTCTGCTTCATCGATCCATAAGGTAATCGGAAGGTCACCAAGATCCTGGAACATGCTTTCCAGCTGTGAGGTATCCAGACCTGCAGAGGTTAAAGAATCCAGCACGCCGGTTGACATAACCGTTTCCTGCATATCATCTCCAGTGATTACACCTGTATATTTACGAGCGGCTTTTCCATCTACCTGTTCGGTGCCGGCATCCTGAAAATGATAGCTGTCCTGCATATAATTCGTAATATTGCCTGCCGCATCGTATGCTTCTAAATCGTCCATCTGAACAGACTGTGACTGCCAGTTGGCGCCGTCGCTTATGTACATGGTGTAAGTACCGTCTTCAGAAGCTTCCGCGTACATGGTCATATTGCTGGAACCAGCTTCTCCGGCGTCCATGCTGATATCCGCTTTGAATTGTACCGGATCATAGAAACAGGACATATCTACAGTGCTTGAAGTATCCAAAGACTGTGATTCACCGTTTGCGCTCATTGTCATGGATATGTCCGCTGTCATTTTTCCGTTCAGGCTTTTGATTTCTTTCATTTTTTCCTGTGCGGCAGCATAAATATCCACATCTGCATCGTTGTTTCCATCCGTTTCGTTATCCGCGGATGTATCTTTGGTAACTGGATCTCCTGCATCCTTTTTGTTATCGTCGGCACTGCCGCAGGCAGCTGCGGAACAGGTCATGGAAACTGCTAACAGCAGAGCAAGAAATTTGGATCGCATTTTCATATGTATGTTCCTCCTCAAATTTAATACAGACAATTGTCTATTCCTAAATACTAGTACTTTTTTCTGCATTTGTCAATTGGATTTTTGAATAATATTTTGGACAATGTGCTGCCTTTGGCAACAGTTCCAAAAGCAGCGCGATATGATACCGGATCTAAACAAACATCATAAGCAGCGGAACCGTCAGTACGCATAATATGGTAGATAAAATAATTGCCGCGCTGCAGACGGTCACATCCAATCCTCTTTGGTTTCCAAGGATCAGCGGCATATTTCCCACAGGCATTCCGAACATTACCAGGCAGACAGCCCGCAGCTGCGGATCTTTAATTACCAGGCTGATTACAGGCAGCAGCAAAAGCGGCAGTAATAGCAGCTTGATCATAGAAAACACATACAATTGCGGCTGGCCGAAGATTTTTCGGATCTTTGAACCGGCCAGTGCGAATCCAACCGCAAGGAGAGCCATTGGAGATGTGATGTTGCCTAGATAAGTAATGGCTGTCTTTATAAATTCCGGCAGACGGATATCAAATAAAATAATTCCAAGCGCGGCGATTCCTGATAAGGTACCAGGATTGATCATGGCCCTGCATGAAGCGGCTGTCAGCTTCCCATCCATAAGCGCAATTCCATACGTATAGAATACAAGTGTATAGACGAGCATAAATTCGGATACATAGATCACATATTCCGTTCCAAAAATACTGGAAATTACTGGTATGCCAATAAATCCTACGTTGGAAAACACAAACATCAGCTGTATCATTTTTCGCTGCATCTGGTCTTTTTCAAAGAATGGAGATATTATCATCCCCGCCACAATAAATACAAGAAACATCCCTGCGGCAATGCATCCGGCAAGAATTACCGTATCCGGGGAAACCTGTCCGACAGAATTTGCCGCGCTGGACAGTACGAGCAGCGGGTTAAAGATCCGTACGATCAGATGGGACATCTGGTTATTCGTGTGTTCGTCCATCATTCCTTTTTTTGTAATCAAATACCCGGCGCCGATCATAATTAAAAGCGCTGACATTTGAAAAAATACTGTTAAAAATGTCATATTTTTCCTCTTTCTTTTTTTGTTTTTTCCGCTTGATCAGCAGATGGAAATCCGTTGGCTGTTATGATACATCGTTATTATATATCAACAGATGGATTTTTACTATGACTTCCTGTTTTTAAATGGCTGTATATTTCTTTCACAACCGGTTATACTAAGGCTACGCAAATAGTAACAGTTCAAGAGTGTTCGCAACTGTTGCCGCAAATATGGAAATGAGGTGCTTATCGTGAAAGTTAATCTTGACCAGCTTTTGGACAGTAAAGGGATTTCACAAAACCAGATGGCAAAAGATACAGGGATCTCTGCTTCTACGCTTCGGAATCTGAACCATAACCGGACAACGCGTATCAGTTTCGAGATTTTAGAAAAAATCTGCCAGTATCTGGGATGTGGCGTAGCGGATGTGCTTTCGCTGGAAAATAATTAAAATAGGGTGTAAATGGCCTTTCGGATGGTTGAAAATTCGGAAGGCTTTTTTAGATATGCACACTGAATTCATAGAATGTTCACACCATTATCATTGAAATATGTTAAAATAAAAAGGCCAGGATTTTCGCAAAATCTATTATTAATTGGATTTGGGAGTCTGTAGTACATAGTTTTATTTTGGTTTTATGATTAGGAGGATGAGATGAAGAAGAGATTGACAGCATTTTTATTAGCGGCGGTTGTTAGCGCGGGCATATGTTCCATGCAGGCAGTGATCGGCCCGGCGCCAGGACCAGGGGCGTTGGAAACGGTTACGGTACAGGCGGCAGCGCAGCCTTCAGCGTCCAAACTGGCGGCGGCAATTAAAAAAGCATACGGAGAAAACTACTGGCCGAATTACCAGCTGGACAAAGACGAAATCAAAAGCAAATACGGCGTGGCATCTTCGCTGTATGCGTCTGCTTATGCGGAAGTGCCGATGATCAGCGCACAAGTTGACCAGCTGGTAATTTTTAAAGCAAAAAATAAAACAGCAAAAAAGAAGATTTTAAGCGCGGTCAAAGAATATCAGAAGAACTTGAAGGCTGATACGATGCAGTATCCAATGAATCTTCTGAAAATACAAGGATCCAAAGTATATACAAATGGAAATTATGTCTGCTTTTTTATGCTGGGCGGCAGCGCTGACAAGAGTGTGGAAGAAAATGGTACAGAGGAAGAAATTATTAAGGCTTATCAGAAGCTGAATCAAAAAGCGGTCAGCACCGTAAAGAAGAAGCTGAAATAACAGACAGGTCAGAAAATGGATCATAACAAAAATCAAAAAGCAGGGCGGTTCCGGTATCTTTGTCTTTTGGGGATGATAACCGCGCTGCTTGCAGGACCCGGTTTGTGGATACATCTGACGCCGGATCAGATGTATTCTGGTGAAGAGCGCCGCATGCTGGCGGAAAGGCCGAAAGCTACGGTAAAGAGCGTGCTGCGAGGCAAATTCCAGAAAAAGTATGAGACTTATTTAAGAGAGCAGTTTCCAGGACGCGCGCAGATGGTAACGCTGCGCACGAAGCTGCTGCGGCTGCTGGGTGAACGGGATGCGAACGGGGTATATTTTGGCAAGGACGATTATCTGCTGGAGCGTTACCAGACGCAGGATTTTGACTGGAAGCACGTGCGTAAAAATATCAGGCAGACGGCAGCTTTTTTAGAAACCTATCCAAATGCCAAGGTTATGTTTGTTCCGGCAAAAAGCAGTGTACTTTCCAACCGGCTGCCGAAGTTTGCACATTCGGAAGCCGAGAGCCGGTTTTTTGAACTGGCGGAACAAAAGATTCCTGAAAAACAAAGGATATCGGTTACGGATTTGCTAAAATCTCATAACAACGAGTATATTTATTACCGGACAGACCATCACTGGACGACGCTTGGCGCTTATTACGCTTATAAGGTGTGGGCAGAAAGCATGGGCTTTGCACCAGTGGCCATAGATCAGTTTACTGTGGAACCCGTAAGCCGTTCGTTTTTCGGGACGACGTATGCCAAAGTCCGTACCGGAGGGAAGGCGGATGTAATTTCTCTGTATCAGCACACAGACGGGCCGGAATTTGCTCTGGATTATAATATGGGGGAATTTCAGTCAGACAGTTTTTATGACAGGTCTAAACTGGAAGGCGATGATCCGTACAGTGTCTTTTTTGGCGGCAACCAGGCGCTTGTAGATATCCGTGTTTTGCCGGAACAAAAAAATGGAAAGACGCTGCTGCTGATCAAAGATTCGTTTGGCAACTGTTTTGCGCCATTTGCGGCAAACCATTATGCGCGAACCATTGTTGTGGATCTGCGCCAGGTTAATATTCCCATCGATAAGCTGATGCGTGTGTACCCTGCCGATGATATTCTGATTCTGTATAACAGTACACAATTTATGAAAGACCGGGAGCTTGATAAATTAAAATAAGGAGTATTTGGATGAAATATGACGTGATCATTGTCGGCGCAGGACCGGCCGGGATTTTTACAGCAATGGAATTGGTAAAAAACAACTGTAAGAAAAAAATCCTGCTCGTGGAAAAAGGAAAAGCGATTGAAGACCGAAAATGTCCGAAAAACAAGACCAGAAAGTGTGTAAACTGCAAACCGTGCAATATTACAACCGGATTTTCCGGGGCAGGTGCGTTTTCTGACGGCAAGCTGTCCTTAAGCTATGAAGTCGGCGGAGATTTTCCGCAGCTGGTTGGAGAGGACTTTGCGCAGCGGCTGATTGATTATACAGACCGGATTTATCTGGAATTTGGCGCGGATACGAAGATCGAAGGGGTCAGCGAGCCGTTAAAAGTACGGGAAATCCGAAAACGCGCTATCCATGCCGGGTTAAAGCTGGTCGACTGTCCGATCCGCCATCTGGGGACGGAAAAGGCCCAGCATATTTATGGTGCTATTGAGGCGTATCTGCAGGAAAAAGGTGTGGAAATGCTGTTTGGGCATCACTGCAGCGACCTGATCATGGAAGAAGACGTCTGCAGGGGCGTTGTGCTGACCCAGGAAGGCAGCGGGCAGCAAATACACTGTGAGGCCCCGCATACCGTAATTGCGGCAGGAAGGCGGGGAGCAGACTGGCTGCAGGCGCTTTGCGCAAAATATGAGATTGCGCATAAGCCGGGAACCGTCGATATCGGTGTGCGCGTGGAAGTACGCAACGAGATTATGGAAGAAGTAAATAAAGTGCTGTACGAATCCAAATTAATCGGATATCCAAAGCCGTTTAAAAACAAAGTACGCACCTTCTGTCAGAATCCGGGCGGTTTTGTCAGCCAGGAAAACTATGACAATGATCTGGCCGTTGTGAACGGGCATTCTTACAAAGACCTGAAATCCGATAATACGAATCTGGCGATTTTATGCTCACATAACTTTACGGAACCATTTAACCAGCCGATTGCGTATGCGCAAAAAGTCGGGGAACTGACAAATATGCTTGGCGCAGGGCAGATTATGGTGCAGCGTTATGGGGATATTTTGGACGGCAAACGTACCTGGCCCAAAGAACTGGCTCAGTCCAACGTGCGTCCGACGCTGCCGGACGTAGTAGCCGGAGATATTACCGCAGCCATGCCGTACCGGGCTATGATGAATATTATTAACTTTATCAAGGCTGTGGATCAGGTCGTTCCTGGTTTTGCGAGTACAGAGACATTACTGTATTCCCCGGAACTGAAATTTTACAGCAATAAAGTACGAATGGATGAAAATCTGGTGACCAACGTCAAAGGATTATACTGCCTGGGAGATTCCAGCGGCTGGACGAGAGGGCTGATGATGGCTTCTGCGATGGGTGTGCTGATGGGGCGCAAACTCCTGGATGTAGAATAGACAGATCTCTTTACAATGCATATTGTGACTGGCAGTTTACGGATGCCGGAAAAGGGGTGACAGGCGTTTTCCTATCACCCGGCATCCGGACAGTCTCTGCAATCAATTTTTTCAAATAGACACTTTCACGGATTGAGCTGTTAGTATTTATTCGCTTCGTTCGTACACGCAATCAGCACCTGTACGCTGCGCGGCTGCAGAAATACGTTGTTTTCTGTAATACGGCGCGGTTCCGCAAGAATACTGTGCGTCAAATACGTATCTACAATCGTCTCCCAATGCATCGTCGGCGGAAGCTGCGGCAGATGCTGGGTTACACTTTCCCAGTAAGCATTGACGGATAAAAATACAATATCATCCGTATCCGTATCTTCCTGTTTCCCGGCATACATCACACCGATGACATGAGAATCCCACTGATAATGGTCATTCCAGGCAGTTGCTTCGTGCAGGCTGACACATGGGAAACCGATGGAGCAAATGGATGTATTTTTACGTACAATCGTATGTTTTTTTCTAAAATCAATCATAAAACTGAAAAACTGGAACAGTTCTTTATTCTTTTCTGGCAAATTCCAATCCAGCCACGAAATCATATTGTCCTGGCAGTAGGCGTTGTTATTGCCATGCTGGCTGTTGCCGAATTCGTCTCCTGCAAGGAACATGGGCGTCCCGCGGCTTAAAAGCAGCACGGCACAGGCATTTTTTACCATACGCCTGCGAAGCGAAAGAATTTCGTGATCCATCGTTTTGCCTTCTACACCGCAGTTCCAGCTATAATTATCATTGCTTCCGTCCGTGTTATTCCAGCCGTTTGCTTCGTTGTGTTTTTCATTATAGCTGTACAGATCATTCAGTGTAAATCCGTCATGGCATGTCAGGAAATTAATTGATGCATCATACCCGCGTGTCTTCGGATCGTAAATATCAATTGAGCCGGTAATACGTAAGGCAGCTGCCGCAGCCATATTCCTGTCTCCTTTTAAAAAGCTGCGTACATCATCACGGTAACGTCCGTTCCATTCCGCAAAGCGGTTCCAGGACGGAAAGCTTCCTACCTGGTACAGTCCGCCCGCGTCCCATGCTTCCGCAATCAGCTTCGTATCGCCTAAGATCGGGTCAAACGCCAGGCTTTGCAGCAGCGGCGGCTTGCGCATCGGGGAACCGTCTTCGTTACGTCCCAGAATCGTAGCCAGGTCAAACCGGAACCCGTCTACATGGTAGGTCGTTACCCAGTAGCGCAGGCAGTCCAGGATCATACGCTGTACGATCGGATGATTGCAGTTCAGCGTATTTCCGCAGCCGCTGTAATTAAAATATTCGCCGTTTGGCTTTAACATGTAATAAATATTATTGTCAAATCCCTTGAAGGAAAAGAAACTTCCCTGTTCGTTGCCTTCTGCAGTATGGTTAAATACGACGTCCAGAATCACTTCGATTTCATTATCATGCAGTGTTTTTACAAGCTGCTTGAGTTCCGTGCCTTCGCGGTTGTATTCGATTCCGCCGCAGTAGCTTGTATTCGGAGCGAAAAAGCTGACGGTATTATAGCCCCAGTAATCCACCAGATCATGTCCGTTATAAGTGCGCAGGGAACCCGTTTCATCAAATTCAAAAATCGGCATCAGTTCTACGGCATTAACGCCCAGCTTTTTTAAATACGGAATTTTTTCCATCAGCGCTGCAAATGTACCCGGTTTGGCATGAATGGAAGCGTCCGCCATGGAAAATCCACGTACATGCAGTTCGTAAATAATCAGATCTTCCATCGGAATATGCGGGAAGACAAATCTGCCCCAGTCGAAGTCATCTTTTACGACGCGTGCTTTATAAAACACATTGTGCGTTTTGCGCGTACCCCAGACGCTTTGCCCGGTAACCGCTTTCGCATAGGGGTCCAGCAGATTTTTCTTCGGATTAAAGATCAGTCCGTTTTCCGGCTCATAAGGTCCGTCTACCCGGTAAGCATATTCAAAATCTTCAATGTTCAGCCTGAACACGATCATGGAAAACACATTTCCGATCCGGTAGTTGTCCGGAAATTTTAAAATGGCATATGGCGTGTCTTCTTCACGATGGAACAGCAGCAGTTCGCAGGAAGTCGCGTGGTTGGAGTGTACGGTAAAGTTTACGCCGCCTGGGATTGCGGTAGCGCCATTAATATCGTAAAAACCGGGACGTACTTCATAGCCGGCTATCGTGTCGAAAGGGACCAGATGGATTTTGTTTAATGGAATTGGATTCATTTGGATACCTCGCTTTGCTTTTTGTTTTATTATAAGCTTGCGGAAGGGCTTTGTAAAGGGATTTTGTGGTTAGCCAGTGTGTAGATAGGTGGAAGACGCTGCGGGCTTAACTGGAATTTAGGTATAAGATAACTTTTGTGGAATGTTAACTGTGACATGTCAGACAAAGCGCTGCATGCCGCGGCTGCCTGCATATGTCTGACAAAGCATAACAGGCAGCCGCAGCATGCAGCATATAACGCAATCAGGTTTGCGATGGGATCTTGTATCAGTTACACGCGGATTTCCGCTTTTATCCCCAGTAACTCCCGGTTTTTCTCCAGCACGGGTTCTACAATATCCTTAAGGAACTTTTCTACCTGCAGCGGCGCACGGCCTACGTACTTAGCCGGGTCCATGCCTGCCTGCAGCTCTTCCAAAGACAGCTGGAACGCTTCGTCGGCTGCAATCAGCTCCAGCAGGTTATTTTCCAGGCCGTGTTTTTTTACATTTTCCCCGGCTTCCATCGACAGCTGGCGGATTCGTTCATGCAGCTCCTGTCTGCTGCCTCCTTTTTTCACGGCGTCCATCATAATATTTTCCGTTGCCATAAACGGCAGCTCGGCCATCAGATGTTTGGTAATCACTCTGTCATATACGACAAGCCCGTCCACAACATTCAGGCACAGATCCAAAATACCGTCTACAGCCAGGAATGCTTCCGGTATGGACAGCCGCTTATTCGCAGAGTCATCCAGCGTGCGTTCAAACCACTGCACAGCTGAGGTTACGGCAGGATTGAGCGCGTCGATCATAACATAGCGCGCCAGGGAAGCGATCCGTTCACTGCGCATTGGATTTCTCTTGTAAGCCATTGCGGATGAACCGATCTGGTTTTTCTCAAATGGCTCTTCGATTTCTTTTAAATGCTGCAGCAGACGGATGTCGTTGGACATCTTGTGCGCGCTTGCTGCGATGCCTGCCAGTACGTTGGCCACCCGTGTATCTACTTTGCGTGAATAGGTCTGGCCGGATACCGGATAGCAGTGTGCATATCCCATTTTTTGCGCGATCATCGGATCGATTTTGTCGATTGTTTCCTGATCATTTTGGAACAGTTCCTGAAAGCTTGCCTGGGTTCCGGTCGTGCCTTTGGAACCGAGCAGCTTCATGGTCAGGATTACATAATCTACGTCTTCCAGATCCATTAAAAATTCCTGCAGCCAGAGGGAAGCGCGTTTGCCCACGGTCGTTGGCTGTGCCGGCTGGAAGTGGGTAAATGCAAGTGTAGGCAGGCTTTTATAAGTATCGGCGAACTTTGCCAGTTCTGCGATTACATTTAGCAGCTTCCTGCGGACGAGCTGCAGCGCTTCGGACATAAGGATGATATCCGTATTATCCCCGACATAGCAGGAAGTAGCGCCCAGATGGATGATTCCGGCTGCTTTCGGGCATTGCAGGCCATAGGCATAGACATGGCTCATCACATCATGGCGGACTTCGGCTTCCCGTCTGCGCGCATCTTCGTAGTTCAGATCATCTGCATGAGCTTTCAGTTCGTCGATCATTTCCTGTGTAATCACTGGTTCGCCGTTTTCTCCTTTTAAGCCAAGCTCCATTTCCGTCTCGGCCAGCGCAATCCACAGTTTCCTCCATGTACGGAATTTTTTATCCTGGGAAAAAATATACTGCATTTCTTTACTGGCATACCGTTCGGATAACGGGCTGCTGTATTTGCTTGTGTCTGCTGTCATTTCTGCCTGCTCCTTTCTTTTTTCTTTTATTTGGCAGGTGTTCGGTCGTAGTAATCACCGCGGATATCTTCTTTTGGCGGTTCCAGCGGATAGGTTCCGGTAAAGCAGCCCTTGCAAATCGAAAGCCCGTCCACCATTTCTTCCAGTCTGTCTATTTTCAGATAGCCCAAACTGTCCGCTCCGATCATATCCCGGATTTCTTCCAGTGTGCGGTTATAAGCGATCAGCTGTTCACGCTCCGGAACGTCAGTTCCAAAATAGCACGGCCATAAAAACGGCGGGGAGCTGATCCGCACATGCACTTGCGCCGCGCCCGCTTCTTTTAAGATCGACACGATTCTGCCGGATGTAGTCCCCCGGACGATCGAATCATCGATCATAATAATGCGTTTGCCGTTTACCGCTTCTTTCACGGCATTTAATTTGACGCGTACACTGTCTGCGCGGTAAGACTGCTTAGGCTTGATAAATGTCCTGCCGACATAGCTGTTTTTCATAAACGCGATGCCATATGGAATGCCGGACTGCATCGAATAGCCGAGCGCGGCTGCATTTCCGGATTCCGGCACGCCTACGACCAGGTCGGCTTCTACCGGAGAATCAATGGCCAGAAACTGTCCGGCTCTGATTCTGGAATTATAGACGCTGACGCCGTCGATCTGGCTGTCCGGCCTTGCGAAATAAATATATTCAAAAATACATCTGCCGGCCTGTTCTTTTGGCAGGCAAAGCGACAAGTTGGACTGAATGCCGCCTTCCGGTGAGATCGTAACGACTTCGCCTGGCTGCACATCACGGATAAATTCCGCTCCGACGGTTTCCAGCGCGCATGTCTCCGAAGCCAGGATATATGCCTGTCCGCGTCTGCCGATACAAAGCGGCTTGAAGCCAAACGGGTCTCTGGCGCCGATGAGTTTGCGCGGACTCATCACCACGAGCGCATAGGCGCCTTTGATTTTTTTCGCCGCACGCAGCACCGCTTCTTCCGCCGTGCGGGAATGCAGCCGTTCCCTGGCGATATGATAGGCGATCACTTCTGAATCAATCGTTGTCTGGAAAATCGCTCCGGTGTATTCCAGTTCCCGCCTTAACTCGGCAGCGTTGATCAGGTTGCCGTTATGCGCTACGCCAAGCGTGCCTTTTACATAATTAATAACCAGCGGCTGCGCGTTTTCCCTGGTCGAAGCCCCTGCCGTGGAATAACGGACATGTCCGACGCCGAGATCCCCTTTCAGCTGCCCAAGATTCTCCGGGTTAAATACTTCATTGACGAGCCCCATATCCTTATAAGAATCCACCTTGCGAAACTGCCCCTTCGTGTCGCTGACCGCTATGCCGCAGCTCTCTTGTCCTCTGTGCTGCAGGGCAAATAGTCCGTAATAAATATCCGAAGCCACATGATGGCCTTCAAAATCATAGACGCCGATGACGCCGCATTCTTCGCCAAGCTTATCCGATGGTACACAATCCTGTGTCCAAGATCCGTTCTGCCGTCCCTGCGTATGCATCTGGTCCGGAACCGATAGCGCCTGTTCAAAATAATTCTGCCCCATATAAAAATTCCCTCATTCAATTATTAGCTTTTCCATCATGAAAATGTCTTTCCTGTCAGCAGTTCATATGCTTCCCGGTATTTGGAAGCCGTCTTTTCCACAATTTCCTGCGGCAGCAGGCCGTCATTGTCCGGATTTTGCCTGAGCCAGTCTCTGACAAACTGCTTGTCAAAAGAAGGCTGTCCCTGACCAGGCTGATAGCCTTCTAACGGCCAGAATCTGGAACTGTCCGGCGTCAGCATTTCGTCGCCGATGACGATCCTGCCGCTTTCATCCAGGCCGAATTCAAATTTGGTGTCTGCGATAATGATTTGTTTGTCACGTGCGTATGCTGCACATTTTTTATACAATGCAATTGTGCAGTCCCGAATCTGCGCCGCATAAGATTCTCCGTTTCCAGGAAACTGCTGTTCCAGTATGTCTGCGCTGTCCGCAAACGTAATATGCTCGTCATGATCTCCCTGGTCTGCTTTTGTTGTCGGCGTGTAAATCGGTTCCGGCAGCTGATCGGATTCCTTAAGTCCGTCCGGCAGCTGAATCCCGCAGACAGTCCCGTCTTTTTGGTAGCTTTCCCAACCGCTTCCGGTAATATAGCCGCGTACGATACATTCAATCGGAAGCATGGTCAGCTTTTTACATTTCATGCTTTTGCCTTCAAATTCCTTTGTCTGGAAAAATTCCGGCAGATCTTTCCCTTCGGTGGAAAGCATATGATTAGGTACGATGCTGCCTGTAAAATCAAACCAGAACCGGGACATTTTCGTCAGTACGGCGCCTTTGTCCGGAATCGTGTTTTTCAGTATATGGTCAAACGCGGAAATCCGGTCGGTTGCGACAATGATCAGACTGTCGCCGTTGTCGTATACCTGACGTACTTTGCCTTCTTTGATCGGTTTAAATTCTGCACTCATGATTTGTCCTCCATGTGTATGAGTCTCTAAACGTTGATACACGTGCATTATAATACAACCCGTCAGAGAAAGCAATGAAAAAGTTCAGCAGAAGCAAGTCCGGTGATCTGCCTTTGGGCGCTAAAAATCTATTGAAACCCTGCCCGCTTTCAGCTATACTAAAAGTAAACTTTAATCACAAAGGAGCAATCAGTCATGTCGAATTTAAATGAAAAAATGGTTTTTCTCGGGACGCAGCGTTCTGTGATCCGGGAACTGTTTGAATTTGGAAAAAAGAAAGCCGCTGAGATCGGCGCTGAGAACGTATTTGATTTTTCCATCGGAAACCCAAGTGTACCAGCCCCGGAGTCGGTGAACCAGACTGCCATAAAAATCCTGTCCGAAATGGACCCCGTTCTTCTCCACGGATATACAAGCGCACAGGGAGACGCTGGTGTGCGCGCCATGCTGGCGGATTCTGTCAATCGGCGTTTCCATACCTCCTATACGGCAGATCATTTTTATATGACTGTCGGCGCCGCCGCAGCCTTATGCTGCTGTTTCCATGGTCTTTGCAACAGAGGGGATGAAGTAGTAATTTTTGCCCCGTATTTTCCGGAATATACGGTATTTGCGCAAGGCGCAGGCGCTAAACCGGTCATTGTGCCAGCGGATACCGAAGCGTTTCAGATAGACTTTCATGCATTGGAACAGGCTCTGACGCCTGCGGTAAAGGCGGTAGTTGTCAATTCCCCGAATAACCCGTCGGGCGCTGTCTACTCTGTAGAGACGGTAAAAAAGCTGGCTGCGCTGTTAGAGGAAAAGTCCAAAGCGTATGGCCATACCATTTATCTGGTTTCAGATGAGCCTTACCGGGAAATTGTATTTTCAGGAACAGAAGTACCGTTTTTGCCAAAATATTACCGTAATACGCTGGTTTCTTATTCCTGGTCTAAATCGTTGTCCCTGCCGGGGGAACGGATGGGTTATGTACTCGTTCCTTCACAGATGGATGATTTTGAAGAGGTCTATGCGGCAGTTGCCGGCGCGGGACGCTCACTCGGTTATGTCAATGCGCCAAGCCTGTTCCAGCGCGTATGTGCGGCGTGTGCGGATGAAACGTCGGATCTGTCTGTTTATGAGACAAATAAGAATCTGCTGCTGCACGGCCTGCGGGAGATGGGGTATCAGGTTACAGAGCCGGGCGGCACGTTTTATATGTTCCCGCGTACGCTCGAGCCGGATGACGCGGCTTTTGCAGAACGGGCCAAAGCATACAATCTTTTGATCGTACCGGGGCGCGGCTTCGGCTGTCCGGGACATGTCCGTATCTCTTACTGTGTGCCGACCGAACGGATTGAACGGGCGCTGCCTGCGTTTGAGGCGCTTGCAAAGGAATATCGGACTGGAAGGAGTCGTTTACTATGAAAAAATCAATCAATCAATCCACGTTAAACCTGATCCTGAACGGGATCTCTATTGTTGCCCTGATTTTTATGGGCTTTGCCCTGTTTTCTAACAGTCATATCCGCATACTTTTAAATACCGCCAATCAGGATCGGTTTAACCTGACTTATAACGCGAACCGTTTTATGAACGGCTCCGCGTATCTGACCAATGAAGTGCGCGCGTTCGCGGCAACCGGAGAGCAGGAACATTACGATAACTACTGGAAGGAGGTCAATGAATGGAAAAACCGTGATCTCGGCGTTGCCGCGATGCAGGAAATCGGCATTACCGATGAAGAACAAACAATGATCGATCGTATGTTTGCTTTGTCTAACGAACTTGTACCGCTGGAAGAAGCGAGCATGAATCAGGTAAAAGCAGGGGATAAAGAGAGCGCTGCAGCTTATGTCTATGGCAAAGAATACAGTGATTCCATCGCACAAATCAATGCCCTGAAAGAACAGTTCCTGTCTGAGCTGGATACAAGGACGCAGGAACGCCTGGATGATCTGAATGGGCAGGCAGTCTTTATCCGCGTGTTTATGGCGGCAATGCTTTTTCTGATTGCCGTGCTGCAGATCATTATTATGATCGTAATGAAAAAACGGATGGTACGTCCGATTATTGCTGTACGCGACCAGATGGGCGAGATTTCCAAAGGCAACCTCTCCGCTGATTTTTCCCTGGAAGCAAATACGTCTGAGATCGGCATGCTGGTTGCTTCCATCCATGAGACGAAGCGGGAGCTGAAAAAATATATCCAGGATATCGACTACAAATTGGCACAGATGGCGCAAGGATCTATGGATCTGACCATTGGGGACGATTACCGCGGAGAATTTCTGCCAATTCAAAATGCGATGCGGCAGATCGTAGATTCGCTGAATCATGCGCTGTCCAAAATCAGCCGCACCGCCGAGCATGTATCGCAGGAATCGGAAAAGATGGCGTCCGGCGCCGAAGTATTATCAAACGGCACAGTACGGCAGGCGTCCGCTGTACAGCAGCTGTCAGCCAGCATTCAGGAAATATCCGGACAGGTAGACCGGACATCCGCCGATGCAGACAACGCCAGACATTCATCCGCCGACGCCGCGCAGCAGCTGGAAATGTGCAGCCGGAAAATGGAGTCGCTTTCCTCTGCCATGAATGATATTTCAGCCGCTTCCAACCAGATCGGGGGCATTATTAAGACGATTGAGGATATTTCATTCCAGACCAATATTCTGGCTTTAAACGCAGCCGTAGAAGCTGCGCGCGCTGGAGAAGCAGGGAAAGGATTCGCGATCGTTGCAGATGAAGTACAAGACCTTGCCAATAAGAGTTCGGTTTCCGCTCAGGATATTTCCGAACTGATTGAAAATTCCATGAAGCTTGTGCAGTATGGTTCTTCTCTGACCGCGGAAACAAGAGACGCGATTACAGCTGTTGTTTCCAGTGCGCAAAAGTCTACCGGGCTGGTGGAACGTATTGCAGAATCGGCACAGTCTCAATCTCAGTCGCTGAAACAGCTGACGCAGGGAATGGAGCAGATTTCCGAAGTCGTTCAGACAAACGCGTCTACGGCACAGGAATCAGCGCAGTCGGCAAAAGACTTGTACGAGCAGGCGCAGGAGCTGAAGGTTTCTGTACATAGGTTCCGGCTGCGGCACTAAGATACCGCGAAAGATCCCACACCGCATCCCTATTTATTTTTGACTGACAGGTTGCGTTTGAGAGCAGATAAAAAAGGGCGATATGTCATCCCGCAAGAGGGGTGGATATCGTCCTTTTTTGAGCGTTTTTAAAGGAGGTGCTGTCCCATTTACATTCCGATTTCTGTTTTAACATGGTAGCTTTGATCAGGATATTCGTGTATCCTGGCTGAGTTCTGGTAAAGAACGAAATTCATGCAGCATGTTTTCGGTTATATATGCTTCTAACTCCAGAGCTTTTTCTGTGTTAACAAGATCTGTCATTTGGATCGATTGGAGTATTTTATTAAAATCAATTCGATCAAGGACTTTCTTTGTATATGGACGTTTCGCATCCATGAATGCAATGGTAGAAAGAAACTGTTGTACGCGTGTAGAATTTAGAATTAACATAGCAACATAAGCGGTATCATAGGTTGGAAAACAGATAAAATAGCTCGTATCATCTGTCATGATGGGTGTTCCATCAAAGGAAGCAAGAACAGAAAAAAGCGGTTTTTTATAAAAACCACTAACTCCGACTTTGTATTTTTCATATGAATAATTGCCAATGCCAAACATGGAAAAATCGGGTGCATTTTTGTAGATGGAACTTTTTCTGTTTGAAAAATATTCTTTCTTTGAGTTTAAGTAATTCCATGTTTTGGGAGCATCGATTGCTATATGAGAGGTATCTTCCCGAATTTTTTTCTGTGTAACTATTACATATTTTTTAGAATCAGACAAAATTGGTTTTTTAAACATACTGCTCTTTATAAGCGGAAAAACATAGCGGTTCTCTATAGCAACATGTTCCTTGTGTCCATTTAGCAAAGATTTTCCATCGAATGATAATTCCATTACTTTTGCGCAGTCATGTTTTACTCCTTGCCGCCATTCAAAACAACATTTTCCTGAAAAGTCAACTTCATTTTTGCTTATATTACTGTAAAATCTTCCGTTGATGTATCCAAATGAGCTTTTAATTTTATTCGGTTCATCAAAGGAATAGACATTACATATATCATTAGAGACATCATTTGCGCTTAGATCTAATACGAATAGACAGGCGCTTGCATGAATGCCAAATACCTTTTTTGCATCAAATTCTAAAATTGCACAAGAAGAGAATGTTGTATAGGTACGTTTCATTTCTACAAAAATATTTCTTGCAACAGATGTTTTGCACAGCATCGCAATCGTAGTATTTGTTCCGTGAAAAGATGCAATAAGCTGGAGGATTATATATTCACAAATATCAAAGTTGCTTGATCCGGTCATTGCGTCCATACCCTTATATCCTTTAAAATTTATTTTAGCTGGCACGTTGTCAGAATTTAAACTGGATAATGTACTATTGTTTACCCATGGAGGATTTCCAACGATTAAAAACTGGTCGTTATCTTTTATGATTGTTTTAAAATCAAAAGTGAAAAAGTCAGCATTCCTAATATGTACTTTAGGGTCAGGATTATTGTTTTTGCATATCTCACAATATTTTGGATTGATTTCAATGCCTACAATTCGGGAAGCATTAAATATCAAGCTGCTTTTTATAAAACTACCGATTCCACAAGTTGGTTCAATAATTATTGTTGGCTCAATCTTCTTTTTGTTTTTTAGATAGTCACAAACAGCGAGAGAAAAGTATTCCGGTGTTTGATAATCTCCATATTCTCTTTTACCATTCATACATTTCGTACTCCGTCAACTTTATTATCTAATGTAATGACTCTGGCATACTGTAATCTCCATTGAAGTGCGTTGCTAATCGTTAAATATCCTTGTTCGGGAGGATTTGCCAAAATTTCATCGGCCAGTTCGTTATAAATAATCTCATCACCTGGTACATTTTTATCTTCTAAAAAACCCATAAGATCTTCTTTATATGCTCCGTCCGCCAACATTTCTCGAAGTCGTTTGGTAATCGTAAAGTCAGCAGTGCGTCTTTTTTCGATAAATGTACAATGCGTAAAGTCAAGTGTACATCTGTTTTCTGTATCTTGTTTGTCATATACAAATACTAAGAGATTGTATCCTAAACCATATATTTTTTGACGGGCATTTTTAAATGGACAACTTGATTGTGGTTGTGTTTTAGAAGTAACTTTGATATCGGTTAAAATATTTTCGTCGGGTAAATCAATTCCCTTCGCGCTATTCCCAACAGTGACAAAATAGTGATCAAGCAGGTAGCGCTGAAATTTATGTTCTACATACGTGCCAACTGCTTTGCCATCTGTAACTCCCAGCAATTCTAAATGATTTTTTTCTGACATGAAATTACAAAAAGACCTTGCTTCTGTGATTAAATGATCAATTGTTAATGCAGGCTTCATAAAAAGTTGTCTCCTCTGTTTCTTTGATTTATTTTTGTCATTTTAATTATATTTTCACTCAATGTGTTTCCTTATATTTTTGGATAATAAACCGATTCCATTATATCAGAAAATATCAAAAATGCAATTTAAAAAATGAATATCAACCTACATCGTATTTTAAAATGTAATTCAGGAAAGATTCTGGGGGGATTTTTGTGTAGAGTTAATATTAAGTATATCATGAAAATAGAAGGATCGTCCATGAAGGGACAGATCTTTTCGTAATAGAAAAGGAGTTCTAATGTGGACAGCATATACAAAGTTATGTTATACTTGGTATGAAAAAAGTTTGGCAATTTTGTAAGTAATCGGAACAGAGGAGCCGCTAAAAGCCGTAAACTGGAATTTGCAGGAAGGTTGTAAAGATGAAAATAGGTGTCATTCAGGCAACGTCTCAAAAAGATAAAAATGAATTATTGAATCAGTGTGTGGTGACTGCAGGGGAGCCATATGGGCATGAAGTAATTAATTTTGGCTGCTTTGCAGATGAACCGGGTTCTTATTCATATATAGAGATCGCAGTTTTGGTTAGCCTGCTGTTAGCAAGCGGTGCGGTGGATTTTGTGGTGACAGGATGTTCGTCAGGACAAGGGATGATGCTTGCCTGTAATAGTCTTCCAAATATCATCTGCGGCTACGTACAGAACCCGCAGGATGCATTTTTGTTTGGCAGAATTAATGACGGAAATGCTGTTTCGATTCCTTTGGGTTTGAATTATGGATGGGCTGGCGAGATTAATTTGCAGTATACGATTGAAAAGTTATTTGCAGGTTAGTTTGGCATTGGCTATCCTCCAAAAGACGCAGCGAGGAAAAGAAAAGACACGCTGCTCTTAAAAGAACTCCATGCATTGACAAAGCGAAAGGCAACAGATGTATTGAAACAAATGGATGAAACATTAATCCAAAAGATGATTCAAAAAAGAAATGTTATCGCATACATCTTGAAATATGGACAGGAGAAAGAACTATTAGAATTTCTTCGGCAATGTAAGAATTGTTAAGATTTATGTAAGCTGCAATGTAAGATTTATGTACTATTATAAATCCGATCCGAGGTATCCGTACAATACGGAATGTTAGAGAATCAGGAAGGGGACCAGGTACATGAAAAAATCTATGATAAGACTTTTAGCAGTCACTGCGATGCTGGCTGCACCTGTATGTCAGATCTCTGCCGTTACGCAGCCGGTAGTGGCTGCAGTGGCACAAGGTGCATCCTCCGGGAAGTCTGCCAAAAAGTATGTCGTTACGGCAAATATGCTTAATGTAAGAAGCGGCCCGAGTACGGACGATCCGGTGATTGGCAGTCTGTCGCATGGGATGGAGGTAAAAGTAGTTTCGATTTCCAGTATAGGGGAAAAAGGAAACCGCTGGGCAAAAATCAGGTTTGCGGGACTTACGGCATATGTGTCCGGAAATTATCTGGCAAAAAAGTAACAGGGAAAAGGCAGGCTCATATGTCCTGCCTTTTGTTGAGGTTCAAGGAGGGCCTATGGAACAGGGCAGAATACTGATGATCGAAGATGATGCGGCGATTCGGGAAGGGGTACGCGTGCTGCTGGAAGGAGATGGTTTTCGGGTGGATGAAGCCGAAAACGGGATTTTGGGACTGGAAAAGCTGAAAGATGCGACAGATTTGGTTATTTTGGATATTATGATGCCAGGGATGTCCGGGATTCAGACATGCGGGGAAATCAGAAAGAAATCAAAAGTGCCGGTTCTGTTTTTGACAGCAAAAGGGCAGGAGGCCGACAAGCTGCTTGGTTTTACCGTTGGAGGAGACGACTATCTGGTCAAGCCGTTTTCCTATACGGAGCTGCTGGCAAGGGTCCGGGCGCTCTTAAGGCGTCGGAATGTGTATGACAAAGCTGTGCAGGAAGGGGCGGAACATCTTCCGGAATGGCTGGAAAGAGGGCAGATCCGGATCAATACCAAATATAACCAGGTGTTTGTTCGTGAAAAGGAAACAGACCTTACGGAAATGGAATATGGAATCCTGTTTTTGCTGATCCAATATCCGCAAAAGATTTTTTCTGTGAGAAATCTGTATGAAAGCGTATGGGGAGAGCCGTTTATGGATACATCAGGAAATACGGTTATGGTGCATGTCCGCAGGCTGAGAAAGAAAATAGAAAAAGATCCGCAGGTTCCGAAAATAATTATCAATATATGGGGAAAAGGATATCGGTTTGGAAGTTAAAAAGGAGTTCTCTATGCGGACCAGACGAAAAGCGCTGCTTCATCTGACAGCGGCGGCTGCCATTTTTTTTCTTACAGACGCTTTCTGCAGCGAAGTAATTGGGATGGTATTTCGGATCTGTGATTCTGTAATTTTGATTAAAATTTTGTATCTATGTTTTACGATCGGAAGTGTTCTGGCAGCAGTTTTTTTGTATGCGAAATACGTACTCCAGGAGTCTTTGTCCGGCTTATATCTGGGAAAACCGTTGCCGGCTTTGCGATGGGGCGTGGCGGTTATGGGGATGCTGGCTGTGATGGATGCGGTTTCTGTTCTATTTACAAAAGGTGAATTCCATATCGGCTGTCAGACACGGGAAGAGCTTGTTTCTGTTTTGTTTCATGAAATTTTCAGTTCCGGACTTAGGACAGCGATGATCGAAGGGATCATTTTCCGGGGCTTGTCAGCCAGAGTTTTGTCAAAAGAATTCGGCGATACAGCAGGCACTTTTGCCGCCAGCTTTTTCTATGCATCTGTCAGCGTTATTTATTCCAATGGATGGATCCGGATCGGGCCGGATGCTGCCGCGGTATTTCTAACATCGTTCCTTATGGGGCTGGCATTTTCCTGGATGACTTGTTCGACCGGATCAGTCTGGTCTTCTGTGCTGGTTCATTTTTTATACAATGCTTTTTCGGGACAGGCATATATTTTGCATATAGGCAGCAAACAGGATTTTCCGGCTGTATTTACTTATACGGTGCATGATGGGAGCGGTTTTTTTGCGGATCAAAAACTGCTGTCCGCCATTGGCTTTCTGGCGCTGATGCTGCTTGCTACTGCAGGCAGGAAAAAGAAACAGGCGGCAATGAAAAAGAGAGAAATGTATGATAGAAGTCGTAACCTGCGGATGATGGAAAACGGGAAAATACACGAAGAACTGGCAGAAAAAATGCTGTGGACGATGGGAAACAGGAAAAAATCTGACAGCCTGACAGGAAAAATACCATGGGCGACGGAAAACAGGAAAAAGACTGACAGTCTGACAGGAAAAATGCTGCGGGATCTGTTGTACGGGGTGTCTGCGGGTATTTATTTGATGTTTGTGCTGTATCTGGGCGGTAGGAATATGCTGCAGCAGTATTTTACAGACTTTCAAATGAAAGAGACACTGTTAATGGAAGAACTGCAGGCATATGTCAAGACTCATCGGGTGGGCGTTTCAGATATCAGAACGCTTATTTCGTGGATGGAAGATCAAGGGATCTGTGAGTTTAAAATTGCGCGGGATGGATGGCTGTTATTTGACGCTTCTTATCCGGGAATGCTTCTTTCCGGCAGAAAAAAACAGCCGTCTGGCAGCTGGAGAGCTTATGATTATGTTTCGTTTGCTGACGGGGGTGCGGACGTATATCTTTCCACGGGTTTTGATCAGAAGTATTACCGTATGTTATTCGGAATTGCTGTAATATCCGGTTTTGCAGTCTGTCTGGCAATACTGATCGCAGGGATGAAAGAAAATGTGGTCTATATTCAGCAATTAAAGCGGGAAGTAGACGCGATCCGGCTGGGCAGTCTGCAGGAGGCGGTTATGATCAAGGGCAGGGATGAACTGGGACAGCTTGCCGTTGGCCTGGATCAGATGCGCAGGCAGCTTTATGAAAAAGTAGAAAAGGAAAAAGAACTGCGCGCAGCGCAGGAAAAACTGGTGCTTGGCATGGCGCATGACTTAAGAACGCCGCTGACGGGCCTGCTTGCATATATGGAGGTCTTAAAAAAGCAGGAAAGGGAAGGAAAGCCCGTCCGGGAATATATAGATAAAGCATATAATAAGATCCTGCAGATCCGGCAGTTGTCTGACCGGATGTTTGAATATTTTTTTATTGAATCACAACAGGCAGTGGTATTGGAGCCGCCAGAAGATATCAGCAGCGCTTTTGGCGATTATCTATCCGAACTATGCGCTATGCTGGACTGCGCCGGGTTTTATGCAGATGCCGGAAAACTGCAGTGGAAGCCTGCTCTTGTCCGGGTCAGCATGGATTATATGGGGAGGATGATCAACAATATTGTTTCAAATGTGGATAAATATGGAGACAGGGAAAAGCACGTGGAGATCCGGATGATCTATGAACAGGAGCGGGTGGGGATCGCGGTAAAAAACGGAATGGCCGCACGCGGAAAGTATGTGGAGGGAACAGGGATCGGAGTGAAAAATATATCGTCTATGATGAAGCAAATGGACGGAACGGTGCAGATACACATCACAGAGGAAGACTACCAGATTGTGCTGTACTTTCCATTGCATACAGCGCCTGTTTCCTGACGGATCTGAGATTTGATTTGACGACTAAGAACGATTATTTTACAAAATAGTCATTTTTGACTGCGCCATTATGATGCGAGGGGAACTACATTCATGCGTTTGTCGTGATGAAAATTAATTTTCTCCTTGCAAATACAGTTCCAATGTGGTAGAATATCTCGCGGACAGGCAATCTGCCTGCATGGTATGGCAATACAAAATTGCATAAGACAGTTCGTGACCATCCTGTCTTTAAACAAAACTAGGGATATGAAAACGGAAGGATTCTGCGCAGGTTCCCTGTGCCGGAAAAAACCGTTTTTCTGTATGGGCACGTTCTGCGTGCTTTTTTTATTGCATCCGGAACTGATCAACAATGAGATTCATGTGCATATTTTTAGCTGCACAGAAAGGAAGTCCATGGAAGATTTTAACCCAAACCGCTATGCGGTCATCAATGAAAAAAATCCCCGTGAAATCGTAATGCTGCGGGGCCTTGGCTGTTCTTGGAGACGGTGCC
Organism: Lachnospiraceae bacterium; assembly: GCA_009774535.1. GTDB lineage: Bacteria > Bacillota > Clostridia > Lachnospirales > Lachnospiraceae > Eubacterium_J. The sequence continues at coordinate 33,763 of VSNY01000014.1, forward strand.
GCTTCTGCGACTACCATCTTGATTTTTCCCCAGACAGCAGCGCAAATTTTGCCCTGAACCGGGAACAGCTTGAAAAAGTCACTGGCATCCACCATAAGCTTGAGGTAATTAATTCCGGCAGCTTTGTGGACTTAGATGAGGAAACCCTTGCACTGATTGAAACAGTCTGTAAAGACTGCCATATCACCCAAGTACATTTTGAGTGCCACTGGCGGCACCGGGAGGCAATTCCGCCATTCCGTAAGCGTTTTGCAGCCCATGGGATTGAACTGAAGGTGAAAACCGGCGTAGAAACCTTCGATGCCCTATTCCGGGAAAGCTATCTGGATAAAGGCATTAACGCCCGTTCCCCAGAGGAACTAGCGGAATATTTTGACGAGGTCTGCCTGCTGCAAGGCATCCCCGGCCAGACTGTGGAAAGCATGGACAGGGACATTCAAACTGGCCTTGCCTATTTTGAGCGGGTCTGCATTAATATTATGCAGGAAAACAAAAAGCCCATCAAGCCAGACTCCCGTGTCATTGCAAGTTTCACCAAGGAACTTTATCCAAAATACATAGAAAACAGCCGGGTAGATATTTTAATGGAAAATACTGCTTTCGGCGTAGGAGGCGTTGTAGAACATGCAGAATGAAATTCTTTTATTTATATCCTTATTCCTTACTTTTTCCACAGTCCTGTTCCTATTCTGGCTGTTTCAGGAGCAGGGGCTGTATTTGTGGACTGTGCTGGCTACCATTACGGCAAATATTGAAGTTTTAATTATGGTAACTGCTTTCGGCATGGAAATGACGCTGGGCAATATCCTGTTTGCCTCAACCTTTCTGGTAACGGATATTTTGAGCGAGATTTATGGGAAGAAAGCAGCCCAGACTGCGGTTTACCTTGGGATTGCCACTTCAGTCATCTTCATTTTCTTAAGTCAGTCTTGGATGCTGTATGTGCCAAATGAAAATGATTTTGCATCCCCGGCCATCCGCACAGTCTTTTCCAATACCCCGCGTTTAATGGCGGTAGGCATTATTGTATACGTCATTGTCCAGCTTTTCGACGTGTGGGCATACCATAAATGGTGGGCGTTCACCAGAAACAGATTCGGAGACTCCAAGAAATTCCTGTGGCTTCGGAACAATGGCTCCACACTGGTGTCCCAGCTTTTAAATACAGTCCTGTTCACATGGGGCGCATTCTGGGGTACCTATGATACTAAGACAATGGTTTCCATTGCTATCGCCAGCTATATTATTTTTGTAGTCACAAGTATTGCGGACACGCCCTTCGTATATCTGGCACGGTACCTGCACCAGAAAAAACAGGCGGTTCTCACTTACGCAAAAAGCTAAATTTCTCTAAAACGCAGACAAGAAAAGACGGATAAGATCTGAGATTTATTGATACAGCGTATCATATGCTTCATTACTGTATTGTTAAAAATCGAAACTATATGGATCTTTTAATGTCTGTATAGCCAAATCAGAATCATTGGCAGGAATCGGAATTGTGAAAGCCTCCTGTCTAAATGAAAAAAGCCCTGGTGACTTGCGTTACCAGGGCAGAGTTATCTATAACAAAAAAAGCCGAGCAGCTGAACATCCGTCAGTTACTGTGCGGCTGATAAGAATTTGTTATGATGAAGTAAAAGACGTTCAGGCAGAACCAGTTTGTCTGCAATATAAATGGGATCACTGGTATCTGATTGGATATTATGAAAAAGATCAAGATTATTAAATTCACAAAACGCGAACAACGATACCGTCTCTTCAATGACCAGAAAAAGCACTGGAAAAAGCCCGTCAAATGATGTATGATGGATAGCAGCTGGCAAGCTCCTGCAGCAGTCCATCCTGTCTGCACAACGCATGCCATTTATGACTACGACAACAGGAGGAAAACAAAATGGGAAATGTAAGACGTGTATATGCTGAAAAAAAGCCGCCCTTTGCGATTGCCGCAAAGTCTTTAAAGCATGAAATCCGCCACTATCTCGGCATTCAGGGCGTGACAGACGTCCGCGAGCTAATCCGCTACGATGTGGAAAATATTTCAGACAGCACCTTTGCGGTTGCCAAGAGCACCGTTTTTTCAGAACCGCCGGTAGATGATATTTATGAAGAGACATTTGACGCAAGAGGCGGCCGGGTCTTTTCCGTCGAATATCTGCCGGGCCAGTTTGACCAGCGTGCGGATTCCGCGCAGCAGTGCATCCGCCTGTTAAACGATGCCGAAGATCCGGTGATCCGTACAGCTGTAACCTACATTATCTCAGGCGACATGGACGATGCAGAATTTGCAGCGATCAAAAAGCACTGCATCAATCCGGTAGATTCCAGGGAAAGCGGCGGGCAGAAGCCGGATACGCTGATACAGCATTTTGAAGAACCAAACGACGTGCAGATTCTGGATACTTTTACGCAGCTGGCAGAAGAAAAGCTGCACGAATTGTATGATTCCCTGCACCTTGCCATGACGTTTCAGGACTTTTTGCACATTCAGAATTATTTTAGAATGGAAGAAAAGCGCGATCCGTCCATGACGGAAATCCGGGTGCTGGATACGTACTGGTCGGATCATTGCCGACATACGACATTTTTAACAGAGCTTACGGATGTGACATTTGCGGATGGATATTACCGCGCGCCGATCGAAGAGTCTTACCAGGATTATCTGGATTCGTTTCGTAATCTGTATGAAGGCAGGACCGACAAGTTCGTCTGTCTGATGGATCTTGCGCTGATGGCGATGAAGCGGCTGAAAAAGGAAGGAAAGCTGCAGGATCAAGAGGAATCCGACGAGATCAACGCGTGTTCGATTGTGGTTCCGGTGGAAATCGACGGACAGACGCAGGAGTGGCTGGTGAATTTTAAAAACGAGACGCACAACCATCCGACCGAGATCGAGCCGTTCGGCGGGGCGGCTACCTGCCTGGGCGGCGCGATCCGTGATCCATTGTCTGGACGCACCTATGTCTATCAGGCAATGCGTGTGACGGGGGCGGCAGATCCGACGGTTCCGGTCAGCGAGACACTGGAAGGCAAGCTTCCGCAGAAAAATCTGACCAGAGGCGCCGCCAGAGGTTATTCTTCTTATGGCAACCAGATCGGGCTTGCGACCGGATATGTCAAAGAAATATACCATCCGGATTATGTGGCAAAACGTATGGAAATCGGGGCCGTTTTGGGCGCAGCGCCAAGAGCTGCCGTGCAAAGGCTGACTTCCGATCCGGGAGATGTGATCGTGCTGCTGGGCGGGCGTACCGGCCGCGACGGATGCGGCGGCGCGACGGGATCTTCCAAGGCGCATACGACTCAGTCCATTGATACGTGCGGCGCGGAAGTGCAGAAAGGAAACCCGCCGACCGAGCGTAAACTGCAGCGGCTGTTCCGCCGGCCGGAAGTGTCGCATATGATTAAAAAATGTAATGACTTTGGCGCAGGGGGCGTATCCGTGGCAATCGGAGAACTGGCTGACGGGCTGCGGGTAGAGCTGGACAAGGTGCCAAAAAAATATGCTGGTCTGGACGGCACGGAAATTGCAATATCCGAATCCCAGGAACGTATGGCTTGTGTAACCGCGCCAGAGGATGTGGATCAGTTTTTGTCTTACGCAAAAGAGGAAAATCTGGAAGCAGTCCCGGTAGCCGTTGTAACAGAACAGCCGCGGCTTGTGCTTGTATGGAGGGGCAGGGAGATCGTCAATATTTCACGTGCATTCTTAAATACAAACGGCGCGCACCAGGAAGCATCCGTAGCGGTAGACCTGCCTTCCAAGGAAGAAAATTTCTTCAGGAAGCTGGAACTGGAAAAAGTAAGAAACGATCTTGCGGCAGGCGATATTCGCGCGGCATGGCTGGATACACTTGCGGATCTTAACGTATGTTCCCAAAAAGGTCTGGTCGAAATGTTCGATGGCTCGATCGGCGCGGGAAGCGTGCTGATGCCGTACGGCGGGCGCTACCAGCTGACAGAGACACAAGCGATGGCCGCAAAGCTGCCGATATTAAAAGGTAAGACAGATACGGTAACTTTGATGGCTTATGGATATGACCCATATCTATCCAGCTGGTCGCCATACCATGGGGCGGTGTATGCCGTACTGGAATCACTGTCCAGAATCGTTGCATCCGGCGGGGATTACAGCAAAGTCCGGTTTACTTTCCAGGAATATTTCCGCAGGATGAGCAAAGAACCATCCAGATGGAGCCAGCCGTTTGCCGCGCTGCTTGGAGCCTATGCCGCGCAGATCGGGTTCGGACTGCCGTCCATTGGCGGAAAAGATTCCATGTCTGGTACCTTTAACGAGATTGATGTACCGCCAACGCTCGTTTCCTTTGCCGTAGACGTGGCAAAGCAGCAGGATATTCTGACGCCGGAATTGAAAGAACCAGGCGATCAGCTCGTGCGGTTTTCCATCGAAACAGACGAATATGACCTTCCGGTCTATCAGCGTGTGAAAATGCTGTATGATATTATCCATGCGCTGATCCGCCGACGTTCCATTGTAGCTGCTTATGCGCTCGACGGCAAAGGAATCGCTGCTGCCATAAGCAAGATGGCATTTGGAAACAAATTCGGTATCACGCTGGAACCATCCGCCGTAACCCCACAGGAGCTGTTTGCCCCGGCATTCGGCAGTTTCGTGGCAGAAGTTCCGGCAGACCAGACAGAACAGATCCGGACAGCATTACAAGAAGCCGGACTGGACCGTGCATTTGCGGTGATTGGCGAAGTCTGTTCCGATCATATCTTCCGTTACGGCGATACTACAATTACGATGGAGGAAGCACTAAACGCATGGACCGGAACACTGGAAAAAGTATTTCCAACCATTGCATCCGATGAAAAAGAAGAAGTACACACAAAACTTTATCATACAGACCAGATTTATGTATGCAGGCACAAGACCGCAAAGCCAACCGTATTTATTCCGGTCTTTCCGGGAACAAACTGTGAAGACGATTCCGCCAAAGCATTTGAACGCGCAGGCGCAGAGGTAACCATCCAGGTATTTAGAAATCTGGACGGCGCAGACATCCGGGATTCGGTAGAAGCATTTGAGCGGGCCATCGCAAACGCCCAGATCCTAATGTTCCCAGGCGGATTTTCCGCAGGCGACGAACCGGAAGGCTCCGCGAAGTTCTTTGCCAATGCATTCCGCAATGAACGAATCAAAGAAGCGGTAAGCAAACTGCTGGATGAAAGAGACGGCCTGGCGCTCGGCATCTGCAACGGTTTCCAGGCGCTGATCAAGCTGGGGCTTTTGCCATACGGAAAGATTACGCAGCAGAAGCCGGATTCACCAACGCTGACCTATAATACAATTGGACGCCATATTTCCAAAATGGTCTATACCAAAGTCGTATCGAATAAAAGCCCATGGCTGGCACAGGCGAAATGCGGCCACATCTATACCAACCCAGCATCTCATGGGGAAGGACGCTTTGTTGCCGGAAAAGAATGGCTTGATAAGCTGTTTGCCAACGGGCAGGTGGCTACACAGTATGTGAACGAAGGCGGAATGCCAACGATGGATGAAGAGTGGAATATCAATGGATCTTATCTGGCAATTGAGGGAATTACAAGCCCGGATGGACGCGTGTTTGGGAAGATGGCGCATTCGGAACGCAGGGGAGATGCTGTGGCGATTAATATTTATGGAGATCAGGATCTGAAGCTGTTTGAATCGGGAGTAGCGTATTTTCGTTAATTTTCGGATGTGGTTGTAAGACATGTCAGGGGATGCAGGGAGGTGAAATTGGCTGGGCGGACGACGGCGGGACATTATTTTTATATCTGCCAAACGGGTCGGCGTTCTGTGCGTTTATGATATCAACCACATATTTTTTTGCTGCATGAGCTTTTTCTCTTTGCTTAATCGCTCCTTTGTATTGTGGTAATTCTTCCACCCCTTTGTCTGATCTTGGGCGGATAGGACGTAATCATATTGATAGGGGCTTTATATTGTGCCGGTAGAATTGCTAAATCAAAATTGACGCAAGTGTGGGAAAGATATATTGCAGAATTCAATTCGCGGAGGGAATAATCCATGGAAACAAGAGATTTGATATTAAGAAATTGGCAGGATAGCGATGCAAAGGCTTTATATGAAATGTGTCTTGACGAGACTTTGAGAAAAAGCGGGATTGATTTCTACAATTCGAT
>VSNY01000140.1 GCA_009774535.1 Lachnospiraceae bacterium
TTTGGGGAGGTGCAGGGAATGAAAAGTTATTTAAGCCTTGTGCCTATTTCGGGAAAGGTGCGGAAACGGCAGAACCGCATGACGATTTTCTGTGTTATTATTTCTGTGCTGCTTGTGACTGCGATTTTCAGTGTGGCGGATATGTGGATTCGGGCATCAAGTGAGGGGCTGCAGCAGAAACATGGAAACTGGCATATCCGGTTGGAAAATATCTCTCAGGACATAGCGGAAGAAATTAGCCAGCGTCCGGATGTTGCCGCCGTCGGCTGGTCGGAAACATTTAACACGGATGCAGACCAGCCTTACTATATCGGAGAGAAGAAAGCTGCATTATACGGCGCTGACAGTATTTATCTGGCAGAGCTTGTGAATGCCCTTGAAGAAGGCAGTCTGCCGCAGGGTAACAATGACGTTATGCTTAGTTCCAATGCGCGCCTTGCGTTAGATGTAAAGATTGGTGATCATGTGACGGTGAAGACACCTTCGGGAGATACGGATTTTACGGTATGCGGTTTTGGGTCGGATGACGCGGAATATTATCAGGGGCAGACCTATATGGCTGCTGTATATATGATGCGGGATGCGTATATCTCGATCATGGAGCAGAACCATCTTCCGATCAATCCAAGCTGCTATATTCAATTTCAGGATGTGTCAAAGGCATCCGGTATCATTACGGAAATCAGGCAGCAGTATGATCTGCTGGAAGAAGATATTTCGGAAAATACAGCAATTATGGGTCTTGCCGGGCAAAGCAGCAATGAATCTATGAAGAATATTTACGGAATAGCGGCAATCTTGTTCGTTATAGTATTATTGGCCGGCGTATTGATGATTTCCGGCAGTATGAACAGCAATGTAGCGCAGCGGACAAAATTTTTTGGAATGATGCGCTGTATTGGCGCAAGCCGCCAGCAGATTATCCGGTATGTACGGCTGGAGGCGTTAAACTGGTGCAAAACGGCTGTGCCTGTTGGGTTGGTCACAGGTACGGCAATTGAATGGGGGGTTTGTGCATTCTTACGTTATGGAGTTGGCGGTGAATTTGCAGCTATGCCGGTATTTGCCTTAAGCCCCGTCGGGCTGCTCAGCGGGGCGATGGTTGGCATTGTAACTGTCCTGCTGGCGGCGCAGTCTCCTGCAAAACGTGCGTCTAAAGTTCCCCCGATGGCAGCGGTTTCCGGAAATTCGGATACGGCGCTTTCGGTACGACATACAACAAAACGGAAGATCAGAAAGGTTGAAAGGACACTGGGTATCCACCATGCAACAGCATCTAAGAAAAACTGGTTTTTATTGACAGCCAGCTTTTCACTCAGTATTATACTGTTTCTCTGTATTTCCGTAGGGTTGGATTTTGCGCATGAGCTGTTTCCCGTAACGCGGTCATGGCAGGCAGATACGGATATTACCCTTACAGGCTATGCAAATGAGCGTGTACTGGCTCAGGGTTTAAGCGATGAAATCAGCGGGATTACCGGTGTAGAGCATGTTTGGGGCAGTTCCTATACAGAGCATGTTCCGGCTGCTTCTTCGCGGCAGGAGATTGACCATGTCAATATAACGTCATACAGCGAGTATATGCTGGACTGTGCAGAGGAGAGTCTTGTACAGGGAAATTTATCGGAAGTGTATGGGGACAGCGGCAAGGTTATGACAGTTTTGAATAAAGATAATCCGATAAAAGTGGGAGACATCATTCAGGTAGCGGGACAGGAAATCGAGGTGGTATGCGGCATATCCAGCGGGCTGTATCCCGGCGAATACAGCATCATCTGCTCACAGGAAACCTTTGCACGGCTGACAGGGGAAGAAAATTACAGTATGATAGGGATACAATTAAGCAGACAGGCTACGGATGAAACGGTAAAACAAATAAACAGTCTTGCGGGAAGCAATGTTATTTTTACGGATGAGCGTCAGCGTAATCAGGAGGATGTCAATACCTGGCTGGCGGCGAAATCTCTGCTGTATAGTTTTATGGCAATCATTGCGATGATTACGCTGTTTAACATAATCAACAGCATTTCTATGAGCGTAACTGCCCGGATAAAGCAGTATGGAGCTATGAGGGCGGTTGGTATGGATGGGGAACAGCTTACCCGGATGATTGCTGCGGAAGCCTTTACTTACGCTGTCTCCGGTCTTATCGTTGGAAGTGGTATCGGAATTGTTCTAAGCCGTTTTTTGTATGTGAAACTGGTTACACGGTATTTTGGAAGCCAGTGGAGCCTGCCGGTCGTTTTGCTTGCTATTATTGTTGTATTCGATACAGTTTCTGCTGCGGCAGCAGTATATGCACCTGCAAAGCGGATTAGAAACATGCCAATTACAGCAACGATCAATGAATTGTAACAGGAATAAATGATAAAAATCTGCTGCACGATGGAAAAGCTGTCGTGCGGCAGAAGAATAAAATGAATGTACTCAGACAGAAAACAGGAATGATGATTTGATAGCTTTGCTGAAAAGGAAGTTTGTGAACAGGTTACGCTGGCAGCTAATAGATAATAAGGAATTTTTTACTGAAATCCCGCACAGGCAGATCACAATGTTTAAAGGGTGCGGAAAAAGGAAAGGAAATCCCGCAAGGGTATCCCTCTATGCCCAAAGAACACGGACAAGAAAGGGAAAACAGGGAATGAGCGAAACACTGAAAAACCAGTTAGCAAAATGTCTGCCGCACCTGGCAGTACGGCAGACATTTTTACAATCATGCAGGTCTGGAACGTTTTTATTTCATTTCGGCTGCAATGGCAATCAGGTCGTCGGCGGTAAGATCAAGATCCATACCGGACAACATATAGCCCTGTCCGTTTACGTTCCAGGAAAGGCTGGTGGATACCTCTTCTTCCCGCTGTGAAGAGCCTATGGAGATAAACAGTTCGCCTGCCTCTTCTCTGGCTTTGTCTTCCGGAGTTATATCCTTATCCTCTGGCAAAAACAGGTAGTTTGACTGGCTGAAACGGTAAGTGATTCCGTCAGATTCTATGGCCTGGCTGCGTGCCTTACTTTCCTCCGTAAATTTGAGCGGAGTTTCCCGCACGGAATACCAAAGCTGTTTCCCGTCCTTTTCGTAAAGGACTTTGACTTCGTGGAAACTGTCAATGACCTGTTCAAAATTTTCATCCATCGCGTCAATATCTGTAACATTAGCGCTTGCAAACGCAAAGTCGTTGTGCAGCGATTCTTTGGCGTTTGTTTGGATACCGGTCTGTTTTTCCAGTTTTGCTAACTCCGGGAAGCTGGAAACTTCGTTTAATTCAGACGAAGAACTAATAGAGAAATAGCCGGAATGCTTTACGGCTGCTACACATACAGTTCCAGTCAGCATGCATGCTACGGCTGCTACAGCTGCGATTTTTTTCATATTGCGATGTTTCATATGGATTACCTCCTTTTGGTTCTGGCACGCCAGACGCGCGTCGATCTGTTGTTTTAAGTCGGTTGGCGGGTCGAAGGAGCGTGCCTGTGCATGAAGTGCTGTCCGGATTTGTTCCTGATCAAAATTACATCCACCCATATCTGTCCTCCTGTTCCAGTGTTGTGCTTAAAAGCGATTTCAGTTTTTTTCTTGCGGCAAACAGCCTGGATTTTACGGTTCCTTCCATACATTCCATAACGGCTGCGATTTCTTTTGTGCTAAGTCCGTTATAATAATACAGAATGACTGCCGTCCGCTGACGGTATTCCAGTTTGCGTACCGCTTCTGTAATCGCCTGGTCCCGCTCATTCATCAGCACTTGTTCGGCGGGAGAATCTGCTGTGGAATGGTCGGCAAGTGTAAAAATCTGCTCATCCGGCTGCTCCATGGAGTGCTTTTTGGCAAGCTGCCATGCGGTGCGGTTTAAGATCCGGTACAGCCAGCAGCGGAACAGTTCGTCGTTTTTCAGTTCCCGGCAATGCAGGTACATTTTGATAAAAGTCTCCTGTGTCACGTCTTCCCCGTCGGCCCGGCTGCCCGTGACCATGCATGCCGTGCGGTACAGCCGGTCATAATACCTGACATAGAGTGCGTCGAAGGCGGCCTGGTCTTTTTGCTTCATACGGCGAACCAGTTCAGTTTCATTTGCGGCTTCCAAGTGTCTCCCTCCTTTGCGGCTTCTGTTACAATCGCAATTTTGCAAAATTGGCTTTTTTTGATGCATCTGTATATAAGAGCATCGCAGCTGGAAAATGGTTCAATATTTTTAAAAAATTTTCTAAGGTTGTCACGACGTCGGCATTCTGTTATAATTTAACAGAAGGTTTTCAGTTGTGCAATTCTAAAAGAAAGGGGTATTTATTTTATGAAAAAACGATTATTTATGGCAGTTCTGGCGCTTGCAATAGCTGGTGTTTCCCTGACCGGAATCTGTGTGCGGGCTGGCCGTCCATACACCGTCCAGGCAGAAACGAAAGATGCGGTAAAAACGGATCTGCAGTCCGTGCAGCAGTTTGGCTATCAGCTGCTGGGGCAGTATTTATCAGAGAAAAATCCGGTTATGTCCCCGGCGTCCGCATATGTGGTGCTGAGTATGGTTGGAAACGGCGCAAAAGGAACGACGCTGAAAGAATTTCAAAAAGTCCTGGGCAGCGATATGGGATCAGCCGCGCAAAGCCTGATGAAAACGCTGCCGCAGGAGAAGGACGGTACAACGCTTACGATCGCTAATTCGGCATGGATGGACGATGAATTTACGCCGAAGAAAAAATGGCTGCAGACGACACAGGAGCAGTTTCGGTCTGAAGTATTCCAGGAAAATCTGGATACGCTTGCTGTTAAAAATAAGATCAATACATGGGTCAGCGACCGCACCAACCATCTGATTCCAAAGCTTTTGGACAAAAAGCTGGAGAAAGAGACCAGGCTGGCTTTGATCAATGCGCTGTATTTTCATGCGGACTGGAAGCAGAAATTCCTTGCGGAAAGTACCGGAGACGCTGATTTCCATCTGGATGACGGAAGCGTGAAACAGGTGGATATGATGCATGCTACGATCCGTGAGGGCGCATATCTGAAAGACGAAGTATCCGAAGGCGTAGTGCTGCCGTATCAGGACAGCAATTTTGCGTTTGTAGCAGTAAAACCAACCGGGGAAGAAAGCATCCGTGACTGGTATGCGTCGTATTCCGCGGAAAAACTGTTTGCTTTAATTCAAAACAGAGAAGAAAAAACGGTTGAACTGGCGCTGCCGAAGCTGGAAACACGGTGCCGTATGACGTTAAATGACAGTCTGAAAAAAATGGGGATCAAGCGGGTATTCAATGAAAAGAAAGCGGATCTGTCGCTGCTTGGAAAGTCCAAAGATGATGAAAATCTGTATCTGAGCCTGGTGCTGCAGGAAGCAGTCATTTCCGTTGCGGAAGAGGGTACGGAAGCCGCGGCTGCGACAATCGGGGCAGTTGCTACAGGTACATCGATGATACTGGATATGCCAATCGTACATTTTGACCGGTCCTTTTTCTATATGATTATGGATATGGAGACCGGAGCGCCAGTATTTATGGGCGTGGCAGATCAGCCTTAGAATTAGAAGCAGCCGCTTGGCATATAACAGCAGGAACGGGGATACAGAATGGCTCAATATCACATTCGATGCCTGTCCGGTCAGGACAGGACACAGACAATTACAGCTGCGGCAGGCGCAAACCTGCTTGCAGTGTGCAGGGAGCATCACATCATGCTGCAGGCTTCTTGTAATGGAAAGGGAATCTGCGGAAAATGCAAAGTACAGGTGATTGACGCAGCTGTGCCTGTGACCAGAGAAGACCGCAGATTTTTTACAGAACAGGAGCTTGCGGCTGGATATCGTCTGGCGTGCAACATCCAGGTACAGGATCGTCTTACAGTCCGCGTGCCGCAAGAACAGGCGGAAATCCATGCGCTTGGCCTGAAAAGTCCCGACGCGGACAGAGAACACAGCAGTTCTTTTTCTGCACAAGATTCCGCAGGCCCTTATGATCTTGCGGTTGATCTTGGCAGTACTACACTTGCAGCAGCATTGCTCGGCCCGGATGGAACCGTAGTAGCACAGGCATCCGCCGCCAATTCGCAGAGAGCTTATGGCGCAGATGTGCTTTCACGTATCCAGGCATCTTTGGAAGGTCATTTCAAACAACTGCAAATCTGCATCTGCAAAGATCTGGAGCAGCTGATCCGGGATCTGGCCGCGCAGCAAAATGGCCCTTTTCAGATCCGCCGGATTGCGATTGCCGGTAATACGGTTATGCTGCATCTGCTGCGCGGTTATTCCTGTGAAACGCTCGGACAGGCCCCGTTTACACCGGTGCAGCTGGAATTGGAATGCCTGCAAGAGCAGGAGCTTTTTTCAGAAGCGCCGGGCTGCAGTGACAGCGTTGTCTATTTACTGCCGGGGATTTCGGCTTTTGTCGGCGCGGACATTACTGCCGGGTTATACAGCAGCGGATTCGGACAGATACCATCCGGCCAGACGGCATTTTTTGTAGATCTGGGAACAAACGGGGAACTTGTATTCGGCGGCCGGGATCTGCTATTTACCACATCGACAGCCGCCGGGCCAGCGTTTGAAGGCGGCAGGTTAAGCTGCGGCGTACCAGGGATACCAGGCGCGATTTCCAGAGTTTCTTATTTTTGTCACAAAGTCCGCATACAGACGGTCGGACAGAAAAAACCGTGCGGCATTTGTGGCTCGGGCGCGCTGGAAGCAGCAGCGGCATTGCTGAAAGAAGGGCTTATGGACGCGGACGGACTGCTGGCGCCCCAGCTGTTTGAGACAGGTATGGAACTTGCCCGACGGGAAGACGGCAGCAGGATCTGTCTGACACAGTCAGATATCCGCGAGATACAAATGGCAAAAGCAGCAATCCGCGCAGGACTCGAAGTACTGAAAAAAAGATATGAAAAAATATGCGGCCCGGCGGAGGTAAGCCATATTTATCTGGCCGGAGGATTTGGAAACTATCTTTTGTCAGATACCGCCATCGCCGTCGGACTGTTTCCGGCAGAGTGGAAAGAACGGATCGTTCCGGCAGGAAATACAAGCCTGCAGGGAGCGGCCTTGTTTTTGACAGATCCTTCCTGTGCAGCAGGAATGGAAGAGATCCGCAGGAAAGCGCGAAGCGTGCGTCTGGAAAGTGATCCGGATTTTTATGATCTTTATTTAGAACAGATGCGGTTTCCAGTCAGCTTCCAATAGAATTTTAATAGGATTTCGATAAAACTTCTACAGAATTTTAATAAAATTTCAAAATTTCAATAGAATACTGATAGAATGAGTTCCAACAGAAAACAGCCGTGAACACCGGATCCCTGACAGATTTGGTGTCCACGGCTGTTTCCGCCTGCGTTTTCTTACATACAAAAATGGAGCATACGGGAATCGAACCCGTGGCCTTAACAATGCGAATGTTACGCGCTCCCAACTGCGCTAATGCCCCATACAGACAGTATATCACAAAATTCGGTAATTGCAATCTTTTTTTACAGGATTTTGCTGCTTTGCAATTGTGACCCGTAAACGCAGCCTTAAATCAATCATAATTCAAATGGAAGGCTTATTTCGCACAAAGGATGCAGCTGCATATATTAAAGAAAAGCCGACAGACTTTTAGCACACCACGCATCAACATGCGCATGCGCCAAAGTCTGACAAAGGAGCGTTTATGAGAGATGTCAATGCACTGCATCCGGATCTGCAGCTAAAAATCGCAGAACTAAAACAGCTGTGTGAAAAAAACGGGCTGCAAATAGGGATCGGAGAGTGTCTGCGCACAGCCGCCGAACAAGACGCGCTTTACGCGCAAGGCCGTACAAAACCGGGAAATCGGGTAACGAATGCCAAAGGAAGTTCTTACAGTTCCCAGCATCAATGGGGAATCGCATTTGATTTTTACCGAAATGACGGAAAAGGCGCTTATCATAACAGCGATGGATTTTTTCAAAAAACAGGCTCCCTTGCAAAGTCCATCGGGCTTGGCTGGGGCGGCGACTGGAAAAGTCCCGTTGACCTTCCGCATCTATATCTCCCCACATGGGGCAGCACACCCGCAATATTAAAACAACAGTACGGTACACCGGAACAGTTTCGCAGGACATGGGTAACAGGCCCGTTATTTACACCAGGAAAAAGCTACAAAACATCCCAGGCATGCTATTTGCGAAGCAGTCCCGGAACCGGGAACAACAAAGTAAGTTATCCGTCACTATCCGCACTGGTAAAAACAAAATGCAGACAGACAACAGACGGCTTTGCTGTTTTCCGAAAAGGAAGAAACTTCCGGCTGAAAGAAACAAAACATATCGGCCAAAACGTCTGGGGCCGTATGAAGTCCGGCTACTGGGTACCGTTATATTACGGAGGGAAAATTCGCGTAAAATAAGGAAAGAAGCGTATGCTGCGGGATGTACCCTGCAGCATACCATAATCATACTTCTTCATACGATTCTTTCAGCAAGTGGATAAACATAAGCAGGAACGGGATTGCAAGAAAGGTAAAGATCGAAATCTCATGAAAGACAATGGAAAGAAGAAACATAAAACCCCAGAAAAAGCTTCCCATTTTATAAATAAACCTTTGAAAAGCGAGATCCTCTTTTCGCGCCTCTTCCAGAAATTCTTCCAATGTTTCATACTTTGGCTGCTGCTTTAATTTTTTCATTTTATTCCTCCGTTTTCTTACTTTCACATGTAATTATACTACGCCGCGCATAAAAAGTCCAGCCTGTTTCAATGAAAATTGTATTTTATGTGTTATACACAATATATAAACTGTCATATTTATAGGGCCTTCCCACCATTCATATGAAGCCCAATATCACATAACAGAAATTAAGTATCACAATTAACGCAAGAACACGTAAAGCCTGTCACAACCATCCAAGCCCACCGCCCGCACAGTCGTCCGTCTATTCCCCTTAAGTCCCCAATTCCACTTGTTTATAGTTTATTTATATTTACTTTATAAAATATTCATAAAATCTTTAAAAATAAATTGCAAAAACAGGTTGACAAAGAAAATAGGGAGTGTTATCTTAGTCATATCGATATTAGCACTCTAATTCATTGAGTGCTAACAAAAAACAAGAAAGGCTGTGAGTGTACTTTTTATGGAGGGACTTGATGAAAGAAAGACCAAGATCTTAAAAGCCATCATAAAAAATTATCTGGATACCGGCGAGCCGGTCGGTTCGAGGACAATCTCAAAGTACACAGACCTGCATTTAAGTTCCGCGACGATCCGCAACGAAATGTCAGACTTAGAGGAATTGGGCTATATCCTCCAGCCGCATACATCCGCAGGCCGCATCCCTTCGGACCAAGGCTACCGGTTTTATGTCGATAACCTGATCGCAGAAAAAAATCAGGAAATCAACGAAATGCAAAACCTGGTGATCGAGCATACCGAACGGATGGAAAAGGTATTGAAAAAAGTGGCAAAGCTGTTAGCGAACAATACCGAATACGCAGCAATGATTACCGGCCCCCAGTACCACCGCAGCAAACTGAAATTTATCCAGTTATCCAGGGTGGATGCCGGACAGCTGCTTTGCGTCATTGTGCTGGAAGGCAATATCGTCAAAAATAAAATGCTCAGCCTGGAAGAAGCGCTGACCGACGAGCAGATGCTCAAGCTGAATATTTTGTTAAATACAAGCCTGAACGGATTGTCGATCGAGCAGATTAACCTTGGTACGATATCCGCGCTCAAAGACCAGGCAGGTATTCACAGCAGAATTGTGGGAGATGTGCTGGACGCTGTGGCAGAGGCAATCGGGGAAGACGAGGATCTGCAGATTTATACAAGCGGAGCTACCAATATTTTCAAATATCCGGAACTTTGCAATTCCGAAAAAGCAAGTGAATTTATCTCAGCGTTTGAAGAAAAACAGGCGCTTGCAAATATGATTACAGATAAATTTGCAGATCAGGAGCCAGGAACCGGGATTCAGGTGTATATTGGAGATGAAAGCCCGATTAAGACGATGAAAGACTGCAGCGTTGTGACAGCGACTTACGAACTTGGAGAAGGCATCACCGGCACGATCGGGATTATCGGACCGAAACGGATGGATTATGAAAAGGTATTAAATAATTTAAAGCATTTAAAAAAACAGCTGGATGGTATTTATCACAAGGATGAAAAACCGACAGGTGGTTAAAATAGAAATGGGTGGACACAGAGAAAGGAGCAGGACGCGTGGAGAATAAAACAGACCAGGATCAGGAACAACAGGCCGATCAGATGCAGATGAATCAGATGGAGAATGACCAGATGGACAATAATCAGAACAATCAAAATCAGATGGAAGAAAACCAGACAGCAGAAGAAACCATCGTTCATGCTACACACTCGCAGGTTACAGCTGAC
>VSNY01000141.1 GCA_009774535.1 Lachnospiraceae bacterium
TCAATCTCCGTCACTTCTGGATAAGTGAATTTCATTGTTACAAGGTTTCCCTCTGGGTCGTAAATCTGGAAGCCTGCCCCTGCATAGGGGATGACCTTGCCCGTTTCTATATCCTTTTTCACAATCTTGATATAGCTCTCAAAATTGGCGTTGTTGATAAGGTAGCGGTAAGTCTGGCTGTCCTTGCAGATGAACACATCGAAGTCTTTCATCAGCTCACGCCCGTCCCATCCAGAGGTCTGGTGAACCGTATAGATGCCATACGGCATATCCTTTGTCTGGGCAAAGCCGTTCTCATCGCAGATAAGCGTGTCACGCTCGGTTTCCTCCGCCGCATCGAAGCTGCCTGCGAATTTTAAATACACCTCAAAGACAGCCCCCTCCTCTGGCGTTTCAATCTGGGTTTCGCCGTTGTCGGTGTGCTTGATGACGGCGATATTGCCCTTAATGACCTGTTCGTTTACGTCGTTCTTGGCAGAATTATATTCCACGGTGTAAAGCTCTGGCTCTGCGCCTACATGGTGTACGGTCGTGTCCAGAAGATAGCCCTCGGACGGGGCAATCTCACGGACGCTCCAATCATTGCCGCAGATATAATATTTCGTTGTGAACTGCCCGTTTTCATCGGTGGTGTAGGTGTCCACAAGCTCCTCTCCCTTATAGATGCCGTAAACCGCACCTGCAAGGGTGGCGTCGCCCTGCGGCTTCTTCCCCGTTTCCACGTCGGTCTTTAATACCGTGACATTGAACTTCTTTAAGATGTTGGCAAAGCTGCGTTTTGTTACTTTCTTCCACTCAATCGGGGCTGTCTGGGATGCAGGGACGACATAGCGGATTGCCGTGTCCACTTCTTCAAGAGTGTACGGCGTGCTGCCGCTGATAAGGACATTCTCAAACTTCGCCAATCCATTCTTATCGGTCACGGCGTATTCATCAACCGCCAATCCGCTTAATGAAGTGCCGTAAAGGTGGAACTTCACGCCCTCCACAAGATTGTCCTCGGATGTTTTCACGACTTCCAGACTGCCACGCTTCAAGGTATTGCTGAACGTGACCGTAGAGGTTTTCCCGCCGATGATTGTCACGGTCTGGGTTTTCTGCGGCTCGTAGCGGTCAATGGACTGCTCCGTGACGGTGTAAGTGCCGGGGAATAAGCCCTCCACCGTGATATTTCCGTCTTTATCTGTCTTTACGGTCTTGTTGAAGCCGTCGCCTTTGATGGTAAAGGAAATCCCGCTGACAATGCCGTCCTCGGAAGTCTTTTTCAATGCGACCGTGCCTGTCGGCGTTTCCACATTGATATACGCCGTCATGGTGTCCACGTTCTCCACGCCCGTGATGACGTCCTGTAAATTCGGGTCGCCGTAGGCAATCATCTTCGCACCGCTGCTGACCGTCGGCGTGTTGTTCCTCGTTGCCGTAATCCTCGCCTTGCCGTCAATCGCTTTCTTTGACGTGATGGTGAGCTTGTTCCCCGACTTGGACACTTTCACACTGCTGTCGGAGCTGGTAAAAGAATATTCGGACAATACGCCGTTGCTGTCGGTCAGCGTAAGGCTGTACTTCCCGTCCTTATAGGCAAGCTCCTTTGTAATGTCTTTCTTGCCCGCCGACATGAAGCTTGGAATCGTGCTGTGCCTTGTCATCAGCGACACAATCTGGTTGTAAGCCGCCCTCGCCCCGCTGTTGGCATAATTCGAGCCAAAGTGCAGGCTGTAAACGGTCGTGCTTGTCTGGCTGTACGGGCTTGTGGCATTACGGCATCCCGTGACGAACTCCCACACAAGGGTCTGGGTGGCAAGCCATTTCTCATCGTCGCTTCCAGATAAATTCCCACTGTTCCCTTGATAGCCATAGAGCAGGGCAAGCCCCACCGCCTTTTTCTGGTCTGCGGAGAGGGCGTTCCATGTGTTGGAAGACGCCTTTGCCAGCGTGTTGCCCGTTTTTAAGGGTACGCCCGGCTGAAGGCAGAACGCCGTTTCCCCGTCCACAAACATACGGTATTTATATTCGCCCGTACCTCCTGCGGTATGACCTCCAATGTTGGCACTGGAATTATATCGGATTGCATTCCCTGCACCGTCGTAGGTGTGGGTAAAGCTAATCGTTCCGATGTCGCCCGCTGCAAACGCTGTCATGGCAGGGACGGCGGACAGTGCCGTGACCGCAGCCAACGCTAACGCCGCAGCTCTCTTGAATAATTTACGAATCTTCATCGTTACCTCCTGTTTGTTCTCATGTTGATAGTTGTTCATTGATTTTCTGACAGAAAAAGCTGCCTCTCTGGACAGCCTTTAATATTTCTTTTCTCGGATAGTTACTGGCAGTATCTAGGGGGAGAGGTGTGGAGAGGGGGAAGTCAAAAAAATTTTTCTGTTTCCCAAAGGGCAGACTTCCCCCTCGGTGTCCACTTCAAAAATTCCCATGTTTCCTGCCTTACCTCTCGTGAGCCTTGCTCCGCTGTAAGTGGCGGTTGTAGAACTCCAACGCCTTTATGACAAAATCCGTTTCCTGCCCTCTGGGGATGGATTTTGGTATGAGCTTGGTTATCCGCTCGTCCTTAAAGGCAGGCTTTTCTTTCTGGTTTGGCTTATCCTCCTGCATGATGCTCTGGATAACCCCGTCCGTAAGCTTTCCCTCCTGCATAAACTTTTTCATTTTGATAGCTTGTGCAAGTGAGGGAGTGGCATCGTTGTAGCCCATCGCTTCTAACAGCGTATATTGCTGTTCCTCGGAAAGATAGGAGATTTCCACCGCAGGGCGGAAAGCAATCTGGCGTTCGTCTACCATTTGCAGAATTTCGGGTACAAGCTCGGTCAAGCGGATAAATCGGCGTATCTGGTCTTTACTTTCTCCAACAAGTTCGCCCAATTCTTCATCAGAACGCCCCTTTGATAAATTAGTCGCCAATGGCGACGCATTTTCTTTCGGGGGTCTGCCTGCTTGTCTTTTCATCGCTTCTAACCGCATCTTATACGCAAAGGCTTTCTCACTTGGCAGGATAACAGAGCGTTGGAGATTGCTCTCAACCATGACTATAATCGCTTCATCATGGGTCAGCTCCTTAACCTCGCATTTCAGCGTTTCAAGCCCTGCAAGCTCACAAGCCTTTTTCCGCCTGTGACCGCTGATTAGCTCATACCGCCCGTCCTCTTTCTGCCGAACCGTAGCAGGGGTCATTACGCCGCTCCGACTGACACTTTCCACAAGCTGTTCCATATCCTCATTCATTAAAACTTTGAAAGGGTGGTCTGGGAACTCGTCAATCTCGGAAATGGGGATTTCCCTTATCCTGCTTAAATTTGCTTCTGCACGGCTCTCGTCTGTTTCAAAGAGGTCATCGTATGCGGTCAGCTCGATTTTGCTTTCTCTGTTTCTCGCCAATCTCTGCCACCTCCTTTCCGAACTGCTCGTAAGCGGCGGCTACTTTGCCGCCTTTGTCATAGGCAAAAATGCTTTTTCCCTCTGCGGTGGCTTCTACTGCACGGATGGAATGGGGAATCTGGGCATCAAACACTTTAATCCTCTGCCCGTAGGCGCTTTTTACCGTTGCCGTGATTTCCTTAGAGATGTTCGTGCGTGGCATTACCATCGTCATTAAGATACCGTCAATCCGCAGATGGGGATTGATTTGCCGTTTGACCTTAGACACGGAGCGAAGCAACAGCTCTAAACCCTTTGCAGAAAGATAATGGGGCTGTGTCGGGATAACCACGCTATCAGCAGCCGCAAGCGCATTGATTGTCAGCATACCCAAGCTCGGCATACAGTCAACAAGGACAGTATCGTAATTCTTTTTTACCTCGTTGATGCAGGTTTTCAGCACGCTTTCACGGCTTATGGCGTTAATGAGCCTTACTTCCAGCCCCGACAGCTCAATGTTGGACGGGAGCAGGTCAACGCCCTCGTCATGGTGCAGGATGCTTTTGGAAACATCGACGGGTTTATCATCAATAATGTCCTGCATGATGGTGGAGAGCGTGTCGGGCAAGTCGTCGGGTCGGCTGTAACCGAGCGACATGGTTAGATTTGCCTGTGCATCGGCATCAATGAGCAGGACTTTTTTGCCCTGCTGTGCCAGAGCCACGCCCAGATTGACCGCCGTGGTGGTCTTTCCGACACCGCCTTTCTGGTTGGTTAAAGCGATTACTTTGCAATTTGACATAGGGTGCGTCCTCCTTTCGCATAGATTTAGCCACTTTGTCAAGGTGGCTATGTAAAAGTACCAGAGAACGCAAAAAAGCCGCTTACTCTTAAAATTTCAATAAGAATAAGCGGCTCTGTGATGTGCCTTAGACATATTCAATTTTCATTCTCTTGACGGGTGCGTTTACAACCTTAAATATCAGTTCATCAACGCAGTCTGTATATCTGCCCTGCTGAATGAGCTGGTTTTTCAGCTCTATAAGGCTATGTAAAAATAATGTTCTTTCTTGGTTATCTAAATACAAATGATTCTAAATAATGTGAAAATTTTTTCATTCTTCATTCATATTTTTACATTTTCTAAAAACTATTTAATCCTTCTCTAATTGCATCTTTATTTCTAATGCCTGCTCTTGAATATTTTTTGAAACATTTTCGTTTATATCTTTATGCATATTATTAGATAAATATCCCATAATCTCTGATGCTTCACTTATATCATTTCCTTCTGACTGAATATCCACTTGATTGCCATTCTCAGTAGTTATTTGAATATGTATTTTCTTCTTTTGAGCTAAATCACGTAATGCATTAGCAACTATGATTAATGCAGACGAGCTAATTATAGTTAATATAATTTCCTCAATTCCCCTTGTTTCAACACACTGTCTTTTTATTGAAATATCCCTCTCCAAACTCAGTCTCTCAACAAAATCAATTGCTGTCACCATATCTCGTGGTGTAGAAACTTTAATACAAACTATACTGCTCATCAAACCTACCTCCCTTTAATTTCTTCCAGATTTCTAATTCAAGTTCATCTAAATCATATAATTTTTTAACATCGTCAATAGTATTTAAACACTGAAATTTAGTAAAATAATTTTTTCCCTTTCGGAGAAGTTCTTCAATGCGATTCAGATTTGCATTGACATCTGGAATATCTCTTTCTATATATGATATAGCAACTGCATTAATACACGTATATAAATCATATTCCAAATTTCCTTCCGTCATATCTGCTACCATTTCTAGATATTCTTTTGCTTTCTCCTTATCATATTTATAAATTGAAGCTGTTGCCAAAGTATTATAAACCTGCATTAGTTCTGTTTTATCAGATACCTTTTTTAACAATAATAGTATATCATCTTCAATCTTTTCTGCAATAACATCAAATGCATGATTTTCATAAATGGCAACTAATAATTTATTCCTTAAAATTTCTAAATGTGTAGCATAATCATTTGATAAAATTGTATATTTCTCACCTTGCTCCAAATAAGATTTAGCTAATAAAAATTCTCCCTTTTTAAGATAACATTCTCCTAAATTGCCATATGCAATCCCTAACCCTATAATATCATCAATTCCAGTCAAAGTCGTTATACTATCATTTAACTGCGATATGCCTTTATCAAAATTCACACCACGTATGGCATCTATTGTACCCAATATTAATTTTTTCCACCCTTCCACTCGTTTTGAACATTCAAATATTTTATTTAAATTTTTATTTGATAAGTCCCATTTTCCTAAAAAGAAGTATGCAATTGCCATATTTAAGTGTATGTAATACTTCAAAGTATCCTCTAATGAAATCACTTTTAGTAGGTCATTAGAAATATTAATACATTCCTCAAAATCACCTATCCAATAAAATAATTCACATCTAATTACATTCCATATATTTCTATCTTCTTCACAAAGCAATTCCTGTAATTTATCATCAAATTGCAAAATATAATTTCTAGCAACATGCGCCAACTGTTGAGCAGATTTCAATATTAAATCAGTACGTTTTAAATCAATATAAAAAGGAAATAAAGTTTCTATATCTTCCCATTTATATTTCAATAAACAATACGATGTGAGCAATCCCAAAATACCATCAGGTTCATTCAGCCATTTTATACCTTTCTTTTTTATATATGTTATCATTAAATTACAAACAAAAGTATTCTTCGGAGTAACATATATCTGTTTCTGCCAGTATTCATCTGCCAAAACATTGTCCATAACTGCTGCTTTATCGTACGAATAATATTCAAATAAACTCTCGTGTGGAACAAAACGTTCCGATTCCTTTCTAACCAAGCCACAATTTATTAATTTTATAACTTCATCAACATTTATATCGAATGTATCACACAACAGTTTTAAATCAACAAAACCATCACACTCACAAATATAATATATTATCTGTTTGCAATTTATAAATATTTCATTATCAGAAATTTTTTTAGAATACTGAATCAGTTGTTGAGGTTTATTCTTATATAATTTATAGAGACGTTCCCCTTCCCTTTGATTACTTACAATATTGCACTCCTCCATAAAATGTTCAAATTCTATTTTACTAAAATCTGGACATAAAATATTAGAAATTGGAAAATCACAATTCTTCAATGGGAGTCGTGAAAATGCAATTAGTTTTATATTTGCCTCATGAAACCTGCTCAAAAGTACATTTAAGTCTTCTTGTTTCAATCGCTCTGCATGATCTAAAATTATTGCAATACTTATTTTCAAATGTGCAATATACTCCACAACTGACTGCAAACTATCATTCTTGATTTCCTTTAAAAGCTCATCATCTTGAACAAGTTGTTCCAGAACTATCTGAGCCAACTCTGCCTCTGTTTGCATTAAAGAATAATATATTTTTACACTATAATAATAATAATTCTGAAAATATTGATTTAATTGTAAAGCAAGTATTGTTTTCCCTGATGTGGCATTCCCATAAAAACATACATCATCATACTCAGCCAAAAGCATCTTGTCCGTTATTTCTATCAAGCTATCTATACGATTAACATATTGCTCTTGATTCAGTCCATTTTTGTAGTCTCGTTCTAGATCATCAAAAAAATGTATATTATTTGTTCCTATCCAATACCCTTTAGGTAATGGTAAACTCAATTTCAAAGCTTGATTTTCAATGTAACTTGCTATGTCAGTACAAACTGAATTAGTATTTCTTAAATAGGCAAATCCTTTCAACAATTGTGTTGTAAATTTTCCCCCTTTAGTTTCCTCATATGCCCGTTGCCCCCATGTAGACATTAAAGCAAAAAAACATCTCTTTTCTTCTTCAAATTTTTTTATAGATGGAAGTATATCCAACAAATCTCTTATTTGAACATAACAAGCATCCACAAAAAGAAACATTTTTAATGCTTGACACCGCTGCATTCCATCTATAATTTCTTGAATTCTTAAACTAGTTCCAATAATATCTAGCATAGAAGTATCATAACAATATAATACATTTTCTGATTTCATAAGAAAATCCGTGGTGTTATCCCCATGTCCAGCATAATATATATAAATAGAATCTATATCTTCAGAATGACGTAATGTCTCAACCCGAATTGTTCGCAAAATATTCTCTTTTGTTGCCTGCGAATTCACGAGCGTAATAATATTTTCTTTCTTTATCCCCCACAATCTAAAGAAAGAAGCTACTCTAACAGCATCATTCGCTGCACCTTGTAATGTTGGTATCAATTCACTTTTATATTCTGATATTCCAATAGAAATCAACAATGTATCCATTTTTAACTATCCAATATTTTTTTTAAAACCTTCATATATGCATCCTGATATTCGGCAAAAGGGAAATGTCCCGCTTTAGGAAATTCAATCACAACAGAATTCTCCGCTATTTCTGGACTTCCCGAAACATTTTCAAAATCATTATCACAATAAATCGTATATGTTCTGCTAGCTGGAAGTAATCTTGCCAACTCTCCCACATCATAATTTTCCATTTCTTCTGAAATACGATTATATGCCTCCATATCATATCTGTCTATTTTAATCTCTGGTACATTATTGGAATCCCCTACATAATAAGGTAACGCCATTTTCATTAACTCCAATCCATCATTACAAGCAGAAATACGTTCAATAATTTCCTGCGGCATTTTTGCAAAAAGTCTTTCACCAGATTCACCAAAATAATTCCAATTAGTATCTGAAGGATTTGATAAAATTACCTTACTTATTTTCTTCCAATATGGCTGTTTTATCATGCTTTCTATTGATTTTAAAAAAAGATATACTCCCCAAGAATGAGCAAAAACAATAATTTCATTATATTTCTGAGCAGCAATAAATATTTTATTTTTCAATTCTCTACATAATGAGTCAATAATCGAAATATCTTTTGAAACACTATAAGTCTGGTCATAAAAAATCAAATCATACTTTCCCTTTAATTGTTCGAACCATCCTTGAAAACAAGATGAACTTAAACCAGGTCCTCCATGAATAAAAAAAATTGCAGAACTTTTCTTTATTAACATAATTTTCCCTCCATCGTTAGCTTAATTGAAATAAAGAAACAAATAAACCATATTGCAAATAAGAATCAGAATTTGTAACCCACTGCATGAGTTCCTCTCTAATTAATTCTGAAAGAGGTAAACCATTATCTAATTCCGCTACAAGATTCATATAAATAAATAATTTTTCCTTATTCAATTTTTGTTCGCTATTAACTACTATCTTTAATTCATCACAATATCTAAATTTTTGATTTTCCAATTCGCCTTTTACGATATCATGCAAGTTACGCTGCCCGCCTTCTTTATCAACCTTTTTATAAAACATATCTAAACCTTTTTGAAAATTAGGCATAAATGGTTCTATTATTAGTTTTTCATCAAAAGCATCAATAAGCAAAATTGATGCTTTTTTAGCTGCATGCTCTTTTATCCATGAAAAAAAAGACTCTCTATCGCTTAAATAGCTTGTTAAATGTCGAATTATAAAAAAATCAATATTATCAGGAATCTTTACCATCGGAAATTCTCCACATATCATATTCATATGTGCAGTACGTTGCCCAGCTTTTAAAATGTCCTCATCTCTATCGCAACAATAAAAAAATTTATCGGAATATTTTTTAGATAAACAATATGAAAAATATGCATTTCCGCAACCATAATCCAGAACTGTATTTGCTTCACTCCAATTTGAGTGATTTAATATAGATATTTCTGTTCCAAATGATAAATCTACCTGATATCTTAATAATGAATTATATAATTGCGTTCGTGTTCTCATAAGTAAGTACCCCCTTTTTGTTATATACACATAAGTCCTTTCTGTATAACATAAATCAATTATACAGAAAGGACTATGTCTTACTTGATCTAATTATGTATACTTCTCAACGTGGCATACAATCACCTCCATATATAATTATCCATAATTAATGTTACCACAAATTCACGAGTATGTCAATGTTTGTATTATATTCGATTACTATGCCTATATAATTATTCTATTTTTATATCTAAAAACATCAAAATATTAAAAATTAATAAGAATAAGCATCTTTGTAATGTTGCATCTTATACATTTTCAATTTTTATTTTCTTGACTGATGCGTTGACGACCCTAAATATCAGCTCGTCAACGCAATTCGTATATCTGCCTTGTTGTGTGAGCTGGTTTTTCAGCTCTACAAGGCTATATAACAAAATGCTCCGTTCTTAGCTATCTACATACAAATAATTTTTCATTTCTCACATAAACGCTACCATTCTCTCTTAGTTTCATTACATAGAAAAGCAATGATGACACGCAAAGGGTGAACAAAAGATAAAATGTCCCACCATTTCTGTGAGCCTATCAAATCATACGAAAATATTCCAACGCCTCTCTTATCGCCGCTTCTTTCTCTGGCGGGCATTTCGGCTGTCTGGAATTTTCCGATTTTGGCAGATTGTAGTTCACCCTCTCGATAATCCCACATTTCTCTTTTACCTGTGCGATATACAAACTGCTGACTTTCAATCCAGTATGCTCCAACACATAATCCTTGATTTCCTCATAGGTGGCTTTGCTCTCCGCAGCCGTCAAATCAAGCTCATCCATCTGAAGCTCCACCTCGATATGTTGGTTTGCATGAAGTTTGGACAATAAACATACCGTCTCTGTGTGTGTAGGAACTACTATGTAAACACAATTTTTCAGCCTCGTCACTCGTATAGGAACACAATTCTGCGTCATTATGTACAGCC
>VSNY01000142.1 GCA_009774535.1 Lachnospiraceae bacterium
CATATAACGGGAAAGCGGGTGGACGTTGGATTTGCGAAGCCTGTAAATTAAAAACCCACAACAACTTATCATACAGTATCGAATCATCGAACAGATGGAAAGCTGAAAGTGAAAAGCGCCGGTATCTGGAAAAAGCCGTTAACCTCTGGGAAATATAATCTGTTTATCCATACACGCGGATCAGATCTGTCAAAAGTGACAGGAACTATAGTCATTGTAAAAGCCAAAAAAGCATAAAATAATTCACTTTGTAAGAAACATCGCCAAAACATCTTTCGTATGAAAATAAAAACCAGAAATTGACTTCCTTTTACGATAAGGTTATAATAAATCAAAATAATAACGTGAGGAGGTCTTATGTTACACAAAGAAAAGAAAGCTAAGGAACCATCCATACAAAGCAACAGCCTTAGCAAAAAGATTATTTCAAAAATGGCGGTCATCACAGCCGGTATTTTTTTGCTGACCATTTTGATGTCCGCTTTTCTTGCAGCACGCTCCTTAATCCGGGCGAACCGGGAAAAACTCGCGGCAGTAGCCTTTGAAAATGCATTTTTAATTGCCAATCACATTGAAAATGCATACGGAAAAGTAGTCGGATTTGCAGGCGCGCTGCGAAATATTTCTGAACTGGACCCAAAAGAACAGCGGGATGCCATCGACACCGCACTGGTCGGTATGCTTGAAAGCGGCGGCGGGTATCCGACGGCATTTGCTTATTTTGAGCAGAATACTATTGCAGACGCAAATGGAGAACCGTACAGCGTCCATCAAAGGGATATTGCTTACGAGTCCGTCGTGTACTTAAACGAAGAACAGACCGGGTATGTGTTTGAAAAGCACGAAGACGCTTTTGACAATTACACAAAAGAATATTATACGCACATAAAAGAAACCGGACAGCCCTATGTCATGGAACCTTACATCTATGAGCTGATGGGGGAAAATATAATGATGATCAGTATTATCGCGCCGATCTATAACGCGCAGGGCGAGTTCCTTGGCGTAACAGGCGTCGATGTGGGGCTTAGCGATATGCAGGAAGAACTTTTGGTCAGCACGGATTATAAGACCGCTCACCTGGCAGCGCTTGCCGCGGATGGGACGGTAATGGTGGATTCTGCAGGCGACAGTAAAATAGGTCAGACTACTTCGGAGGCAGGATATGAACAGCTGGCGGATTTTGCGCAAAAGATCCGTTCCATGCCGGAAGGCACTTATGAAAACAGCAGGTTTTTTATCAAAAGCGGCAGGAATTTTGGTACAGATAAAAGGGGTATGACCGTTACCATTCCTTTGACCATTGGCGGTAAAGCCGACTGGACATTACATATGGCAGTCAACAGCAGTGAATTTTACTGGGCTATTTTTGAAAGCACTGGAAAACTGACGTTTCTCGTTGTCCTGCTCGGGTTTTTACTGTTATATACGACCAATCGCATAATTAAAAAGTTTTTGGCGCCGATTCAGGAGATTACCAACGAAGCGGCCAGGCTGGAAGCAGGCTATCTGGACATTCACGTGGATATTCAGTCTGACGATGAACTTGGGCGGCTTTCACAGGCGTTTAATCATATCAGCGCTACCATGAGCAATTATGTTACGGATATTTCCGAGCAGCTGTCTAAAATGGCGGATAACCATATGGATCTGGATATGACGCAGAACTATATTGGTGATTTTATTCCGATTCAGGAATCGATTGAAAAGATCTCACAGTCCCTGAATGAAACGCTGCATCAGATTGTACTGGCGGCGGATGAAGTTTCAGGAAGTTCGGAAAATGTATCTTCCGGCGCGCAGATTTTGTCGGACGGCGCGCAGGAACAGACGGCTGCAGTAGAACAGCTGGCAACATCGATCGAAAGCTTGTCAAAGGATGTGGCGGCTAACGCGACAGATGCGCAAAACGCCAATGCGTTTGTATCCGAAGTAGCCAGAAAAATACAGGAAAGCAATCAGGAAATGGATCATCTGACGCAGGCTATGCTGAAAATCAGTGATTCTTCCGGAGAGATCCAAAAAATTGTAAAGACCATCGAGGACATCGCAGAGCAGACGAACTTGCTTTCTCTGAACGCGTCGATCGAAGCGGCCAGGGCAGGGGAGTTAGGAAAAGGCTTTGCCGTCGTTGCCAATGAAATCCGTGAACTGGCTGCAAAGAGTGCGCAGGCAGTGAATCAGACAGCAGATTTGATCGAAACTTCCCAAAAGGCAGTGGAGAACGGAATGGACATTGCGGATCATACGGCAAAATCATTGATCGCAGTTGTGGACGGTTCCAAAGAAGTCTCCCGTTCGATGGAAAAACTCAGCAGCGCTTCGCAGAGCCAGAAAGCGGTGCTGGAACAGCTGGCAGAACATGTAGAAGCAATCAGCAATGTAGTCCAGTCTAATTCATCCGCGGCGCAGAGCAGCACCGCGACCAGTGAGGAATTATCCGGACAGTCTGAGCGGCTGCATGAACTGGTCAATCGGTTTCACTTAAAACAAATGTAAAAAACAGCAGAAAACAATCGCGCAGTAACAAGTACGTTTTTGAAACGGTTCCTGCGCGGTTGTTTTTTGTTGTCCAAATGTCTGCAAACATATATAAGGTAATAAATACTATATGATAACGTTTTATATATAAGAATACATTGACATGTTTACATCATATTGCTATAATAAATAACGTTTATAGAACGTGAATCAAGGATGGATGCAAAAGGATTGCCGTCAGAATGGAGTGTGTGATGAATCTAAAAGAATTAAAGTTTGCAGGAAAAACGGCCCGGATTCCAATTATACAGGGAGGCATGGGCATTGGAGTCAGCCGGTTCCGGCTGGCCGGGGCAGTTGCCAAAGCAGGAGGCGTGGGGATGATTTCCACTGCGCAGATCGGATATGACGAGCCGGATTTTGAATCGGATACGCGCGGATGTAATCTAAGAGCAATTGAAAAACATATCAAACTGGCAAAACAGGAGGCGGGTCATGGGCTGGTAGGTGCTAATATCATGGTTGCCCTGCGCGATTATGCAGATCATGTGCGGGCGGCTGTGCGCGCGGGAGCAGATTTAATCGTATGCGGCGCCGGGCTTCCGGCAGACCTTCCGGCACTTGCAGATCACCCGGATACCGCGATCGCACCCATTGTCTCTACACGCAAAGCGGCGTCCGTGCTTTTGCGTATGTGGGATAAAAAATATAAAAGGACAGCAGACCTTCTTGTGATCGAAGGGCCTAAGGCCGGAGGACATCTTGGCTTTCAGCCGCGGCAGCTGGAAGATCTGGCGGCCCTGCACTATGAAGAAGAAATCAAACAGATCATCCAGGAAAAACAAATCTATGAGGATAAATATGGGAAAGCGATTCCGGCAGTGGTCGCGGGCGGTATTTTTGATCAATCTGATATTAAACATGCAATAGCGCTTGGTGCGGACGGCGTGCAGATCGCAACCCGCTTTGTCGCAACGGAAGAATGCGATGCGTCCATGGCTTATAAAAAGGCGTATGTAAAAGCGCAGGATCAGGATGTTGTGATTATTAACAGTCCGGTCGGCATGCCCGGCAGGGCCATTCAAAACGCATTTATTGAAACTGCCAGACAGGGCAGGATTTCCGTGCAGAAATGCTATCAGTGTATTCAGACATGCAGGGCGGATGAAACGCCGTACTGTATTACGCAGGCATTGGTAAACGCGGTAAGGGGGAATCTGGAACAGGGGTTGATTTTTTGCGGGGCAAATGTCGGCAGAATCAAAGAAATTACAACGGTTCCGGCTCTGATGCGTGAGCTGACCACGTAAAGTCTGATAGAAAAAAGGGTTGAGTTTTGTGTCCGAAACGTTTATATTAGAACAGGATAAACAGAATCTAAGAAAAACAGAAAGGGATATCATGTACCAGACAATATTATTCGATTTAGATGGAACATTGACAGATCCAGGAGTCGGAATTACAAATTCGGTTGCATATGCGTTAGAGAAATACGGCATCCAAACCGCAGACCGCACCAGCTTATACCCATTTATCGGACCGCCGCTGCAGGATTCATTTGAAACATTTTATCATTTTTCCAGTACGGATGCAAAACAGGCTGTCGCTTATTATCGGGAATACTACGAAGAGAAAGGAATTTATGAAAATCTCCTTTATCATGGAATGGAAGGACTGCTTGCAGATCTTTCTGCCGCCGGAAAAACTCTGCTTGTAGCAACCTCAAAGCCGGAGCGGTTTGCCGTGCAGATCCTGGAATATTTTCAGATTCAAAAATATTTTACATATATCGCAGGGTCTCATATGGATGGCAGAAGGTCCAAGAAATATGAGGTGATCGCTTATGCGCTTCAAACAGCGGGAATCAGCGATTTGTCCAGTGCAGTTATGGTCGGCGACCGTGAGTATGACATTGCAGGCGCAAAACAGGCCGGGATTGCTTCTATTGGCGTGTTGTTCGGCTATGGCAGCAGGCAGGAACTGGAGCGCGCAGGCGCGGATCATCTTGCTTCTAATGTGGAAGAGATTCGCCGGATTGTCTGTAAAATCTGAAAGAAGGAGAAAATTATGAAACTATTTGAAATACATCAAAGAAAAAAAAGCGTATTGTCTTTTGAAATTTTTCCGCCGAAAAAAGATGATGAACTGAAAAATATTGACAAGACGCTGGAAATCCTGTGCGAATTGCAGCCGGATTTTATCAGTGTTACTTTTGGAGCGGGAGGCAGTTCCAATCACAATAAAACGATTCGCCTGGCTAAAAAAATCAAAGAAGAATATCACGTGGAACCAGTCGTACACCTGACCTGCCTTTGCTACGATCGTGCTGAGATCGACGCGTTTTCCAAAGAACTGGCGTCCGAGGGCATTCAAAATGTGCTTGCGCTGCGCGGTGACCGTAATCCGGATCTTCCGGAAAAAAAGGATTTTGCTCATGCTTCGGATTTGATTACTTATCTGAAACAGACGAGTGATTTTTGTATTTCCGGGGCATGTTATCCGGAATGTCACCCGGAGTCTGCGGGACGGGTAGAAGAAATGCGCTATCTGAAACAAAAGGTTGACGCGGGCGCGCAGGTGCTGCTTTCACAGCTGTTTTTTGATAATAATTATTTTTACCGGTTTGTGGAAGACTGCCGTATTGCGGGGATTGATGTGCCGATTACGCCGGGGATTATGCCGGTGATCAATGCCAGACAGATCAAGCGTATGGTGACGATGTGCGGAGCGTCTCTGCCGCAGCGGTTTGAGCGGATTATTCATAAGTTTGAAGGGAATAAAGAAGCGCTGTTTGACGCAGGGATGTCTTATGCGCTCAGTCAGATTATTGATCTGCTTGCAAATGATGTGGACGGCATTCACTTGTATACAATGAATAATCCGACCGTTGCGCGAAAGATTTGCGAGGGGATACGAAATATTGTGTAAGAAAAGAATGCCTGTATTCCTTGTGTAAATGGAAAATTTTACTTTAGGCGACAGAATTGACATTGTGTTGCGTTTTTTATTGGCTGTGCGGACGACGGGTGAGGGGGAAATGGCCGGGCTTGCGTCTCCTGTTCCGGAATGTTAAGAATCCCTAAGCATTCTGCATTTACACAGTGGCACCGTCCCCCCTCCTCCAGCGTCCGGACTGCCAACAAAAACGCAACACAATGTCAAAAGTGTTTCTTTTCAGGTTTATCCAGTTTAGGTATGAGAAAAAAGGCAGGTAAGATTTACCTGCCTTTTGCATTCGTTTGATTGTCCGTCAGCTGCTCTTTGCCGACTGTTCTTTCGCCAGGTTTTTCTGTGCCGTAGACAGCATCAGCTTGATCCGGTTTAACTGGTTTACTTCACTTGCGCCCGGATCATAGTCGATCGCGACAATGTTGGACAGCGGATACTGGCGGCGCAGTTCTTTGATTACGCCTTTGCCTACGATATGGTTTGGCAGGCAGGCGAACGGCTGTGCGCAGACGATATTGTTCGTGCCGGAATGGATCAGTTCCAGCATTTCTCCGGTTAAAAACCAGCCTTCTCCCGTCTGATTGCCCTCGGATACGATCGGGGAGGCGTATGCGGCCAGCTGGCTGATTGGTATCGGCGGCTGAAAGTGCCTGCTTTTGGCAAATTCGGTTCTTGCGGCGCTGCGCAGCCATTCCAGCAGCCGGATTCCCATATGCGCCAGACGGGCGTCTTTTTTTGGCTTGCTCAGCATTTCAGACTTAAAATCCTGATTGTAAAACGTATAGAGGAAAAAATCCATCAGGTCCGGCACGACTGCTTCCGCGCCTTCTGCTTCCAGCAGGTCGACCAGGTAGTTGTTTGCAGCGGGCAGGAATTTTACCAGGATTTCGCCGACAATGCCGACACGCGGTTTTTTGACTTTCTGCCTTGGCAGGTTGTCAAAGTCCCGGATAATGCCGCGGCACAGCTGCTTATATTTGTGGTGGGACAAAATCCGGTCCTGGGACAAAAATTCGACGACCTGCTGCTTCCATTTTTCATGCAGCTGGTTGGCGGAACCCGGGACTGCTTCATATGGCCTTGTCGCATACAGGCAGCGCATAAAAATATCGCCAAATTCCACAGCGTACATACCGTGCTGCAGCAGCGACGGCGTCAGGGTAAAGCCCGGATTTTTTTCCAGTCCGCTTAAGTTTAAGGAAATTACAGGTACGTGTGCATAGCCTGCTTTTTCCAGCGCGCGCCGGATAAAGCCGATATAATTGGAAGCCCGGCAGCCTCCTCCGGTCTGCGAGATAATAATCGCAGTCCGCTCCATATCGTATTTCCCGGAAGTCACCGCTTTCATAATCTGCCCGACGACCATCAGGGAAGGGTAGCAGGCGTCGTTATTGACATATTTCAGTCCGACATTGACGGAAGAGCGGTTGTCGTTGTCCAGGATCGCCAGGTGATAGCCGGATGCGATAAAGGCTGGTTCCAGCAGTTCAAAATGGATCGGCGACATCTGCGGGCAGAGGATCGTGTAGGTTTTGCGCATTTCTTCAGTAAATACGACCCGTTTAAAATCGGCGGAATGAATCTCGCGTTTTTTCGGGTTATTTTTCCGCACGCGGATCGCGGCCAGCAGGGAACGAATCCGGATACGCGCCGCGCCCAGATTGTTCACCTCGTCGATTTTCAGGCATGTATAAATCTTGCCGGATTTGGTTAAAATATCACTGACACAGTCGGAGGTAATCGCATCCAGGCCGCAGCCAAAGGAATTTAACTGGATCAGATCCAGATGATCCACAGTCTTTACATAGTTGGCGGCTGCATAAAGGCGGGAATGGTACATCCATTGGTCCATAACCATCAGCGGGCGTTCCACAGGCTTTAAGTGCGAGATGGAATCTTCGGTCAGAACAGCGATGCCGCACGAATTTAATAACTCCGGAATCCCGTGATTGATTTCCGGATCTACATGGTAAGGGCGCCCGGCCAGTACGATGCCGTGCCTTCCGGTTTTCTTTAAGTAGGCAAGCGCTTTTTCGCCCTGTTTTTGCATATCCAGCCGTGCTTTTTGCAGTTCTTCCCAAGCGGCTTTGGCCGCAAGCGATACTTCCTGTTCCAGTATTTTAAAGCGCGGGCAGAACGTTTTGGCCAGTCCTTTTGTCAGTGTTTCCAGATCTTTAAAGGACAAAAACGGGTTTAAAAATTCCATCTGTCCGTTTACGATTTCGTCTACGTTATTTTTAATATTTTCCGCGTAGGAAGTTACAATCGGGCAGTTGTAGTGGTTATTGGCAGTCGGAAATTCGTCCCGTTCAAACGGAATACACGGATAAAAGATGAAATCCGGTTTCTGCTCAATCAGCCACGCGATATGCCCGTGCGTCAGTTTCGCAGGGTAGCACTCGGATTCGCTTGGGATACTGTCTATGCCAAGCTCATAAATCTGGTGCGAAGACTGCGGTGAAAGCAGTGTGCGAAAATGCAGTTTTTCAAAAAATACCGCCCAGAACGGATAATTTTCATAAATATTCAGCACACGCGGGATGCCGACCGTACCGCGCACAGCCGCTTCTTCAGGCAACGGCTGATAGTCGAAAATCCGTTTATTTTTATATTCATACAGGTTTGGAATATGGTGTTTATTTTTTTCCTTGCCAAGTCCGCGCTCACAGCGGTTGCCGGTAATAAAACGGCGTCCGTCGGAGAACAGATTGATCGTCAGCAGGCAGTGGTTTGTGCAGTGTTTGCATCTGGCAAGCTTGGTATCAATCGAAAGGGCATTGATCTGTGCAATGGACAGCATGGAAGAAACCGCCCCGTCTGTATGGCGCTCTCTGGCGATCAGCGCGGCGCCAAAAGCCCCCATAATTCCGGCAATATCCGGCCTTACGGCATGGACGCCCGAGATTTTTTCAAAACTGCGCAGTACGGCATTGTTGTAAAACGTGCCGCCCTGCACAACGACTTTTTTGCCGAGCTGTCCGGCATCCGTCAGCTTAATTACTTTAAACAGGGCATTTTTAATCACCGAATACGCAAGCCCGGCGGAAATATCCGCAACGGACGCGCCTTCTTT
The DNA here is from genome assembly GCA_009774535.1 of Lachnospiraceae bacterium. Lineage (GTDB taxonomy): Bacteria > Bacillota > Clostridia > Lachnospirales > Lachnospiraceae > Eubacterium_J. The sequence continues at coordinate 8,504 of VSNY01000142.1, forward strand.
CTGCGCCTGCTTGACTTTGGAATTCATAAATACGGTGCATCTTGTTCCAAGGTCGATCGGATGGCTGGCAAACAGCGCTTCTTTGGCAAAGTCCTGTACAGAAAAATTCAATGATTTTGCAAATGTCTCGATAAAAGAGCCGCAGCCCGAAGAGCAGGCTTCATTTAACTGCACGCTGTCGATCGTTTGATTTTTAATACGGATACATTTCATATCCTGACCGCCGATATCCAAAATACAGTCTACATCCGGGTCAAAAAAAGCGGCTGCATAATAATGGGAGACGGTCTCAACTTCCCCTTCGTCCAGTTTTAGCGCAGCCTTAACGAGCGCTTCCCCGTATCCGGTAGAGCAGGCATGCACGATGCTTGCCTTTGCGGGCAGCTTGGCATAGATTTCCTGGATCGAGCGGATACAGGCAGACAGAGGACTGCCGTTATTGTTGGCGTAAAAAGAGTATAACAGGGAACCATCCGCGGCAATCAGCGCCGTCTTTGTCGTCGTTGAGCCAGCGTCTATCCCAAGAAAACAATCGCCCTCATAATCTTCCAGCCGCGCAGCCGCTACCTGGCTGCCGCTGTGGCTTTTTAAAAACGCATCGTAATCTGCCTGGGAGGCAAACAGCGGTTCCAGGCGCTCGACTTCAAATTCCATATGAATTTCGCTGTCCAGTTTTTTTAACAGCGCTTCCAGCGGGATAATCGCCTCTTCTTTTGTATTTAAGGCGGCGCCGATTGCCGCAAATAAATGAGAATTTTCCGGAAGCACCGCATGTGTGTCGTCCAGTTTTAAGGTGCGGATAAACGCGGCGCGCAGTTCTGATAAAAAGTGCAGCGGTCCGCCTAAAAACGCGACATGACCGCGGATCGGCTTACCGCAGGCAAGTCCGCTGATCGTCTGGTTTACGACTGCCTGGAAGATCGAAGCGGCCAGGTCTTCTTTGGTCGCTCCTTCATTGATCAGCGGCTGGATATCCGTTTTGGCAAATACGCCGCAGCGAGCCGCAATCGGATAAATTTCCTGGTAATTTTTGGCGTATTCGTTCAAACCGCATGCGTCTGTCTGGATCAGCGAAGCCATCTGGTCGATAAACGACCCGGTGCCTCCGGCGCAGATGCCGTTCATGCGCTGTTCTACATTTCCGCCTTCAAAATAAATAATTTTTGCGTCTTCGCCGCCTAGTTCAATGGCGACGTCAGTCTTAGGTGCGGTATGTTCCAGTGCCGAGGCAACGGAAATGACTTCCTGGACAAACGGGATTTCCAGGTGTTTTGCCAGAGTTAATCCGCCAGAGCCAGTGATCATCGGGAAGGTTGTGATATCGCCGAGTGTTTCATATGCCTGTTTTAACAGGCTGCCCAGGGTTTCGCGGATATTTGCGTAGTGCCGTTGGTAGTCCGCGAACATCAGCTGCCCGGATACGCCCAGGACGGCAACTTTAACTGTGGTGGAACCGATATCGATTCCGAGTCTGAAAGGTCCTTTTGTCATATTTTCACCTGTTTCTTTTATATTTGGCTGCCGGTAAGGACGGGCGGCCATAGTTCTGCTATGGAAAATGTTGATGTTTCTACTTATTAAAATATGCTTTGTTTCTGAAAACATTCTACATTATACGACAC
>VSNY01000143.1 GCA_009774535.1 Lachnospiraceae bacterium
GGCATGACGCAGGTCATAAAAATGGATCAGCTCATATCCTGCCGGATAAAGCACACCCACCCTGCAGCCCGCAAACACTGCCAGGTCAAGCAGACCGCTGCGAATCCCTATAACAGCCTGGTAGCTGTGCAGTTTTTCAAACATTTGATCCAGACTGTCCGACACGACTCTGACCCCGGGTAAGAACTGCTGTCCGTTTGGCGCGTTCATTTCGACCTGGTACCGTTTTTGGGCCAGCCGTTTCGCCAATTCCCGGAAAAATGGCTTTGTATGCTGATCAGAAACAGCCTGTGCATATGGACATAAAAGAATCTTTCCGATACATGTAACATCTGCCCGCAGGTTCTTTTTTACCGGCACCGGCAATTGAAATCTGCTGCCGGGCTTTAGTTTTAAAACTCCCTGGCAGATACAGTCTTTCAGATTCAGCTGCGGGTACTCTTTTGCATAGGAAAATCCCTGCACAAACCCGTTGGCCGGCTCCACGACCAGACAGTCATGGAAGCCCGCAAACAGCAGCTGTCCGGCCGCAGATCTGTTTGCAATACATAAGATCTGCAGCCATGTTTCGGAAACGGCACAGTACGAACGGCCTTTTTTCGGATAACAGCCCGCAAGTCCGCGAAATTTCTCCAAGCTGACAACACGCAGCTTTTCCAGCCCGTATTCTGCCTGAAACGCATCCGCGTATCCCATCGTATATAAAAAATCTCCGATATGTCCGCAGATGATCAAATGATAAACGCCTTTTTTCTGTATGCGTACCTTATAATACAGGGCTGCCACAGGAAGAACAAACATCTGCTGCAGCACACTTTTTACCAGTATTTTTACAGGAAGCATCCTGTCAACGCCAACTTTGTCTATCGCCTGTATGTTCCGTTTTTTCACATGATTACCCTTTTCCTAATTGTACTGACGCCATTGGCCCAGCACAGCAGCCTTTCAAAATCCTGTTCCGTCCGATGGCAAAGCCCCATGCCAAGCAGCAGCCAATAGCGGCTCTTTAACCTGTGATACAGTTCCTGGTCAGCCCTGCGAAGCCTGCCTGTAAACGTCTGCGCTGCTTTTCTGCCACGCTTTTTATCGCTGCATCGTAAAAAAGCAGTTACATAATAATCCGATACGACAGATACCAGTTTACGGTAATAGTACTCCCTGCCCGCCCGCAGACACTTCCTGCTTTTATTTGCGGCAGTTATGGACCAAATGACTTGTTCCATCTGGTGTATCCGCTTTTCCCGGTTCTGCGCGGAAACACTCTGCCCAGGATCTCCGATCCGGTAGACATACAGCTGTGTCCGGATCACGCACAGTCTTTTGGCGTGACTGCATGGGACGGTAAAGAAAAACGCATCATCATAAGAAACCCCTTCTGGCATCCGGTAAGACAGCTGTCTGTAAAACTCTGTCTGATAAATCAGCCCATGCAGGCAAAAGATCTGGCGAAACCGCTCCCATTCTCGAAGCAGCTGCTCCATATTCAGATACAGGACTTTTTTATCCGTCTCAAGGCCCGCCGGGATATGTACCAGCCGCGCATTTTCAAATCCACAGGCTCCTTTTTCCTTCACCTTCATCCTGCGGATTGATCTGCCTGTACATATCATTCTTTTTGTCCTGGCCGCTCTGCCTGCACATATATTTTTCTTTGTCCTGTTTGTGCTGCCTGTATATATCCTTTCCTTCGTCCTGGATGTGCTGCTGCCCGCACATATGCGTTCCTTCATCCGGCAGTCATTACTGCCAGCAGATATCCGGCACTGGTCATATCCGCAGGCGACTACCTGCGCATCTACAGTTTCTAACAGTTCTAACACTTCTTCCAGGCTGTCCGTATGCATCCAGTCATCCGCATCCAGCACTTTCAGATATCTTCCGCTGCACCGGGCGGCTCCCGCGTTTACTGCGGAGCCATGTCCCCCGTTTGGTTTTCGCACCAGCTGAAAACTTCCCGGATATTTCCGCCTGTACCAGTCTGCATACGCCGCGCTGCGGTCCAGCGAACCGTCGTCTACGACAATCACTTCCAGGCGCTCCATCTGCTCTTTCGGCAGGATAAGGGAACGCAGGCATTTTTGAATTGTTTTTTCCGCATTGTACATCGGTATAATAATTGACAGCTGCTTTACCGCTTCTTCTGTTTTCATGCTTATGCTTTCACCCTTCATCGCCATACTGGTCGCAGATTTCTTTTGCCGGCCCAAATGCCTTTACGCTTCCATGCTCCAGCCAGACTACTTTGTTGCACATCTTTCGGATCTGCTCCAATTCATGTGAGACAAACAGCACCGTCGTACCGCCGCTCATCATCTCCAGCATCCGTTTCCTGCTCTTTTCCTGAAACCGGGCGTCTCCAACGGACAAAATCTCGTCCACAATCAGGATTTCCGGGCTGACTGCCGTTGCAATCGCAAAAGCCAGGCGCATCACCATCCCGGAAGAATAATTGCGCAGCGGCACTTCTATAAATTCTTCCAACTCCGAAAACTCCAGGATTTCTTTGTACTTTTTTAACAGAAATTCTTCCGAATAGCCCAGAATCGCCCCGTTTAAATAAATATTTTCCCGCCCGGACAGATCGAAATCAAAACCGGAACCAAGCTCCAGCATCGGCACAATATTTCCGTGACTGGCTACGCTGCCCGCCGTCGGCTTTAGAATGCCGGAAATCACTTTCAGCAGCGTACTTTTTCCGGCGCCGTTTCGGCCGATAATCCCCAGCACGTCCCCTTTGCGGATCTCAAATGTAACGTCCCGCAGCGCCCAGAACTGCGTATAACGGATTTTTTTGGTTACGGTCTGAATCACAAATTCCTTTAGCGTATTCACACGGTCGTTTGCCATCGAAAACTGAACGGAGACATGGTCAGCTTCAATGATGACCCGTTTCTGCGTCTGTTTTTTTGCCTGTTTCATGTTCTGCTCCTAAATGTAAAAGATAAACCGGTCCTGCGACTTTTTAAATACCACAACGCCAATTATACAAAAAGCCGCCGAAAAAAGTGTACAGATCAAATATTCCCGCGGCTCCGGCGAGATCCCTTCCAGGATAATTTTGCGGAAAAACTGTATAAAATGATACATCGGATTGATCGCCAGCACGCCTTGAAAATTGTCCGGCAGGATCGACTCCGGGTAAAAAATCGGCGTCGAATACGTCAGCACCATACTAAATACATTCCAAATAAACTGCATATCCCGGAAAAAAACCATCACCGCCGACAGCATAAATCCCAATCCGATGCAGAACACCAGCAAAAATACAAGGTCAAACGGAATCAGCAGCCATGCCTTTGTCGCCCGTACCCCGGTCGCCATACACATCAAAAACAGCGGCAGCAGGGAAATCAGCAGATTTACGCCTGTGGAAATTACTTTGGATACCGGATAAATATATTTTGGAACATATACTTTTGTAATCAAAGCGGCATTTCCGGTAATGGCATACAAGCTGATATTCGTAGACTCATTAAAAAAATTAAACAGCACAATTCCTGCCAGCAGATACACCGGATAGTTTTCAATATCCGCTTTAAAAATCGTGGAAAATACAAAGTACTGTACCGACATCATCAAAAGCGGATTGACAAAACTCCACAAAGCTCCCAGCACCGACCGCTTGTATTTAATCTTAAAATCCCTGGCCGTTAACTGCTTGATCAAAAACCGGTATTTATCCAGCAGCATAGCCGCCATAATGATCGGATGCTTCCTGCCCAGACGATATTGACGGATCAAATACAGGCAGTACGCAAACAGCGCAGCCCCCGCCGGAATTACGATCTGCCAGTAATGCGGACCCGTCCAGACCTGATCCGTACCATGCGTATCCAGGCAAAGCACACCCGGCACAGCCTCTCCGCCGCTGTACATCTGCATCTGTTTGATCTGTGCCGTCGAATTGTACCAGACGCCCACCGCACTGCCTGCCGCACCGTCTTCGGAAGACAATTCCACCGCCAGCATATGCCCGCGCAGCTGTTTCAGACACACAGGCAGCTGCTGTACAACCGCCTGACCTTCCGTCAGCTGCGACATATCCACACGATTTTCATAAAGCTGCTGCCCAGTCGTATCATCTATCAGCCTTACAAGCAGCTGCCCGGCGTTTGCCCGCTGGAAAGTCGCTGCATAAAACTGAAAGCTTTCCATTGTATCCATCTCGCAGCGAAACGTCTGGCGCAGCGTATACCCTGCCGCAAATTCTGCCGACGCATAATCCCACTGCACACTTTTTATTTCTTTTCGCGCCGTTCGCTCATAAAGCTGTGTCCCCGCCGCAAAATACAATAATCCGGCCAAAAGAAAATACAAAACCACTGCAAGGATACAGCCCTGGTCAAATCGGATTTTCTTTTTCTGTCTGTTATCGTTCTTATTGTTCTGATCCATCGCCTTTCCCATGCTCCTGTTCCCTGTCTGCAGGTTGCCTCCTGTTCCTTCATCTGCCGCCATGCCCTGTAACTGCCATGCCTGTATAGATTTCTTTCATTTTCTTTTGTACCCTGTCCCGGCCAAAGTTTTTGATTCTGCGTTCGTTATACGTTCCGCAAGCCTGCCGCAGCGATTTCTGATCCGCCAGCATTTTTAAAGCCTGCAAAAGCTGCTCCGGCTGCTTTAAGGAGAACCGGAACCCGCCTGGTACCTGACAAAGCGCCTGCTGACGGGATTTACCCAAAGACGTACCTATAGGCGTATCCAAAGATGTTCCCATAGACATTCCCATAGAAGTTTTCCGGCATCTGCTATTCTGATTCAAAAGCTCCCTGCATCCACGTATCTCCGACGCCACACACGGCAGTCCCGCGGCCATCGCTTCCATCAACGCTACCGGCATCCCTTCCCGGAAAGACGGAAATACAAAAATATCCGCATTCCAATAAATCCAGCGCAAATCTTCCACAAACCCAGGCATCCGTACACGCTCCCTGACCCCCAGGCTGTCCGCGTACCGCAGCAGTTCCTCCCGCAGCTCACCCTGCCCGCAGATCAGATAATACACATCTCTGTCCGCCATAGCTGGCAGCGCATCGATCACCATCCGATGATTCTTTCCTTTGTTTAATTCTCCTACCGACAACAATACAATGGCATCTTCCGGAATTCGTAATTTGCTGCAGAATGCCTGATCCTTGCCGCGCAGTTCCAGCCTTTGTTCACCGCATTTGCAGAGGACTTCTTTTTCCGAAATCCCGTCTGCGGCCCCTGTACGCTGATAGTTCTCTAAATCGATCCCGATTCCCGGAATCCGGCAGACTTTACCTGCATGGAAATACCGCTTTGCAAGCATTGCATCCTCCCGATTTACAGTCACCAGTACATCCGTCCAGCGGGAAAGCCACTTTTCTGCCGGGTAATACAATAACCAGTTTCGCAGCGGCGCACCCTGATAAAAATGAAATCCATGCGCCGTATAGATCACCGGAACTTTCGCTTCATGCGCCGCGATCCTTGCCAGTACACCGCCAATCGGCGAATGGCAGTGCATAAATGCGAACGGATATCGCCGCAGCAATCTCCGGATCTGAGAAAAAGCCTTTAAGCAGTTTCCAAACGGCCGGATGCTTCGCGGACAATCCCACTGGTGCCAGATCATCCCCCGCTCGCGGAAGAACTGCAGGAGTGTTTGTATCTGCCCGCTGCTGCATGTATTTCCTTCTTTAAAATTACAAGCTACATGCACCTCATATCCAAGTTCCTGCAGCAAGATCAGATTTTCCCTATTAAACTGCAGGATCATGGAAGCCACGGAAGCCGCCATCAGGACGCTGCGGCGCGGCGCTCTATGCTTCATTCATAATCTCAGCTACCGACTTCATAATCCTGACATACATCGAATAGCTGTCATCCACTTTCCCGCCTGTTTTTTTATCCGCCGGATTCCACATATTCAGCACCGCATCTGACGGATGCGCCACGCCCCAGAGCAGCTCATCCGCCCCTGCGTCCAGCACACTGCAGATACTGACAAATGTCTCCAGGCTCATAATCCTGGTACCGCGTTCAATATGTCCCAGAAACGACATACTAATGCCGCATTTTTTAGCAAGTTCGTCCTGCGACCACCCTTTCGCTTTACGCACCTGCCGAATCCGCTTGCCCATCCTGCCATAATCCAATTCGTTCATAACGCCCTCCATTCCGTCACCATACCGACCTGCCTGAACTGTTACGAAACAACTTCAAGTACATACATAACATTTTATTAGAAATTGTTGCCTTTAAGTATTCTATACCAATTCCTGTTTTTTTGCAACAGAAACAAAAAAATTGTCTATAATTACCAGTTTAGCTTGCTGGTATCCTTTGGTTATTTATTAAAAATTCATAAAAAATCACGAATCAAATTAGAAAAATAAAAAGATTGAACTTTTAGAAAGACCGACGCAAAGGTTTCTTTTTTTCGGACGCCTTTGGGCGGTATTTCTGTTTTTTCCCTTATTTTAAGCGGGTTTTAGAGCAAAGAACTGTGTCTGTGATACATAACAATTTCTAATAATTTGTTATCTTTTTGCCAGGATTTGATTCCCTTATTATCAAACTTCGCAGCTTCAAGCCGCATCCGCGCGACCGGATGCGGTTTTTTGCATAAAGAAAGCCCTCATGGGAGAATCTCCCACGAAGGCTGTCCATCTTTCTGCAATTTCAAAATACAAAGTAAAAATTCTTTTATTTGGCCCCTTTAATAAAGAAAAACGAAGAAGACCTTTCATAATTCAGCTCTTTATAATTCATAATCTGCTCCGTACTTCCAATAAACAAAATCCCTTCATTTTTAAGCGCCTGGTTAAACTTTATGTAGATCTCCTGCTTTGCGTCATCTGTAAAATAAATTACGACATTCCGGCAGACGATCATATCACACCCGGTCGGATATGGGTCACGCAGCAGATTATGTTCTTTAAATTCTACCCGCTTTTTAATCTCATCCGCGATCTGATACGAAGCGCCGATCTTATGAAAATATTTCTTTTTGAATTCCTCTGGTACATTGGCAATGCTCTTTTCATTATACAGACCAACCCGTGCCTTTTCCAGCACCTGCTTGTCGATATCCGTCGCAATAATATGGATCTGATTGATTGGAATATGTTTGGACAGCGCCATCACAAGCGAGTATGGTTCATCACCCGTAGAACATGCCGCACTCCAGATCTTTAAGTTTTTGCCGAATTTTTTGATCAGTTCCGGAATTACTTTCTTATCCAGAATCTGCCACTGATCAACATTCCGGTAAAATTCAGATACGTTAATTGTCAGAAAGTTTACAAACTGCTCCAGCACATTTTTATCTGTCTTCAGCAGAGATACATACTGATCATATGTTTTCGCTGACGTTTTGCTGATCAGCGTGTCAATGCGGCGTTTCATCTGCTTTTCTTTATAGCAGTTCAGATCGATTTTTGTTAAAGCTAATACGTCTTTTTTAAATTTTTCATAATTTTCAAACATACAGCCAACTCCTATATTCAAATTTTTTAACAGCCCTGTTACAAGCTGGGTAATGCTCCCTTTCCTTATCAACTGCAAAGAAAGATAAAGATTTTACCGCTTTTTACAAAAACAGCATATAAACAGCAATGCTGCCTATATGCTGTATCTTATGCTTTTCTTCCAGGACTATCCAGCTGTTTACTCTTCCTCTGCTGCACTTTCATCCTGCAGTAATGCTTTCATGCTCAGACTAATCTTGCGTTCCGCTTCATTAAAATCAACGATCTTAGCGTCAATCATCTGGCCTGCCTTTAACACATCAGAAGGCTTGTCGATATGTTCTTTTGAAATCTGCGATACATGCAGCAAAGCATCAATGCCGGGAGCCAGTTCCACAAATGCGCCAAAATCGGTCATACGTGCAACTCTTCCTGTAATAACGGTACCAACGGCAAATTTTTCCGTTGCGTTATTCCAAGGATTGTCCTCCGGGAATTTCATACTGAGCGCAATTTTTGTATCGTTGATATCTTTGATAAATACTTTTACGACATCACCGACTTTAAATGCTTTCTTCGGGCTTTCCACACGTCCCCAGGACATTTCGGAAATATGCAGCAGTCCGTCTGCGCCGCCCAGATCAATAAACGCGCCGAAATCGGTCACATTCTTTACGGTTCCTTCGATTACATCGCCGACATGAATCCGCTCAAACAATTCTCTGCGCATTTCTTCTTTTTGCGCTACTAAAAGCTGTTTACGGTCGCCGATAATCCTTCTTCTTCTCGGATTAAACTCGGTGATCACAAATTCAATATCCTGGCCGTCATATTTGGTCAGGTCTTTTTCGTAGATATCGGATACAAGGCTGGATGGGATAAATACCCTTGCCTCATCTACGATCACGCTCAGGCCGCCGTTTAATACCTGCGCCACCTTTGCGGTCAGCACTTCCTGGTTTTCATAAGCTTCTTCCAGTCTCTTGCTTCCTTTTTCTGCGGCAAGGCGTTTGTACGTTAAGAGTACCTGCCCGTCGCCGTCGTTTACTTTTAAAACTTTTGCTTCCATAGTGCTGCCTACCTCAACCTGGGTAGTAAGATCAACGTTTGGTTCATTGGTGTATTCACTGCGCGTAATGATGCCATCTGACTTGTAACCGATATTAAGCACGATTTCGTCTGGTTTTACATCGATAACAGTACCTTCAACAACCTCCCCGTTTCTTATTGTTTTAAAAGATTCTTCCAACATTTGTTCAAAGCTTTGTTCTGACATACTTTTGAACCTCCTCAATAATTTTCTTTGGGGTGGAAGCCCCTGCGGTAATACCTACGTTATCAATGCGGCCTTCTGGTTCCAGATGTAGATCGGCCACGGTCTGTATATAGTAAGTATTTGCACATTCTTCTTTGCATATCTCATACAGTTTCTGCGTATTGGAACTGCTCCTTCCTCCAATGACAATCATTATATCGGAAGTTTCTGCCAGGCTGGCTGCTTCTTTCTGCCGTTCTTCTGTAGCGTTACAAATTGTATTCAATACACGTATATCTCTAATATACCCTTTTTTTTGAATAATTTCAACTAGTTCTTGAAATTTCTTGTAATTAAAAGTCGTTTGTGCCACAATGCACATTTTTTTGCCGGATTTTGGCTGAAATTTCTCCGCTTCTTCCATATTTGCGATTACAGTTGTTCGCGAAGGATCACACCAGCCACGGATTCCTTCGACTTCAGGATGATTACTGTTGCCGATAATCACAATCTCATATCCATCGTTTGAAAAATCTTCCACGATCTGATGGATTTTTAAAACAAACGGACAGGTCGCGTCTTCGATGCGGAATCCTGCCTGCTCCAGCTGCTCATAAATCTTTCTGGCTACGCCGTGGGAACGGATCACGACCGTCCCTTTCTGCTTTTTTTGTTCTTCTGTCAGGGAATACGGATCTTCTAATATCCGCACCCCTTTGTCCGCAAGGTCTTTAACCACTTCTTCGTTATGAATGATCGGCCCGTACGTATAGACTGGCCCTTTTTTTATATCGGCTTGTTCATACACTTTATTAACCGCTCGTTTCACACCAAAACAAAAACCTGCGCTTTTTGCTACTGTAATGTTCATGATTACTCCTTAGCCGCCTTTTCGTAGATCTCCCGTATGACGGCTGACACCTGTGCAATATCCAGACCAGAAGAATCGACCAAAACCGCATCTTCGGCCTGTTTCAAAGGCGCAATTTCCCTGTGCATATCACGGTAATCGCGTTCTTTGATATCCGCCTCAATCTGCGCATAATCCGCTGCCTCGCCTTTTTTGAGCAGCTCTTCATATCTTCTTTTGGCACGGGCGGATACATCCGCTGTCAGATAAATCTTCACCTGGGCGTCGGGCAGCACACACGTACCGATATCGCGGCCGTCCATAATGACATTACACGTCTGCGCCAGCTTTTGCTGGAGTGCGGTCAATTTCGCACGGACAGCCGGATAGACGCTTGTTGCAGACGCCAGTATGCCGACCTCCTCGGCCCGGATAAAAGCATTGACATTTTCCCCGTTTAACAGAACACATGGAACGCCGTCCTGATACGTCAGCGTAATGTCGATCTGTGTACATGCCTCGGAAACAGCCTGCTCGTCCTGCGAGTCGATCTGTTCCCGCAGAAAATAAAGGGCCATCG
>VSNY01000144.1:0-5221 GCA_009774535.1 Lachnospiraceae bacterium
TCTATATCTATTAAAAATCCGGTAATCTTTACTCTTTTTCACATCTAAAAGCGAAATCTCTGCTGGGATATGAAGAAATTTCAGATTATTATGTCATTTTGCAAAAGAATCCAGCTGTATCGCCACCATATGATCTAACGGCGCCAGCGCCTTTCCTTTTCCATCCGTTCCTTCCATATACTTCTGCGCCCCTGATTCAAATAAGACCAGCAATTCATCTCCCGCAATTGCCAGTTCTTCGGAACAAGGCGGCATCTCCACGCATTCTGCAGGCTTTTCCGGACGCTTGCTCAGGTCGTATGCGGAACGATAGACTTTGATATAAGAGGATTTGTCGCGTCCAAAAGAAGTACTCAGATAGACGTGTCCGTCTTCATCAAATGCGACGCCCTGTACCTTATCCGGGATTGCGAATTCTTCACATTCTTCCAAAGCGCCGCCGCTGTATCGGTAAGATTTCATAATGGATTTAAAAAACCTGGTATGTGTCGCAATCCAGAGCTTTCCGCTAAAAAATGTGATGCAGGAAGGAGAATTGGAAACACGGTACTCTTCATGCTTTTGTGTCAGTTCTACGGTCCTGCCTGGCTGGTGTCTGGCAATTTCTTTGACCAATGCATAATCCAGCCGTTCAATCGTGCGGTAATTGGAGTGGCAGATCCACAGATTTTCTCCATCGTAGCAGATCCCGCCCAAATGACTGCCTTTTTTCATGGAAAGCGTAACCAGATATGCTCCTGTGCGGCGGTCGAATACATACAGCGAACCGTAATTCTCGTGATTTCCCGTGCTGTAGGATGTGACAAGAATATGTTCTTCGGTTACGCACAGGCCCTGCGGACATTGGTCTACACTGAATAATTTATTGTTGATATAATCTTCAAACCTGGTTCCTGGCATGCCGGGGATATCCAGATCTTCTAAGATTCGGTAGTTCATGTTGGACAGCTTTTTTTCCGGTGACCTTGTCAAGCTGCCTGCGCCGTAAGAGTACAGCTGGATATTCATGGTACCGGATATTTTTTTCGTCCATTTGGCATAAAGAATCAGGTTGCCGTTCTGGCAGTCCTCTATTCCGGTCAGAGGATGCTTATAGCTGCTGTCTGTATACCAGCCTGCAAAATTATAGCCTTCCCTCTTTGGCGACATCAGCTTCATTGGCAGCAGCTGTTCATAATAGACGGATGGATTCAGGTAATGGTTTTCACCCAGATTCAGATTGTAGATAATATGATAGACTGGAATGCTGCTGTTCAAATTATTTGCAGCATCCAGAATACTGCTATCATAAACAGAAGGAGAAAGCGGTCGTTCCATGACGCCGCACCCCTTTGTCAGCTGCGGTTGTTCCAATAACAGAACAACTGCAAGAAGAATGCAGAGCATCATACGCGCCATTTTCCACCGGCTCCTCCTTCCATTTTTATGATTCCAAAGATTTTAATGAATCAAATGCTTTTGTTCGTAAATGAAATTACTCTTCAATATTTACCAGTTTATTAGCTCTGGCTTCAATCTCGCGTTTTTGTACATCTTCCGGAGCCTGCTCGTAACGGGCAAGTTCATAGCGGTAAGTGCCTTCTCCGCCGGTAATCGAACGCAATACAGTCGTATAGCCATCCAATTCCGTATAAGGAATGTCTGCCGTAATTTCCTGTTTGCCGCCTTCCACCGGATTCATGCCAAGGACACGCGCACGACGTTTGTTCAAATCACCCATAATGTCGCCGGTATATTTATCGGATGCGGTTACCACCATAGATGCAATCGGCTCTAACAATACAGGAGAAGCCTGTAAAAATCCTTTTTTAAACGCCTGCGCCGCAGCAACTTTAAATGCAAGTTCGGAAGAATCTACCGGATGGTAAGACCCGTCGTACAGATTTGCCTTAATGCCGACTACCGGATAAGCAGCAAGCGGGCCGCTCTTAACAGATTCCTGAATGCCCTTTTCAACTGCCGGGAAGTAGTTTTTCGGAACTGCCCCGCCGACAACGGTCTGTGAAAATTCGTAAGGCGTCTCCAGATCACCGGATGGCTCAAAGGTCATTTTTACATGGCCATACTGCCCGTGTCCGCCAGACTGTTTTTTATATTTGTATTCAACATCCGCTTTTTTTCTGACTGTTTCACGGAACGCAACTTTTGCTTTTCCAAGTTCGATCTCTACCTTATAACGGTTCGCCAGTTTGCTGACAACTACATCCAGCTGCTGCTCTCCTATACCGTAGATCAGTGTCTGTCCATTGGCGCTGTCATTTACCACCTTCAATGTCAGGTCTTCATGAGTCAGCTTGGTCAAAGCCTGGGACGCTTTGTCCACATCTGCTTTGTTCTTTACTTTATAACGCTTGCATGTATATGGCGTCGACAACGAGGTACGGATGTATAAGATCGGATTTGCCTTTGTGGACAATGAATCCGTTGTGCGTGCTTTGTTCAGCTTTGCAAGCGCGCCGATATCACCAGCATGCAGTTCTTTGACTTCTTCGGCCTTTGCCCCTCTCATAACATAGAGTTTCCCAATTTTCTCTTCCGTATCCCTGTGATAATTTAACAATACGTCATCGGTCTTTAAAACGCCTGAATTCACCTTAATCAGAGAGTATTTGCCAATAAATGGGTCCTGAATCGTCTTGAATATGTAAGCAGACTTCGGCTTAGAGAAATCATAATCTGCCTGATATACTTCGTTCGTTGTAGCGTTAATGCCTGCGCACGACCTTTTATCCGGACTTGGAAAATATTTGGTGATATCGTCAAGCAGCGTGTAAACACCTTGGGCCAGAATACAGGAACCCATGGAAACCGGAATGATACTGCCGTCATTGACATTTACGCGCAGCGCCTGGCGGATTTCATTTTCTGAAAATTCTTCCCCGTTAAAATAACGATCCATAAACTCTTCGCTCGTCTCAGCCACGGCCTCTATAAGCGCTTCCCTGCATTTTTCCAGGTTCGGCACGGAATAATCCGGCATATCCATCGGCACGACTTCCCCTTTGTCATTCCAGCGGTTCGCAGTCTGTGCCACAATATTTACATAACCGATAAATTTTTCATTTTCACGGATCGGCAGATGGAACGGCGCAATTTTTTTGCCATACAGTTCCTGCAGATCTTCCACTACCTGACGGAAACTTGCGTTATCAATATCCATATCCGTTACGAAAAACATGCGCGGCAGTTTATAACGTTCACACATTTCCCATGCTTTTTTTGTCCCTACTTCAATGCCAGCCTTACCGCTGACTACAATAATCGCCGCATCTGCCACACTGACTGCTTCTTCTGCTTCCCCGACAAAATCAAAGTAGCCTGGGGTATCCAGGATATTGATCTTTGTATTCTCCCAAAGAATCGGGACTACTGTCGTCTGAATGGAAAAGGAACGCTTGATCTCTTCTTTATCAAAATCGCTGACAGTGTTGCCGTCGCTGATTTTGCCCATGCGGTTTGTCTGGCCTGACAGATACGCCATTGCTTCTACCAGGCTTGTCTTGCCTGCTCCGCCATGTCCTAAGAGTACCACGTTGCGTATCCTGTCTGTTGTAAATACCTCCATATTGTTTCTTACCTCCTGCACATTTTTTGTAAAACTTATGCGTTCTTACGGACTCTGCAGGCGCTGCAAAATCCTGTGCGAACAGCATCGGTTCTGGTCTGTCGCAAACACTATATTAATTTTAACAAAGTTCATGGGCAATTACAACAATTTTTTTGATTTTTTATGGATACTATAAAGCAAAATATACAATGGATGGGATAATGGGCGGTGGGGAAGAATTCCCGCCCACCGCCCGCAGAGTCTGGTTATGGCAGGCTTTTCAACAGTTGCCGCTAATTTCAAGATCTGACTTTCAGTTATGTCAAGTCAGAAAATGCCCAATAACCATGCAAAATACCATTTCGTATTTTCGTGGAAATGTCTTCCTGAAAGGAAGATATCGAGACAAATGTTACCTGTGTTGTCAATGATATTGGCTGTGATAATACTGTCTGATCTAAAATTCCAACTCGCTTTTCTGCTTTCTTGTTCATTGCAAATATGCTTTACACTTTTCTGTGACAACATATCAAATTCTTCTCAGAAGTCTTTTTAAATACCATATTGTTTCATAAGTTGTTGTTGAAAATCCATATCTCTTGTAGATCTCTCTAAATCCTCAAAACGTTGTTCCTGTATCAAATATGCACACAATTTATTAATGCGTTCTGCTCCACGTTTCTCTCCACGTTTCTCTCCACGTTTCTCTCCACGTTCCTCAGCTTCCAGTATCATTTGATTATGATCCCGTATAGCTTTTTCACGTGCTTCATACTCCAACCGTTTTTCCCGATCCTGGCTGATGATTTGTAACCGTTCATATGCGCTTTCAATATATTGATTTTTCTGTGCCAGCATATCAAATTCCTCCTTCCGCTCTGAATTAATAAACTTTGCCCAAAGCTCTACATCGCTGCTGTCTTCTTTTAGTTCTTTCGGAAGTTTTGGAAGTTCTATAAGGTGAAACTCCATTTTGTCTGTATAAATAAATCTGCGTGTATCCTCGCGGATATGAAAACAGGAATAGAACTCTGTTTCATTTGGAAAAAGTTCAAAATCTAAAATACTGATATTAATGCACTTTTTAAATACATGATAACTTTGTCCTGGTGAGATCTGATCTGTATACATCTTTGACAGATAAAACAACGACCGTTCAGCCCATACTTTCAACTGCGACAGATGTATTTCTATATCAATTTCTGCACTGTCGTTCATCAGGAGGCGGACGTCTAAAATCCCCTGTTTATCGTCCGCATGCTCCCTGCGCAGATTTGTATTAAGGATCTGCGTTTCTTTCATATCTTCCGGATGGATTTTCAGCACTGCAGCCAGAAAACCAGTACGGGCTTTTTCATCCGTCATAATCTCTTTAAACGCGAAATCCACTTTAGGCTTCATTAAAAATTGTACCATAATAGCAGCGTTCCTCCTTTTCATCAACTTGAAATGAACTGATCTTCCGTCTTTCTAACCGTTTCATGGATACTGCTTTTCAAGAGTTTTACAACTTTACATAAACTGATCTTTCAGTGCTTTATATACTTTAGGTAAATTCATATTCCTGTATTTTACAGCTTTACATGAACTGATTTTCAAGTATTTTACAACTTTATATGAACTGATTTCAAGTATTTTACAGCTTTACATGAACTGATTTTCAAGTATTTTACA
>VSNY01000144.1:5321-10085 GCA_009774535.1 Lachnospiraceae bacterium
AAGTATTTTACAACTTTATATGAACTGATTTCAAGTATTTTACAGCTTTACATGAACTGATTTTCAAGTATTTTACAGCTTTACATGAACTGATTTTCAAGCATTTTACAGCTTTACATGAACTGTACTTCCAGTGCTTTACACACTTAACATAAATGAATCTTCCTGTATTTTACAGTTTTACATGAACTTATCGTTATATACTCACAGCTACATGAACTAACCTTCAAATACTTTACAGCTCCACATAAACCGATCCTCAATAATTGTAAAGCCTGACTTAACCACACTCCCCGGCCCACCACCCGCAAAGTCGTCCGGTCTCCCAAATACACCATCCAACAATCACTCCCCATATGTCATCTCAACACCCGCAAATCCTGATAAAACCCAGGATAAGAAATCGAAACGCATTCCGCATTTTCAATTTCCACTCCTCCCTCCGCACAAAGCCCCGCAACTGCAAACGCCATTGCAATCCGGTGATCCGCATGCGGATCAATCACAGCATTATGAAGCGGCTTACCTCCATGAATCACCATCCCGTCATCCGCAGCCGTTACATCAGCTCCCATCTTCTGTAAGTTCGTAACAACCGTATCAATCCGGTTTGATTCTTTTACTTTTAATTCAGCCGCATCCCGAATCACAGTTGTCCCATTCGCAAAGGCTGCCATAACGGCAAGGACCGGAATTTCGTCGATTAAAGTCGGAATCAGACCGCCCTCAATTACGGCGCCTGTCAGATTGGAGGACGTCACGAGCAAATCACAGACAGGTTCGCCGGAAACGGTATGCTCGTTTAGCCGGGTGATCTTCGCATGCATGGCTTGAGCGGCACGCAGGATACCATCTCTGGTCGGGTTAACGCCCACATTATGGATCAGCACTTCGGAGTTCGGCACAAGCAGCGCGGCAGCGATAAAATAAGCTGCTGAGGAAATATCGCCTGGCACATCGATGTTTTGCCCGGATAATACTGGTTCCGGGCAAATAGCTGCGGTCGTACCCTGGCTGGAAACCTGCGCGCCAAACGCGGAAAGCATCAGTTCTGTATGGTTTCTGGATACGTATGGTTCTGTAACGCTTGTCTGGCTGTCCGCATACAGTCCCGCAAGCAGCACACAGGATTTTACCTGCGCGGATGCCACGGGGGAAATATAGTGGATGCCATGCAAGGCAGCGTGGTCAATCTTTAGCGGTGCGCAGTTATTTTCGCTTCCGGTAAGATTAGCGCCCATTTCACGCAAAGGCGCAATAATCCGTTTCATCGGCCGCCTGCGGATGGATGCGTCTCCGTCTAAGACAGAAGCAAATGGCTGACCAGCCAGGATACCGGAAATCAGGCGGATCGTAGTGCCGCTGTTGCCAACATCCAGCAATTCTTTGGACGGACGCAGCCCGTGCAGGCCCTTTCCATGGATGCAGATCCGTTCTGGTGTATTTTCTATTTCAACGCCAAGCCTGCGGAAACAGGAAATCGTAGACAAACAGTCTGCACCCTGCAGAAAATGGGTTACTTCGGTTCGTCCGTTTGCGATTGCGCCGAACATAACACTGCGGTGGGATATGGATTTGTCGCCCGGAATATGAAGTTCTCCTTTCAGGGAACGGGCTGGTTCTATAAACATCGTTCAGGTCTCCTTCATGATTTTTTATCGTAAATAAACAAAACAATCAGCGCTCGTAAATCGTATAACAGTATTTTCTAAGCAGCGAACCAGCCTTATCTAACGACGCCTGGTCGTATAATTCAATGTGCAGAACACCGTCTTCAAACTCACGGTTATGCAGAATGCCAATGTTTTTCATATTGATGCCATTACTTGCCAGCAGCGTGGCAATGGTTGCGATACCGCCGACTTCATCGATCAGGTCACAATACAGCTCATATACTGGCTGCAGCGAACCTGGTTTGCGGACGGTCAGGGAATCGCGGTAATCTTTGGCTTTTGTAAAATAGTCTGTCATCGCTTCTTTATTTTCTGCCGCAATGACCGAACGGATACCCGCCAGCTGTTCGCTGTACAGATCCATCAGACGCAGCAGCTGCTCCTTATTAGAAAGACAAATCTCCTGCCACATCACAGGAGACGATGCGGCGATCCGTGTCATATCCCGGAATCCTCCGGCCGCAATCGTCTTCATCGTTTCCTGCGGGCCATCAATTTCCTGAACCAGATGAACCAGACTGTATGCAAGAATATGTGGCAAATGGCTGATCGAAGCTGTTGCAAAATCGTGGCTGTCAGCATCCAGAACCAGTGGAATGGCGCCAAGCGCCGTTACCAGACTGCGGAAGCGGTCGATCTGTTCCTGTGTTGTTTTGGAAGCCGGCGTTATCACATAATAAGCATTTTCCAACAAATAAGCTGTTGCGGCGGCAAATCCTGTTTTTTCCGAACCAGCCATCGGGTGCCCGCCAATAAAATGATCCTCCAGCCCCAATGCCGCGACCGCACGGTGAATATCGCCTTTGACGCTGCCAACGTCCGTAATCATCGTATGCGGGGCAACAAGATCTTTTAACCGCTCTAAATATCCCAGATTCTGCTGTACCGGCGTACACAAAAAAATATAATCTGCATCCGCGATTTGCTCCAGGCGCAGCATCGTATCGTTTTCGATAACGCCAGCCTCATAAGCCTGGGTAATCGTTGACAGATGCCCGGACACGGCAGACAGCCGGATCTGCGGACAGACACGCCGTATGGTTTTAGCGATGGACCCGCCAATCAGGCCGAGTCCAATAAAACTTATTTTTTGAATGTCTTTTTTTATATCCATGGAAAGTCCCTCGTAAAATCTATTTTCCCTGATTGATATAATTTACCAGACCTTCTGCTTCAATAATCTTTTGCATAAACGGCGGAAATGCCTGTCCCTGGTACTGTGTGCCTTTCGTTATATTGCGGATCACGCCGCTGTCGAAGTCCACTTCTACTTCATCGCCGTTTTCAATCCCCTTAGAAGCTTCCGGACACTCAATAATCGGAAGTCCGATGTTAATTGCATTGCGGTAAAAAATACGCGCAAAAGTCTCCGCAATGACACAGCTGACGCCAGATGCCTTAATCGCCAGCGGTGCATGTTCCCTGGAAGAACCGCAGCCAAAGTTTTTATCCGCTACAATCAGATCGCCGCTTTGCACCTTTTTCACAAAATCCTTGTCAATATCTTCCATACAATGTCCGGCAAGTTCTTTTGGATCAGATGAATTTAAGTATCTTGCCGGAATAATTACATCCGTATCTACATTGTCTCCATATTTAAATACATGGCCGTTTGCTTTCATTCCACTATCCTCCTACTCTTTCGGTCCAGCGATTTTGCCCGCAATGGCGCTCGCTGCAGCAACTGCCGGGCTTGCGAGATAGATCTCGGATTCTACGTGTCCCATACGTCCGACAAAGTTACGGTTTGTAGTCGATACGCAGCGCTCCCCTTCTGCAAGTATACCCATATACCCGCCAAGGCATGGGCCGCAAGTCGGTGTGCTGACAATAGCGCCTGCCTCAATAAAGATTTTTAATAGTCCCTCTTCCATTGCATCCAGATAGATCTGCTGCGTTGCCGGAATTACAATTGCACGCACGCCGTCTGCGACCTTTTTCCCTTTGAAAATCTCCGCTGCACAACGCAGGTCATCCAGCCGTCCGTTCGTACAGGAACCGATAACTACCTGATGAATCGGAATCTCACCTACTTCATCGATCGTTTTTGTGTTTTCCGGAAGATGCGGGAAGGAAACGGTTGACTTTAGTTCGCCAAGATCAATCACAATTTCCCGTTCATACACTGCATCAGCATCCGCTTCATAAATCTGGTACGGCCGTTTGGAGTGTTCCTTCATATAAGCTTCTGCCAGATCGTCCACCGGAAAAATACCATTTTTCGCACCCGCTTCAATCGCCATATTCGCAATCGTAAAACGGTCGTCCATCGTAAGGTTCGCAATGCCGTCCCCGGTAAATTCTAAAGACTGGTACAGCGCTCCATCTACTCCGATCATTCCGATCAGATGCAGAATCAGATCTTTTCCGCTGACATATTTTGCCGGTTTGCCTGTTACGACAACTTTAATTGCTGACGGCACTTTAAACCATGCCTTCCCGGTTGCCATACCTGCAGCCATATCCGTACTGCCAACACCAGTTGAAAATGCGCCTAACGCGCCATACGTACAGGTATGGGAATCTGCGCCAATAATCACGTCGCCTGCCACTGTCAGCCCTTTTTCTGGCAGCAGCGCATGTTCAATTCCCATTTGTCCGACGTCAAAATAATTCGTAATTTCATTTTTGCAGGCAAATTCCCTGACACATTTACAATGCTGTGCAGACTTGATATCCTTATTCGGTACAAAATGGTCCATAACAAGCGCAATCTTATCCTTGTGGAAAACACCGTCTACTTTCATTTTTTCAATTTCATGAATTGCAACCGGAGATGTGATATCATTTCCTAATACAAGATCCAAATCAGCCTCAATCAGCTGCCCAGCCGTTACAGATTCCAGACCTGCGTGGGCGGCGAGTATTTTCTGGGTCATTGTCATACCCATGATGAATTCCTCCTTTTATTTAAAAATGATAAATAAAGTGTAGCATAATTTCTAATATAATGCTAATATATAATAAATATGGATATCATAATAATAAGTTATAGTATGGACATTCGGATTGGGCGGATGATCCTGAAGGCTGTAGGGACTGGGATATGCGGACGACACCGCCTTAGCCCGCAGTGTCGTCCGCATAGCCC
>VSNY01000145.1 GCA_009774535.1 Lachnospiraceae bacterium
GTATATACAGTATGGAAACTGCTAGTAAACAATTTATATTAACAGCACTTCATCTCCCAAGTAAGCTGCACTTTGATCCCCCAGATATTGAATCTTATGCCAGAAGAATCCGAAATGATATTGAACATATAGAAGAAAATCTTAGATGTAAAGCATCCTTTATCGTAGGTGATTTTAATGTGAATCCATTTGAAAACGCCTGCATCAATGCAGATTGTTTTCATGCTCTGCCAAATCGTTCACAAGCAGGCAAAGAATACAGAAAAGTATCAGGACTTTCATTCTCGACCTTTTACAATCCAATGTGGAACTTATTTGGCGATTTTGACAGTGTCAGCGGGTCTTATTTTTATAATAAAAACCAAATACGGCTGTATCAATGGAATATATATGATCAGGTAATTTTAAGACCTAACCTGATTAAGTATTTTGAAAATGACAGCCTAAAGATCGTAGATCAAATCAAGGGAAAAAGTATCTTAAACAGAAATGGAAAACCAAACAAAGCAATCAGTGATCATCTACCTATCTACTTTGAAATACGGGAGGAATTGTAATGGAAAATTTATTAGAAGTGAAGTATAATATCAATGCCAGAGCTGAGATGCCAAAAAAAATATTAGAAGAACAATGTGTAAATTTAACAAAAAGTACTAATAGTATCGTAATTGCAAGAGTTTCTGAATATACAGGAAATATAGAATCCTATCAAATTCCTGGCCTTTCCAAGCAATTACAATACTCGTCTTCACAATGGACGGAACTATTAAAAGATCAAACAGTAAATATTCAAAGCGCCTTAGGGGAAATCGGGGATGCACCCTTTACCTATGAGTTTTTTCTCTCTTCAAAAAACATGCCAGACTATAAATTCCGGATTATGTTTTTAAAAAACGGAATTATGGGTTATCCATTAAAAATCGTATTAGAAGAAGGAATCGCAGAAGAAATTAATGATTCTGATTGTGGATATATTTATATACTACAAAATCAGGCTCAATTTTTAGATCTGTTGCGTAAAATATTGAATTCTGAAAGAGTAACTGAAATTGTAACAAGACTGATACAGATGTATAATAACTAATTGACAACTGCTATCGTAATAATTTCCAGATCAAAGCCTGCTCCTTATGGATGCCCTGCAGCCTGCTTGTTGCCGCACAGCTGCAGGGTTTCTCCATTTAGTGTCTGCCACTTTCGCCGTATTTTGTATCCAAGATCTTTATTTTTATTCCAATAAATAAGCCTGCGTATAATAATGATACACCATATGATGCCCCTTATATCCTCCTGCTTCCTCAATCTGAACAAGTATTTTATTTGCATCCTCATTGGAATAAGCATCTGGCAGGCATACGACAACCGGATCTACAGTTTTCCTTGACCGCAGTATTCTTGGAAGTTCTCCGATTTCAGATGGATGCAGAAAATAGGTTTCATTATAGATCTGCTTTAACGGTAGAGCTGTATAAGTATCCAGCCAATGATCTCCATATAAAAGCAGGCAGTCGTTGCCCCGTACCTGCTCTGCCTGATCCTGAAACACCTCATAATCAGAATACATAAAGTCAATCCCATAAGTACGAATACTACAAAGACAGATCCATATAGAAATTACATACAATATCTTCCCTTCATGTTTTTTAACCGCTAACTGCCGGATACAAAATGATGCCGTACATACAAACAAAAGCGCAATCATCGGATAAAGCGGATAAATATATCGGTTGTGCTTAATCTGGCTTCCCTTCACCGCTATTATCCCAAATCCTGCAAATGCAATCAGCAACAGCAGTATAAATACAACTGGTAAATTTAAGTGCAAATAATAACTGTCTGTCCACTTCCTTTTTACTTTTTTAATCCGAAGGATAAAGCTTTTCATAACATCATCAAAAAGAATCCGAAATGAAAAAAAATATCGATTGACAGCGATCCAAATCATAATTGCCGCAAAAACCAATACCAGCATCTTGAAGCATCCTCCTAATGCCGCCTGATCCGCCCAATGAAGATATATAGCATAAACATTTTCTTCTCTTCCCGACAGATTTTTCAGAACCTCCGATACCCGATACCCCTCCTGCAAATGCCTGATCGTACCAGGAAATACAGCCAGCGCCAATAAAAATCCTCCCAGAAGGAAACCAGTATATTTTATTAATGCAGCAATCTGTTTTCTGACAAGCAAATAGATACAGATGCATCCTGAAAAAAAGAATACAAACGGATAAAAATAATAATGCGTCAGACCACCTATCGCAACACAAAGCAGAAGCAATATATTATCTCTTATTTCAAAATCCACACTTCCCTTCTTTCGTAACACTCTGACATGTATCGCTGCAAACGCTAACATCTCACAAGTCAGCAAAAGATACATCCTGATAAACAGGATATTACTAAGTCCTGCTGCGGAACAAGACCATACCATCATTACGCACAGCTGCTTTTTGATATCCGAGAAAATATAAGATGCAATATACAACAAAATCAGATCCGTTAACACCAAAATTACATAGTTTAGTCCAAGTCCTGTCCACTTTGAGAAGGAACCACGAAACAAAAAACAGACAATATACAGCAGAACGTAATAAAACGGCGGATGTACATCCTGTTCCTGATTCTTAATAGCTGCATCTAGCGAAAAGCTGTCACTTCTGCCGACTTCAATATACTGCTTAAAATATTCCTCATTCACCCAGCCTGTATGGTCATATTGTTCTGCTGATTTGGGATCTATAAATGTATAGGATTTACTATTCGCCAATCCATAAGAATATATTTCATCACAGAAAAAACTTTTTTTACAGGTACCTGCAAACATACAAATGCATAACTGCATCAAAATACTGATTGCAATCCATAGATACTTTTTTTGTGCTAACAGCATACGAACACTTCTCCTTTCCACTGTTACATGCTGGATCTGTTCATATCCGAGCTGCTTTCTTTTACAATATAATGCGGCCGTTTTTTTACTTCCATATATATTTTAGAGATATATTGTCCCATAATCCCCATACAAAATAACTGTATGCCTCCTATCATCGTCATAATACACACAATGGATGCCCAACCCGCAACCGGATCTCCCCAAACCAATCTACGAAGCACAACAGCCACTACACAGCCAAAAGAAACTATTGTCATAAATATGCCAAACCAGGACGCCAAATTTAATGGCGCCTGAGAAAAATTTATAATTCCATCCACAGCATAACGAAATAATTTCCAGAAATTCCATTTTGTCTGTCCTGTCACTCTGTTCACATTTTCGTATGAAAGCCAATAGGTTTGAAACCCAACCCATCCAAAAATCCCTTTTGAAAACCGATTATATTCTGACATACTCACGATTATTTCTACCATTTCCCGTTTCATCAATCGAAAGTCCCTGGCTCCATCCATGATGTCCGCATCTGAAACAGCATTGATCACCTGATAGAACTTTTTTGCAAACCAGCTTCTTACCATAGGTTCTCCTTTGCGTGTACATCTGCGGGCCGCGACACTGTCATATTCACCTGTTTTCATAATATCCATCATCTGCTTAAGCATTTCTGGAGGATCTTGGAGATCCACGTCCATAACAGCTGCATAATCCCCACAAATATTGCAAAAACCCGCATACATAGCAGCTTCTTTTCCAAAATTCCTGGAAAAAGATAAATAACGCACATGTCTGTCTTCTTTGTTAAGCTTTCGTAATACTTCAAGTGTACCGTCTTTTGAACCATCATTGATAAATAAAATCTCATAATCCGCTTCCATAGCTTCCAATACCTTTTTCGCTTCTTTATAAAAAATCGGAACCATTTCCTCTTCATTATAACAAGGAACAATCAATGATATCAGCATCCTTATATCCTCCTCTACTTAAGGTACACGATCAAATTTTCATGTATATTTCTGTTTCATTTTCATATATCACACAGGCTATAAAATATATTTTCTTATTTGAATCAATTTTCACAATTCTGCACCATCTGTCACAACCCCTTTACATACCTCATAAACGCCTCTTTATTCTCCCGCGCCCCTACTCCCGGCCTGCCCAGGTCTTTCCGCGAACCAACCGCGCATTTTACCTCGATCATCCGCAGCCCGGCGCCTGTCCTGGCTCTTTCCAGCTCCGCGTCCAGATCCTCATACCGTTCCACACACACGGCATAACGATAGCCACAGGTTCCTGCGACTGCTGCCAGCTCAAGATCCCGCGCCGCGTTTACCATCCCGCCAACACTCTCATGTACCCCATTATTGATCACGATATGCACCAGATTCTGCGGCGAAGCGGCGCCTGCCACTGCCAGCGCGCCCATATGCATCAGCATGGCTCCATCCCCGTCTACACACCAGATTTTTGTATCCGGCTTGTGTATGGCGATTCCCAAAGCAATGGAAGAACAATGCCCCATAGATCCTACGGTCAAAAAATCTGTCTGATGCCCCTGACGGTTCGCCGTGCGTATTTCAAACAGTTCCCTTCCGGCTTTTCCTGTCGTAACAATTACGGGGTCTGCCCCGGCTGCTTTTGCAATCCGCCGGATCGCCTCTTCCCGCTCCATCTGGTATGCATTTTGATCTCCTGCCTGCTGCTCCTGTTCCAGTACGCCCCTGCGCACGACCAATGCCGCGCATATTCCCTCTGAAAACAGCTGCCGGAATCTCTGCATAACCAAGTGCAGCTGGCCCTCTTGCGTCTGCGGCCCCACAACGGCATATTCTATGCCAAGATCCTCCAGCAGCCTGCATGTTACCGCACCCTGGTACGTATGCTGCGGTTCGTCCTGTATCCCTGGCTCGCCGCGCCAGCCGATCACAAACAGCACCGGGATCGCATACACTTTTTCATGCAGCAGCGATGCCGCCGGATTGACGATATTGCCTTCCCCGGAATTTTGCATATATACAACCGGAATTTTTCCGGTCGCCAGATGATATCCGGCCGCGATGGCTGCGGCGTTCCCTTCATTGGCGGCGACGATATGATGCGCCGGGTCTGTCCCATAACGCTTCATCAGACAGTCGCAAAACGGCGCCAGCAGCGAATCCGGCACCCCTGTGTAAAAATCTGCCCCCAGCAGATCGATCAATTTTCCTGCTTTCATAAATTCGCTCCAACGATATCCGCAAAATCGGATTTCCGATCCGGATCTGTATCCCATAAATTTCCTGTTACATTAGCTCTTATATTTCCGATTAAATTTCATCAATCAGCGTAATAATCTCTGGAATCGGCATCAAATCCCGATCTGCTTCCCATGCACGATGATAACGCAGGATGCTCTTTGCCGTGCGGTCCATAGCCGGAAACGCGCTTCGGGTCAGCTGGTTCGCATAGATCACGATATTTACGCCATGCGCGGCAAGCTCTTCTTCTGTCACTGCCGGAAAAGACGTCGGCACAACTACCAGCGGCGTCTGCGTATTCTGCATACGAAACAGATCGCAGAACTGCAGCACCTCATCCGGGTCCTTTTTTCTGCTGTGGATCATGATGCCGTCCGCTCCTGCATCCGCATAAGCAAGCGCCCGCTCCATTGCATCCTCCATTCCCTGCTCCAGAATCAGGCTTTCGATCCTTGCGATAATCATAAAGTCATCCGTCAGCTGCGCCTGTTTGCCAGCGCTGATCTTTTCACAGAAACGACCGCATGTGTCCTGTACCTGCGCTGCCTGCGTACCGAACAGGGAATTCTTTTTCAGTCCGACCTTATCTTCAATAATTACCGCGGATACTCCCATGCGTTCCAGCGAACGAACGGTATAGACAAAATGCTCCGTCAGCCCTCCGGTATCCCCGTCAAAAATAACCGGCTTCGTCGTTACTTCCATAACGTCGTCAATCGTGCGGTATCTGGACGTCAGATCGACCAGCTTGATATCCGGCTTGCCCTTTGCCGTAGAATCACATAAGGAGCTGATCCACATGGCATCGAACTGGTCAAGCCCGGTCCCAGTCTCTACCACAGACTTCTCCGCGATCAGCCCGGTCAGCCCGTTATGCACTTCGATCGCTTTTACAACCGGGCAGATCGCCAGAAGCTGCCGCAGCCGTTTTCTGCGGTATTCCGGCATCGCCAGCCGTTCCCTCGCCTTTTCCCTAAGCCGCCTTACCTGTGCGTTATCCGTATAAGGTACCTCGATCAGTTCCCCGCCATACTTCCCCAGCAAATCCTTTACATGATCCCTGATCGCACGCAGCGGCCCTTGTCTCCAATTGTCCCCATGAATCACGTAATCCGGGTGCAGCGATGCGATTACGGCATCGTACATCATATCCTGCTGGATGACCACCTCGTCTACGCCTGGAATGCTGCGGATACGTTCTGCCCGCTCCTCGAAGCTGACTACCGGAAAGCGGTTATACCGGATCATTGCAGCGTCACTAAGAACCCCGGCGATCACCCTGCCGTATTGTTTTGCTGTGCGAATCAAATTGATATGCCCTTCATGAATGACATCTGTACAAAAACAAGCATATATCGTTTTCATCCCTGCTCCTTTATGACCGTTCCCGTTCCCGGATTTTTGCCTGGATCGCTGTGGAAGACACCCCTTTGGTATATTCCGGTTCGATCACCTGCCCGCCCCATTCCTGCATCACCGCAATCGCTTTTTTCCGCACGTCCGCAAGCGGGCCTTCCCGCCAGTCTGTCCCATGTACCAGAAACGCCGGATGGTACTTGCGCAGATTTTGTTCATAATCACGCGATTCCTGCGGCACTACCATAGATACGCCTTTGATCTGTTCCACAACGGCTTTCCTCTGCGCGTAAGTCATGTACGGCACTCTTTTGTAAGAGGCGACGGCCTCATCCGTAAACAAGCCTACAAGCACCTTTCCATAAGCAGCCGCGGTCTTTAAAATATGGATATGTCCCGGATGCAGAAGATCCGCCACCATCGGAACATACACCAGCTCTTTTTCCTGCACCGGATCTGCCTGATCTGGCAGATATCCGGCTGCTTCCAGACGTTTTCTGACCAGCGTATCGTCAAAAACATACTCCTGTATCTGCGAATATTCCGCAGTCAGCGGTTTTGCCGGGCGCAGGGCATGGTTAACGCAGCCGTCGCACAGCGTTCCCGCCAGATCATTTTCCATAAATCTGCGCCGCATCTCTTTCATTTTTTCCCCATACCAGCCCTCTTTTAAAGAAACCTGATTTAAATCCGCCACAATCAGCATATTTTCATAATCCGCATTCTCAATCGAAAGATATCCTTCGCACGTAACGGATATCGCGTCAAACGGCAGATTGCACCTGCGGTATGTCTCATGGTCGCAGTTACATTTCAGCAATGTGTCTGTTTCCGGCATATATCCGCCCTGGTTATATACCGTTTTAAATACAATCTGATCCGCCATACCCGCAAACACCTGGGCATACTGCTCCCGCATATGCTCTGTATACCTGGTTAATATGCCTGTAATATAAATCTTAAAATCCCTGCCGCATTCCCTGCGGTACTCGTTGACATAGGCCAGATGTTCCTTTACTGTCTCAAAATCATCCCTGCCATGAATAAAAGCATACATCTTACGCTCCGGCGCGTTGATCGAAAATTTGATGCTGTCAAGACCGCTGTCGATCACGGCCCGGATTTTTTCCGGTGTTGCCAGCGATCCGTTAGACGTCAGGTAGACGTAGGTATATCCGATCTCTTTTGCTTTTTGAATATAGTCTGCAAGATCCGGAACCAGAAACGGCTCGCCTGTCGCATAAAACCCCACTTCGCGCGTCCCCAGATCATACGCCTGCTGCAGCAGATCAAAGGCAAGCGCCTGATCCATGCGTCCTGTTTTCCGCTGCATCTTCTGATGCGCACAAAACAGGCAGGCGTGGTTGCAGGCATTTGACAGCTCCATCAAAAAATTGGTCTTTGGAAACGGCGGTTCCAGACTGTATAGCGCCTGCCTGTCTGCTTTTTTTAACAATACTCTTTCTTGTAAATCCATGTAATTCCTCCTGTGCAACTGTTTCAGCCTTCTTCTGATGGCTGCTGTTTGATGGGATATCGCTTTAATACCGCTTCAATCTCTTTGTATGCATCCAGATTAAAATGCTGATGGGAAGCCAGATCATCCGGCAGCGAATAAATGTCCCCATACATCTGTTCCAGATAACGCAGAGGATGTTTCGGCACTGGAAAGCGATGCATTTCAAATTCCGCCAGTTCCAGCGGAAAAACCGCATCCACTTCCATACAGCTCCCTTTTGCTGATTCATAATCAAAGTTATCCAATGCCCACATGAGCCCTCTGCCCTGTGTGCCATCCTGAATGCCTGTCAGCTGATATGCCTTTTGCTGATACGTTTTCAGCAGCTTTCTTAATTGTTCCTCCCGGACTTGTGGCTGATCCTGCATATTCCAATATAGTTCCCAGCCCTTTTTGGACATCTCATGTTTCAGCTGATACTGTTTTTCTATATTCTGAGCGGATATGTCGTCGCAAAAATCATATACAAAAATATCCAGGCTAAACTCCATCTTTCTGTTTTGCATTTCCTTAAGCCTGAACTGATGACACATATTCGTATTTCCAATATCCGTAACGATATATTCAAAAAAACAAAACTCCGTCTCATGTTCCATCACCCCGGCAAACTTCTCCAACTGATCTCTCGTCATGCATACATCCGTATCATCATCCCATGGAATAAATCCCCCATGCCTGACCGCCCCCAGCAGCGTCCCAAATCCCAGCCAGTACACAATCCCATGCTCCTTACAGATCCGGTCAAACTGCTTCAGCAGAATCAACCCGACCTGCTGCAGTTTGCGCAGCCTGCCTTCCGCCTTGGGCAACGACCGAAAAAATGCCTGCTGCGCTTCTGTGCGGTTCCCATAAGCCCGTTCAAAGATCTGCCATAAGACCATCTGTTCCTTCTTCGCATTGCATTTCACACAGTCTTCCAAGTCCCGTATGGCTCCTTCCAGCTCATCCATCCTGCGTGCGAGATAAGCCGCGGAATGCCGCACTTCCAGAGAATGCTCCGCCTTTTGCCGCCTTGTACAAGGATATCCTGACATATGCGTATCAAAGCAGACCGCATCACACACCCGCCTGGCGTCCCATTCGTAGACTACCAGATTCAGCCCCCGCTGGTTCCTGGAATAATCCACTCCGTCCAACAGGATCTGCGATACATTTTCCTTCCCGTACGTGCTGCTGAAAACGGATACTTCCAATCCTTCCACAGATCTTATAAATTCTATAGATTCGTTTCCGATCGACAGCTGCTCGTCCAGTACCTTTCCACGATGGATCACTGCCAGATATGCTTTCCAGTGCTTCCCTTGCAGATCAAAACGGCATCCAAGGCTTGTCTGCACTTTTTTTGCCAGTTCTTTGGTCACGGCCATGCCAACCGTATCCTTTACCGAGATTACAACCAGCGTATGGCTTTTCCATTCCTTCCCGCCAATCGTATCCAGATAAGTCTCCAGCCTGGTAATACCACAAAGCCGCCGATCCATTGTCCTGTCCGCCTGCTGTCCATCATCCGCATGATGTGATGCCTGATTCCATGCCTGCTGTCTATGATCCACATTCTTTTTTAATTTCTTCCTGCTTTTCCACATATCCCGTCTTTCTTTCCCACCCCATTTTCCAAACGATTCCGCCGATATACCTAATTGATCCATCGGCAGCTCCAAAGATTCCTCTGTAGATCATTTCTTTTCTCTTTTCAAAACTGCTGCATTTTATGTATCCATACCCAGATAACGCTTCCAAAAGTGCTCTGTGGTAAGCTCCCCGCTCCGTCTGCGGAACGCGCGCATCGCCCGGTGATAGCAAAACAGGGATTTCCACGTAACGCCCAGCAGCCTTCTCAGTGCCATGTACGCATCCTTATGGCTGCGCGTTGTAAGAAAGCCTTTCGCGCTGGACGGGTCGTAGTTCAGCACTTGCCGCTGACGGTAAAAATTGCTCGGAAAGCATACCGCCATAGATACGACCTGGATATTTTTGCCGGACGCCTTTTTCACGGGGAGCAGATATCCGTTACAGGTCAGATACCGCCAGACGCGTTTCCATTTCGATTCTGTCGGATGCATGTTTTGAC
>VSNY01000146.1 GCA_009774535.1 Lachnospiraceae bacterium
TCTATATCAGCCGTCTGCGCAAAAAGATTGACAATGGTTATGACGTCCGGCTGATTCATACGGTACGCGGCGTAGGCTGGGTGCTGCGCGCGGAAGGACCGGGGGAAGGCGTATGAAACAGATTTCTGTTAAGGCAAAGATCGCGGCATGGCTGACGCTTTTAATGGCGCTGCTGGCTGTGCTTTTGGTTATTTTTATGCTGTCGGTCAGCAGTCAGGTGGCTGTACAGACGGCGTCGGACCAGCTGACGTATACGATCAAGGATAATCTGGGCCGCATCCGTTTTGTACAGGGAAAGGCGCAGCCAGCCAGCAGCTTTCGATTTTATCATAATGGCGTGACCACGCTTGTATACAGCAAAAGCAAATCCCTGCTTGCCGGGCAGATTCCGGTTTCGTTCGCAGTCAATGAACCGTTTGATAACGGCAGGATACGCTTGGTGGATGCCGGGGAAGTGCATTATCTGATGCTGGATCTGTGGGTTAACAATGGCTGGGAAAGCGGGGTCTGGGTACGGGGGCTGATCGAAGCACCGGAAAACAGAATGTTTGTCAGCAACCTGTTAAAAATTTCTGTTGTGGCGCTGCCTGTGTTTATGGCGCTGGCGGCGGCTGGCAGCAGCTGGATTACGCATAGGGCTTTTCGGCCGTTAGACAGTATCAATGCTACCGCGGCGGCAATTAATGAAGCCAGTGATTTATCCAGGCGCATAGGGCTTCCGCCCGGCCAGGATGAATTTTCCAGACTGGGCAGCGCATTTGACCGCCTGTTTGAACGGCTGGAGCGGTCGTTTGAAGCAGAAAAACAGTTTACGGCAGATGCTTCGCATGAACTGCGCACGCCGGTATCTATTATTAAAGGTGCGTGCGAGTATGCGGTAAAATACGATGAAACGGAAGAGGACAGGCAGGAAACGATCGATATGATCCGCAGACAGGCAGAGAAAATGTCCGGCATTATTTCCCAGCTGCTTCGGATGACCAGGCTGGAGCAGGGGACAGAGCAGACAGGCATGGAACCGGTGGAGCTGGGAGAGTTTCTGCGGCAGCTGTGCAGGGAGCAGTCTTATGATGCAGGACGTGTCCATACGATTTGTGAAGAGACGATACAGATCCAGGCAAATCCGGGACTGCTTTCCCGGCTGGTCATCAACCTTGTGGAAAATGCGCTGAAATACGGCAGGCCGGACGGACAAGTATGGATCTCGGCCAGCTGTGAGCAGGAAGAAGCGCTGCTTAAAGTGTGCGACGACGGTGACGGGATTGCCGAAGAACATCAGGAAAAAATCTGGCAGAGGTTTTATCAGGTAGATGCTTCCCGCAGCGGTGAGATGGGAGCCGGGCTGGGACTTCCGCTGGTGCGCCAGATCGCGCAGATCCATGGAGGGTATATGACGCTTGCAAGCGGCAAAGGAATAGGATGCACGTTTACTTTGCATCTGCCGTTATCTGCCGTCTCGGATTTAGAATAAACAATTTTTCAGATTTCATGTAGATTTCATAGTCGGGTACTAGAATTTGTTTTAGAAACACGAAAGGAGGAATTCATGAAGATTAAAAAAATGATTAGTATCGCCATGGTGCTCGTTCTGCTTCTTAGCGGCTGTGCCAGCAGCCGGCAGAGCCAGATCAAGTATATCGGCGCCGCAAAGGCCAAGAGCCTGGCGCTGGAAGCCGGCGGGGTCTCTGCTTCACAGGCGGAGTTTTCTACCGTTGATTTGTCAGAACGCGGCGGGCAGGACTATTACCAGGTAGCGTTTACGGCGTTTGGAGAAGATTACTATTATGATATTGACGCCCTTACGGGAGTGATTATTGACGCAAAAGTTCCGGCAGGCAGCATAAAAAATGAAATGAATGCGGCAGGAGATGCGGATGGCGGGGAGACAGACAGCAGTACGGATCAGAATACGGCAGATCCGGACACAGCGGGTACAGGCCAGACTTCAGATGGAATTATTACTGAAAAACAGGCCAGAATAAAGGCGTTAGCTCATGCAGGGCTTTCGGAAGAAGAGGTTATTTTTTTAAAAACAGAGCTGGATATCGAAGACGGCAGGAAGGTCTATGAAGTTGAATTTCTGTCAAATGACACCAAGGAGTATGATTATGAAATCGATGCATCTTCCGGCGATGTGGTCAGCTATGACTTTGAAGCAGAATCCGCCATACCGCCTGCTGCCGACAGGGACAGTATGATTTCTGAGCAAAAGGCAAAAGAGCTGGCGCTGGCCCAGGTTCCGGGAGCTAAGGTGGAAGATATCCTGGAATTTGAGACAGACCATGAGGATGGACGCGTGCAGTATGAAGGCAAGATCTTTTATGAAGGCATGCAGTATGAATTTGAAATTGATGCTTACAGCGGAGCGTTCCGCAGCTGGGAAGCGGAACCATTAGATGGATGGGAGTAACAGAACAATAAATAATAATAGAAATATTTCATTTAGGAGGATTTGAATGATGAAGACAGGTAATGGCAGGAAAGCAACAGCAGCGATATTGGCGGCAGGATTTATGCTGACAGGCAGCCTGGCGGCAATCGAAGGCGTGCAGGCAGCGCGCATTTCAGATGCAAACGCGGCAAGGCAGAAAGCGCTGCGCCAGGTTCCGAATGCGAGCGTAACCGATGTGGATCTGGACCACGAAAACGGAGAACAGGTGTATGATATCGAACTGGTCAAAGGTACAAAAAAGTATGATATTACCTACCGGGTTTCGGATGGAAAAATGCTTGAATATGGATGGGAAAAAACGGTTGTCAGCCCAAGCAGGAACCGTGGACTGATCAGTACAGACAAATGCAGGCAGCTTGCGCTTGATAAAGTTAAAAATGGAACGATTACAGCGATTTCACAGAAAGTAGACGATGGGATCGATGTCTATAAAGTCAAAGCAACAGCGGGAAATAAGCGTTATACATTGGAATATCATGCAAGAACCGGAGCTTTGATTGAATGTAAATGGAAACTTGTGGCGGCAGCATCTTCTACCGGCAGCCAGAATGGGGATATTGGCATGGAGAAGGCAAAGCAGATCGCGTTGGATGCAGTGTCTGGCGGGACGGTAATCCATGCGGAATACGATATGGATGACGGCGTGCCGGTTTATGAGATTGAGGTTGTAAAAGGAAACTATGAATATGAATTTAAGATTGATGCAAATTCCGGGGCTGTATTAGAGCAGGACCGCGACTATATGGATTAAGACAGATTTTGCCGCGGCAGGCAGGATGTTAAGAGGTTTGAAGACCAGGCAGGGGATCACCAGAAAAAGAGGAATCTCCTGCCTGGTTTTTTTGCTGTTAATAAATAATAAAAAAATAAATAATTTAATTAAAAAATTGTTGAAATTATCAAGAATAGTGCTATACTTAATTTAGCTAATTTTATATACGGAAAACAATATTTTAAGCGATTAACCATTCAAAATTAAGTGAGGAGGAAAGTAATGGGTAAAAAACGCAGCGGGCAAACAGGAAGTAAAGGAAGATTTTTACAGAGTATCCGGGGAAAGATCTTTCTTATGGGCGGGACAGCGGTTATCGCATCGGTCATTCTTGGAGCAGTCGGGATCGTTTCCTTAAAGCAGAACAACAGCAACCAGGACGTGCTGACGGAAATGAACCGCATCAACCTGTATCAGTATGAAAACCAGAGTCTGGATACTTCCTATCTGTATTTTTTGGAGGACTCTTATCTTAGGGATATCGTAAGCAATGTGGAGCGTATGGAAGATACGGTTCAGACGGCAAAGCAATCCGCAGGCAGCAGGTTTACGGAAGAATTAGCGTCTATGGAGAACAGCGTGTCTGCATGCGGGGATCATTACCGATCGATCCTGGAACTGAGCGGCGTACGCGGATATACGCCGCAGACAGGAAATTACGAGCAGTTTTTAGCATGGGACGAACCGTTAGAAGAAGGGTTTGCTAAAGTTGCGGACGACCGGTCCTGGGTGGACGGCAGCTGGATTAAAATCGGAAATGGCGCCAGCCGTGCGCGTGTCGGGGGAAAGAATTATTACAAATATACATATCAAAGCGCAGTACCAGCGGTTGGCAAAAGGGATCAGTTTCTGGTCAGGATCGGTGCGACGGCGGTCGATTATAAGGGGACGATTGTTGTAAATAATATTGTACTGTTCCAAGGGAAGCATCGGGAGCGGATTGACTTTGGCGCAATGACGCAGGAAGATTTTTCAGGCTCTTATGGTACCGCGGTAAAAGAGCTGACATTGGGCGAATTTAATGGACAGCCTTCCGTGCTGGCAGACAGCCGGTTTGTAAAGGCCAATGACAGCTGGGAAGAGGTGTCTGTGAAATTTCCGCTTAAAGATTACGAGATTCAGGACTATGACAGGCTGTCTTTTGATATTTATTTTGAGGAAGGCACTTACCAGGAACTGACAGCGACGTTTGCGATTGCGGATAAATATGATTTTGCAAAAGGGTTAAAAACGCTGAACGAACTGTTTGCGGCTTACAGC
Organism: Lachnospiraceae bacterium; assembly: GCA_009774535.1. GTDB lineage: Bacteria > Bacillota > Clostridia > Lachnospirales > Lachnospiraceae > Eubacterium_J. The sequence goes on from VSNY01000146.1 coordinate 4,485, forward strand.
AAGCATGTAGTGGAAGGAGCGGATGTATCAAAGGAAGCGGAAGAAATCCGGCGGTTGTTTGCGCGGATCGCCAGGAATCTGGATACTTATGTATCCGACCAGCAGCTGCATCAAAAGCTGGCGGAGCTTGTGAAAAGCAAACTGCAGGTATTTGAAGATATGGCAGGGCAGGATCAGACGATTTTGGGCTTAAAAAAGGAAAATATCAGTCTGTCCGAAAATCTGACAAAGCTGACCGCAGAGGTGCGCGCAAGTGTGGAAGATACGACAAATGCATCACAGCAGCAAATGACTGTTATTATTGTAGCGGTGCTGGCAGGCAGTTTTCTTGTACTTGTATTTCTGACGTTTGTGATCAGCCGGAGTATGCACCGCAGCATCCGGGTATTTCGCAATACGTTGTCTGAAATGACGAAGGGGGATCTGACGGTTCGCGCGTACAGCGGCGGTAAGGATGAATTTGCGTTGTTCGGGCAGTTTGTCAATGTATTTTTGGACAAGCTGGGCGGGATTATGAAAGAGGTGCAGTATATTTCCAAAGAAGTTAAAAAATCCGGGGAAGCTTTGGATGAGATGGCGTCCAGAAGCGGCCAGACGTCTGCGGATATCACCAATGCGGTTAATGAGATTGCCGCCGGGGCAGTTACGCAGGCGGATGAGTCTGAGTCTGCGGCGGGCAAGATTGAACAGATGGGGCATTCTTTTGAAACGATTGTGGATTATGTAAACGATCTTGGCAGCATGGCGGAAAATATGACGCAGGTCAGCCGGGAATCGGTGCGGTTTATGGAGGAACTTCGTGGTGCGAATGAAAAAACCGTACAGGCATTTTCGCAGGTGTCCAGCCAGACGCATACGACAAATATATCAGTGCAGAAAATCCGGGAAGCGACCGAGCTGATTACATCCATTGCCAGCCAGACGAATCTGCTGTCGCTAAATGCAAGCATCGAGGCAGCCCGGGCAGGGGAAGCGGGCAAAGGGTTTGCGGTCGTTGCTTCTGAGATTCAAAAGCTGGCTGAACAGTCCAGCCAGTCGGCGGAGACGATCGGCAGGATTATCAGCGATCTGACAGAACAAGCGGATCTGACGGTGTGTATTGTGGATGAAGTATCACAGGTAATGGAAATGCAGCAGTCTAAGCTGCAGCAGACGCAGGAGCGGTTCGGGATGCTGGAACAGGGGATTAGCCAGTCTGGCAGAGAGACAAAGCAGATCCGGGAGCAGACGGATATTTGTGATGCGGCGAGGATGTCGGTGGAGGATGTGATTGTGAATCTTTCGGCGATTTCACAGGAGAATGCGGCTTCCACGCAGGAGACGACGGCTTCGATGGAAGAACTGCATGAGACGATGCAGCAGCTGGCGCTGGCGTCGGGGAATTTGAAGGAAATGGCGCAGCAGTTGGAGCAGGATTTGAATTTCTTCCGGTTGAAATAATAGGTGGAAAATAGCCAGGCGTTTCTGTTAGAACGACTCGAAATTACGAACTTTCTTCGCTTGATCTTAATATTCCGCCCCGCCATAGCTGCGGCAGGAGATACCTTTGCAGCATATCGGGCGGCGGGGACAGCCGCTATAAGTGCAAAAATCAATGTAATGAGTACGCTTGCCAATAGAAAAACAACAGCAAAAGCAATTATTTATCGGCGGGAATCCGTTTGCAGCAATAGACAGCAGAACGCTGGCGGTCGCGGATAATTGTAAATTATCTATGCTGTGGGGGGATCATCTGAAAAAATATAAAGAGATTGATGTATCTTACATCCCTTCCCTTACGACCATTTATGCACGTTCCGGAAATTATGAGAGGATAAAGATCGGTGAGGAATTGCGCTCCGCAGATATTTCATCTTCCAAGATTAAAGTGCTTGACGAAAAGACTCTGCAGGCGCCGGAAGAGGCAAAGCTTGATCACCTGGACTACCGTTCAAGCGGAATTTGTGAATAAAAGCGGCGGTGGAGTCCTGTTTGAAAACTAATTTTTCGATCCATGTAAAAATATAGTTGACAGCAAAACAAACTATCAGGGGATTGACCCTGAAAAACAGTGGAATCTGGATATGATCGCCGCATCTCCGCAGGAAATAATTCCTGGCGGGAACGCTGCAGATATTAAAGTGGCGGTCATTGATTCCGGTGTTGGATTTACAACGGATATTGATGTCGAAAGATCCGTAAATCTGATTCCGGGTGAAGAAGAAGTCATTCCTTTTTACGAAGACGTAACCGGCAGCGCATACCGGATTCTTCTGTAATCAGTTATCAATAAGACTTCAGTTCATATTTACAGTCATATCCTCCCAATTCCCGCATAAGATAAACCAACAAAGTTGTCCGCCAAACCACTACTTGCCCATAAGGATCAGCTCCAAATCAGACAATTTTGTGCAGACTGCCAGTTGCTTTTACAAAAAAATACAAATTGCACTCTGATTTATACAACTAACAATCTTTACAAGTGAGGAAATTAGTGCTAAAATTGATGTATAAAGTCGATTCCCGACTAATAAAGAAGGAGGATAATCATAATGCCTAGAGCAAAAAAATCTATGGACGGTAATACAGCTGCAGCTCATGTAGCATATGCGTATACTGAAGTCGCAGCTATTTACCCAATCACCCCATCCAGCCCAATGGCAGACACCGTTGACCAGTGGTCTGCAGCAGGACAGGACAACATTTTCGGAAATCAGGTAAAAGTAGTAGAAATGGAATCAGAAGCAGGTGCAGCAGGCGCCGTACACGGCTCTCTTGCAGCAGGTGCGCTGACAACGACTTTTACAGCTTCCCAGGGTCTGCTGCTGATGATCCCGAATATGTACAAAATTGCCGGCGAGCAGCTTCCGTGTGTATTTGATGTATCTGCGCGTACCGTTTCCACACAGTCTTTGAATATTTTTGGTGACCATAGTGATGTTTATGCCTGCCGTCAGACTGGCTTTGCTATGCTGTGCGAAACAAATCCGCAGGAAGTTATGGACTTAAGCCCGGTTGCACATCTGGCAACGATTGAAGGCAAAGTTCCATTCTTAAACTTCTTCGACGGATTCCGTACTTCTCATGAGATCCAAAAGATCGAAACATGGGATTACGCAGATCTGAAAGAAATGTGCAATATGGATGCAGTCAAAGCATTCCGTGACCATGCGCTGAATCCGGAACATCCGGCTATGCGCGGTTCTCATGAGAATGGCGACGTATTCTTCCAGCATCGTGAGGCATGCAACAAGGTATATGAAGAACTGCCTGCAGTTGTATCCAAATATATGGCCAAAGTGAATGAAAAGCTTGGCACAAACTACGACCTGTTCAATTACTATGGCGCAGAAGATGCAGAGCGCGTGATCGTAGCTATGGGCTCCATCAATGACGTGGCGGAAGAAGTAATTGATTATTTAGTGGCAAAGGGTGAAAAAGTCGGCTTAGTAAAAGTACGTTTATACCGTCCATGGGTTCCGGAAGCATTTACAAAAGTACTTCCGAAGACAGTGAAGAAAGTAGCTGTATTGGACAGAACCAAAGAGCCAGGTTCTTTAGGCGATCCGTTATACTTAGACGTAGCTGCTACGCTGCGTGAAGCAGGACTTGATACGATTGTTCTGACAGGCGGACGTTACGGCTTAGGTTCCAAAGATACACCGCCTTCTTCTGTATTCGCTGTATACAAAGAATTAGAGAAAGAAGCTCCGAAGCCTCGTTTTACCATCGGTATCGTAGACGATGTGACCAACTTAAGCTTACCAGAAGTAAAACCAGCTCCAATCACATCTGCAGAAGGCACAAAAGAATGCAAGTTCTGGGGTCTTGGCGGTGATGGTACAGTAGGTGCGAACAAGAACTCTACCAAGATTATCGGCGATCATACAGATAAATTTATCCAGGCATACTTCCAGTATGACTCTAAGAAAACAGGCGGCGTAACAATTTCCCATCTGCGTTTTGGCGACAAACCGATCCGCAGCCCATACTATATCAATCAGGCAGATTTCGTGGCATGCCACAACCCTGCTTATGTAAACAAGGGCTTTAAGATGGTGCAGGACGTGAAACCAGGCGGCGTATTTATGATTAACTGCCAGTGGAACGATGAAGAGTTAGAGCATCACTTAAATGCTGAAGCAAAGAAATACATTGCTGACAACAACATTCAGTTATATACAATTAACGCGATCGACAAAGCGATTGAGATCGGCATGGGCAAACGTACCAACACGATCTTACAGTCCGCATTCTTCAAACTGGCTAACGTAATGCCGATCGAAGACGCAGTGAACTTTATGAAAGAAGCTGCTAAAAAATCTTACGGTAAGAAGGGCAACGACATTGTAGAAATGAACTACAAAGCAATCGATGCCGGCGTTGATGCCGTACATAAAGTAGAAATCCCTGCTTCCTGGTCCAATCCGGCAGCAGATCCGGCTCCGGCTGAATTAAAGGGCCGTCCGGCAACCGTAAAGATGGTAAAAGAACTGATGGAGCCGATCTCTATTATGGACGGCGACAGCCTTCCGGTATCCGCATTTATGGGCAATCCGGACGGGCAGTTTGAACATGGCGCATCTGCTTACGAAAAACGCGGAACAGCCGTTACCGTTCCGGAATGGGATGCTGAAAAATGTATTCAGTGTAACCAGTGTGCATTTGTATGTTCGCATGCAACCATTCGTCCGTTTATGTTAAGCGGCGACGAAGTAAAAGCAGCTCCGGATCAGATCAAGCTTGCTGACATGAAGCCAAAGGCTGGCGAATACAAGTATACAATGAGCGTATCCCCGTTAGATTGTATGGGATGCGGCGAATGTATCACCGTCTGCCCGGTAGGCGCAATCAAGATGGTTCCACAGGAATCCCAGGCAGCAGAACAGCCGGTATTCGACTATCTGGTAGCAAACGTAGGCAAAAAACCTGGTATGCCAGCAGACAATACCGTCAAAGGTTCTCAGTTCAACCAGCCGCTGCTTGAGTTCTCAGGCTCTTGTGCAGGCTGTGCGGAGACTTCTTATGCAAGACTGATAACACAGCTGTTTGGTGAGCATATGTATATCTCCAATGCAACAGGATGTTCCTCCATCTGGGGCGGTCCTGCAGCTACCTCACCATACACGGTACACAAAGATTCCCAGAAGGGACCGGCTTGGGCGAACTCCTTATTTGAAGACAACGCAGAGCACGGCTTTGGTATGCAGATCGGCCAGCAGGTACTTCGTGACCAGGCAATCGCAAGCGCAAAGAAATGTGCAGAATCTGACAAAGCAGACGCTGCATTAAAAGACGCATTTGCGAAATTTATGGAAACAAAAGATGATACAAGAGCAAACGCTCCTGCAGCAGACGCATTAATCGCAGAACTGCAAAAAGCAGCAGCAGCCGGATGTCCGGACGCAGCAGCAGCGATCGATAAGAAAGATTACCTTGCGAAGAAATCCGTATGGATCTTCGGTGGCGACGGATGGGCATACGA
>VSNY01000147.1 GCA_009774535.1 Lachnospiraceae bacterium
AAGTGTAATACTAACTGCTGAGTTAATTTTCCGAACCAGGTTCATATTGCTAAATTCCATTGTCTTAATCATAGGAATCGACTGCATCGCCACACTTTCCGCCGTCCGCAGATCCTGGGTTCTTTGCTCCAGCATCATCAGCGCCTGGTTCAGACTGGTCAGTTCAAATTGTATGGATGTATCCCCGGTCGACGCCATATCCGCCTCACGCTGCGCAATATATGCCTGTAATTCCCTGCAGCCCTGTTCCCCGGCCAGAATATAGCGCACCAGTTCATGATAATAGTTTACGTTTGCTTCAAACATCTGATTTAAGTTCCGGTTGGACTGCTTGATCTCGGATTCATACTGCTTAAGGTGTACGTAGATCTTGTCTACTTCATCCCCCATCGTATGGTATTTATCCAGAATCTTCTCCAGCTGTTTGCGCATATTTCCGAACAGCTTTTTGAAACGTCCCGGATTTTCCTGGATCTCATCGATATCAAACTGGTCCATAATCTTTGCCAGTGTATTTAACATCTGGCTGGAATCGTCGATCTGCGACATATTCATGCTGTTTAATACAACGTCAGACGCTTTGGAAATCTCCTCGGCTACTTCGGCCCCAAAGGAAACGATCGTTTCAAGGTTATTTACTTCGATGGTACTTGTCAGCGCATCCACTTCCTGTGAACCAGTCAGCGTCGCGTTCATCTGTTCCCTGTCTGCCACGATATCGTACTGCTGCACTACTTCAATTTCATTTTTGGCATCTGCCACTGTTGCAGGCATCGCAGAATCTGTTGTTTTGGTAAAATCTAATCCCATTTTTATTTTCCCCTTTTATTTTCCTCTTTTAAATAACAAGTCTCGCCATTTCGTTTTTAAGGACGGACTGTCCAGGTTCGGTACGCGCAGGTCATACAGATATTCACCGATCTGGTGTTCTTCCATAATTTTGCGGTTAAAATATTTTTCGATGTTCTGATATCCGGTTGGCACAAAAAAGACAACGTCAAATCCAACACGATTGAGAAACGCTGCCAGTATGGAATCTTCCAAGGAAATCATCGCCTCTGTTGTGTTGATATAGATCAGCTTCGGATTTTTTTTGGTAAAGTCAAACTTCTGGATCAGCCTTAAAATTTCTTTTGGAAGATTCAGCACGGTTGCAATGATCGTGTATTCTGTGCCGTTTTCAAATGTGCCTTTGATTACTTTCTGCTCAATCAGCAGTTTTAGCTTTTCCAGAATATAGTCCTGAATTTCTTCCCGCAAAAATCCGTACTGGTAGCTGGCATGCGCCTTGATTTTGTCCTTTAACAGCCTGCCGTTTTTATAAAATTCTGCTGCGTAAGCCCGCATCGGATTTGGTGCAGCCGGTTCGATCAGCGGCGCCGACTTTACTACAAACGTATCCTCTGTTGCCATCTCCCTGATCGTACGCCAGTACTGCGGCACCTGCCCATCTTTTACGCCGGATACTTTCGCAAAAATAACCGGGATATGCACGGCATTTTGATCCGTAGAAAAACTCGGCCTGTACTTGACCTCTTCTTTCCAAAGGATCGCGATTTCTTCATACATTGTCTGCAGGATTACCGTATTGGCTTTTTCATACTGCATATCGCGGTAAATGCCGCTGTCCTGATACATCAGCGTATCCAGTTCCCGTTCTGCATGGTAAGCGGCTGTACCAATCAGCACATCCGTATTTTCTTCCGGAAAAACCGTAAGCTTTAGCGACTGTGCGTAATTAATTTCATACAAAAGACGGTCTTTCAGGCAGCAGGCTGACGGAAGCTGCGGGCAAAGAATCAGCACATCTACCGGAAGCCTTGCCAGAAAGCTTAAAAACAATGCCTCATTTTCATCCCTGCACCCGCCCAGATCAATCAGACAGCTGATCTGCGTTTCCTTCCAGTCCGCAAAGAGCCTGCTCTGGTATCTTTTCAGCCAGCAAAGCAGATATACCGCCCGGTTTGTCAGTTTATTCAGATTCGGCCGGGCCGCGCCCGCTTCGTCTGCCTGCATCAGCAGAACATCCACAAAGGCCCGCACCATCATCCGCTGCAGTTCCGGCTGCGCCGGATACCGGATATTGGATGACAAATCCATAATCAGCTGATCCAGCTTCTGGTAAGAATTGCGCCGGACCGCATGGATCTCTTCCATGGAAGGACGTCCAAACCCTTCATTTACAACCACTACGTTACGGCCGCTGTTTTTTAATGCCAGCTGAAACTGATACAATTCGTTCGCATAAGTCAGCTTGTCCTCGGTCCCGTTAATCCTGCAAAAACAATTGTAAAACAGATTTGGGTCGCTGCCCCGCTGCGGGATGCTTTTTTGAATATCCAAAAGCCCGGTTCCTTCGATCCACGCATTGGTACAGCCCTGCCGTTTTGGCAGCTGTCCGTACAGTCTCTCGCGGTCGGCCGCCGCCCTGATTTCTTCGCGGATCTGCCCAAGCGAAAATCCCTGCGGAAATGGCTCCATGCCTGGAAGCTTTAATTCATCCGAGCGCCTGGAAAATGCGTCCAGCTTTAAATAATCCGTGTCTCCGGCATACTGTAGCAGCACTACGTCGCAGCCGGCATTTGACAGGATTGACAGGATCATTAGTTCATACTGGCTGACCGCGCCTTCATACAAGATCTTCGGAATGCTGTTTTCCCCCAGTTGGTTGACAATCCGCTCAAACCGGTAATACAGCCAGCACATGCATTTGATATAGGCATTTTTCAGCATATGCATGGTCTTCCCCTCTTTTTGCATAACAAACAGGGAATCGTATAAAGAAAGCGCCACATGTTCCCGCTGATGGTCATTCATCCGCGGCAGCCATTTTTTCAGTCCCGCCCCGATAAATCCCGTACTCAGCTCAAAATCCATACCCATAACCTCATTATAGTACGCCAGATTTTTTTCATCCGGATTTGGCAGCTTTCCTTCTATAATAACGCCTTGCCTGCGCGCGGCCTCATAATACGTCCGGATAAACCGGGCTATTTCCTGTGAATACCCATTAATCCGGTAAAAATAGACTCCTTTGCTTTCCCGTTCGCTTAATGTTTTAAAAAAATCGTTCAGGTCTTGCATCTGAATATGTTTCAACATCTGTTCCCACCTTCGTCGTCCTTATACTGTAACCGTTCAGATCACCCTTCGGAACTGTTACCTCAAAAATCCCTGTATAAACATCTGAATACTCTCATACCCAACCGCCAGATTAATATTCTGGCCACGGTCAAACCCTGCCGTGCTGATGCCGATCACTTCCCCATACCTATTTAAAACCGCACCTCCTGAACTGCCCTGCGAAATCGGAGCGGTAAACTGGATCATATCCACCCCGTCGATCTTGCGGAATCCCGAAATAATACCATCCGAAATCGAATTGAACAGTCCAAGCGGACTTCCGATCGCCGCAACCGCCTGGCCGCGCACCAGCTTTTTTTCTCCGCAGTAAACCGGAAGCGGCTCCAGCCTGCGGTCAATCCGCAGCAGCGCCAGATCCAGCAGCGGATTGTATTTTATCAGCTCATCTGTCTGATATACCTGATCGTCGTTTTCTATGCGTATGGAATACGTATATCCGCCTCTTACCACATGATCATTGGTAAGTATGTAGCCGCTTCTTCCTACCATAATGCCGGAACCAGATCCAAGCGCTTCCCCGTTTTGTCCATAGACCAGAATCAGAACAATGGATGACGCCAGCGCTGCAAGCTCTTCAAAGCTTTTTTCTGTCCGCGCCGTCTGTATGTGCTTTTTTCTGTTCCGCTGCGGGATTTTTACGATCATCCTGTTCGGATGGTCCGCGCTGGCGCCGCTTTCGGGCTGTTGTGCAGTTTCCATACAGACCGCTGCCGGAAGACTTGCAGCGCTAAAATCTCCGGCCCGCACTTCCGCAGACAGCCCTTTGTGTTTCATCTGATCCGCAAGATCCCCTTCACTTTGCAGCAGCAGCACATCGCAGCCAGTCAGTGTCAGAAAATAATAAAATAAATATTCCTGTTCTTTTTTCACATTCTGCGCCACTATTTTCAAACAACTGTCCCTGCGCCACTGCCGCATGCCGCCGCATACAAAATCATACCAAAACAATAACTTAACCGCAAAATTTTTCCTGATCGACTCTGTAACAGCCGTTTTGCCTTTCATATACTGTTCCAGCGTTTCCCGGCACGCTGCGCCCAGCTGGACTTCCAGCGCTTTTCCTTCCTGCACCGCAAGCTGCGGCGTTACCTTTGTCCGGATCTTTCGCATCCCCGCCGCTGCCCAATGCTCATAACACGCCGTATAATATGCGACATCCTGCGCATCAGACAGTGCCGGAAGACTGCTGATCCTTTGGTAAAACAAAGTTCCTGCCTGCATCTGTCTTTGCAGCTTCTGATCCATTTGCAGGATCTGATGATCATATGCGGCGCTTCTGCCCAGCATTCGTACAAAATATACGTCCCTGCCGCTTTCCCGGACGGCGCCGCGGATCTTGGCGAAGTCTTCCAGGGAATTTACTTTGATCCTGTTATGCCTGTATGTAACCCATCCTTCCATAATTCTCACCTGTATCTGTTTTGCTGACTGTAACTGATCGTATGATCTGATGCTATTTATTTTATCACATGAGCGAATGAGACGCCAGCATTTCATATAAATATAATATTCTTAGATTTCGATTGGTGTAATAGCATGTTCGCAACATAGCCCTTTCAAAATGCAGCATAGTCTCTCCCCTATTGCGCCCCATCCCCCTTTGCTATATCCTGGATTCAGAATCATTCAAAATCATTCAAAAAGAAAGGGAATCACTATGCGAACACTTACAAGCAAACAACGAACCAAAACAAACACAGCCAACGACCACCTCAACGCCGCCTTCTGTGCCTTCGGCGGACTGGGTATGGAAGCGCTGGTGTTAATAGCGGAAACAGCTGTCTATGGCCAGTCTTCCAGCACATGGACTACCGCAAATCACCTGATTCACTGGACGATCACCTGCCTGGTCTGGGGCCTGACCGGCCTATGGCTGCTGCGGCAGCTGCCCGCCTGTCCCAAAGATGCTCCTGACAGGAAACAGCTGTTTTTTGCAGCAGTCATCTTTGCCGTATCCATCGTTTATACAACATGGGCATGGAACGGCTGGAAACCAGCGATCGAATGGTCCGGCCTTGGCCCAATAAAATTTTTATTCCAATATCTATATTATGCCTTTGAAATCCTGCTGGTGACCTTGCTGATCGCGCATGGGCAGCTGGCGTTTGAGATCCGTTTTTCCGGCTGTTCACGCATCCCGTCCGGCGGTATTCTGCTTGCAGCAACATGGGGCCTGGTTCATATCGCAACCCAGGGCAGCGCCACAGGTATTTTCACAGTCGTACAGTCCTTGCTTTTTGGAAGCATGTATCTGGTACTTCGGAAAAATTATATAATTTCCTGGCTGGCCATTACGCTGATGTTCATGTTATAATATCCGAAAGCAGCATACCGCGTAATCCGCACCTGCTGCCGGAAATGCAGCTGCTGCAGATCGTTTGGAGAGGAAAGAGCATTGAAGATTTATGAATACGAGCAGCCGGATCTGCCGGAGGATTATGTTGACGTCTATTACCGCAGAAAAACCAGAGAAATCACAGAACTTTTAGATGATCTGAAAAAACACAGGCAAAAGCTTGTTGGCAAAGCGGACGGAAAGGAGATCTTTTTTTCCTTGCAAAACGTCTACTATTTTGAATCCGTAGACAAAAAAACATTTGCCTGTCTCGAACAGGAAGTCGTACAGATCTCTGTCTCTTTGCAGGATTTGGAACATGCGTATTTTGAACTGGGATTTGTACGGGTAAACAAATCCACAATTATAAATGTCTATAAAATCGATGTTTTAAAACCAGAATTAAATATGCGCGTAACAGCATTATTGGATAACGGAGAGCGTATCCGCATTAACCGCAGCTACAAGAAAAAATTCAATCTATTTTTAAATTCTGTAAATAAAGGAGGATTCCGGATTGAAAATCGTGAATAAAAAAAATATCGTTTCCGTAATCTGCGTCACTTATACGTTCGTCTCAATATCGCTGACTGTGCTTGAAGTCCTTGTATCCGGCACGGTCAGCCCTGCCCAGCTGAATCTGTTTCTGTTTTTGATTTTTAGTATATTAGGCGTCGGCGTTTTATCCCAGCATTACCGGCTGGAACGGTTTTCTCCGGTTGCGATGCTCCTGATCCAGTATTTGTGTGCGATTGGCGTTATTTTTATTGGCACTAAAATCGCGGCGTGTTTTGTGGATATTCATCCAAACGGATTACGGGATTTGATCCTGTCGTTTTCCGTCCCATATGTCATTGGCGCCGCGATTTATTATATCAGTCTGTGGTTGGAAGTAAACAGGCAAAACCAGATCATACGAAAAATAAAAGAAAGCGGCAAAAAGAAAGATTGCTAAATACTGGCAAAATCTATATACTATACAGGGAGTAAATCAAGCAAAAGGAGCAAGCCATGAAAAATTCATCGATCTATTACAGTATCGGCCCGCTGTTATACTGCCCTGCAAATCGGAATACGATTGCAGCTTCTATAATCAGCCAGAAATATGGCGGCCATTTTTCCCTTGCCTTGTGCCTGGAAGATACGATCAGCGACCTGCATGTGGAAGAGGCGGAACATTCCCTTGCGGCTTCCATCCGCCAGATCGATCAGGCAGCGCAGCAGCAATCTTTTTATCTGCCGAAAATCTTTGTCCGTGTACGAGAGCCGCAGCAGATTCCGCGCCTGCTTACGCTGCTTGGACACAGCCGGTCGCTGCTCAGTGGTTTTATTATCCCCAAATTTGCACCCGATCAGGCGGACGCTTACATACAGGCTGTAATCGCAGCCAATGAACAAAGCCTGCATCCGCTGTATCTGATGCCGATTTATGAAAGCGCCTGCATGATTGACCTGCGCAGCCGTTATGAGATCTTATATACACTGAAAGAAAAACTCTCTCGTGTGGAAGATCTGGTGCTGAATATCCGGGTGGGCGGCAACGATTTGTGTCATTTATTTTCGTTCCGCAGGCATGCCCATGAATCCATCCACAGTATCCGCCCGGTTGCCAACCTGTTTTCTGATATCATTACGGTTTATGGCATGGATTATGTCGTATCCGGACCCGTTTTTGAATATTACAATGGAAAAGACTGGAAAGAAGGACTGGAACAAGAACTGGCTGAAGACAGGCTGTGCGGGTTTATTGGTAAAACCGTGATTCATCCAAACCAGATCGAAGTTGTAAACGACGCATACCGGATTTCGCAAAAAGACTATGCGGACGCCTGCAGCATTCTAAACTGGAATCCCTCCCTGGCTTCCTGCATAGCGGCAAATACTTCCGGGGAACGAATGAATGAACAAAAGACGCATACGAACTGGGCCAGGCAGATTTTGCGGATGGCAGAAGCGTTTGGGATCCGAACGGATCAGAAATAGAGCAACGTAAACGCTAGATAATGGATACCGATACAAAATTGGAGCAACTCTGTAGATCATAACAGATTTGCTCCATCCTTTCTTTCACTTCATACGGATTCGATTTCCAACTTCGTTCCAAATTACACAATCTTTATTGTTTCAGCGATAAAATAATCGTTTCTTTTGAAAGAAATCTTTTCAAACCGAACGCAATACAAACAACGCCAACAGTGAAGACTGCAAATGCTGCGATAAAAATTCTCATAATGCCAAAACTGCTTAATTCACCTATTTTCGCAATTGATTGGACAGGGAGCAGCATGCCATATAAAACAATAAAAGAGACAATAAATATTATGGAGCGGACAGTCTGTGGCTTCTTTGATAAAAGTACGATTAGATTTAATAAATATGATATGCTTAAACAAAATGCAAGATATGTCATAAAGCATAAAAAGGTGTGAATATTATATAATCTTTGAATAAAATCAATCTCACCGGATATCAACCCATATGCAATTAGCAGCATATTGAAAATAACAACAGCCGTCATGCTCAATATAGATGTTACTATTGTATAGGATCTGTGTATCGTATTTAAATCCACCATATTTGCCAGATAAAATTCTAATCGTCCAGTAGATTTCTCTGTAATACAAGGATTTGTAATTACAACCGTCATTACCATCGCATAAATCGATAAATTAAAAGCAACATACATATAGTGAAAAACAAATACAGTCCCTTCATTTTTTACAAAAACATTCCCCTGCTGGATCATCATAAAGGCGCCTAATGCAGAAAATAAAAGAACCATCATCAAATAGGTCGGATATTTCATGCTGTCTTTTAAATTTAGTAAAACAATTTTTTTGCCAACCATACAGCTTATCCCTCCTTTTTGTGAAAATATCTCACTTCCAAATCCTCTATCGCATCATCATTGACAACAGTTTCCAGTATAGAGCCGTCTTTGATAAAAGAAATATAGTCACTTACTTTCTTTACTTCTGAAAGATCATGTGAAGTTAACAAGATCGTCTTGCCCTGATCTTTTAAAACGTCAAACAGCTTTCTTATTTCCATACGAGATTCAGGGTCTATGCCTGATGTCGGCTCGTCAAAGATCACAAGTTCCGTATTCCTGGCAAGAACAATCAGCATAGATATTTTACGTTTCATTCCTTTTGAATATTTGTGTACTTTTTTATCTAAGTTCCCGTCCATTTGCAATAATTTCGTAAATCCGGATATATTTTTTAACGCTGTGTCTAAGTCGATCCCCCAATATTGACTATAGCTTTCCATATTCTGTCTGCCTGTTTTGCTCTCAAATAAATAGTCGTTTTCAAGCATAACAGAAATATTATGACGATCAAACTTATAATCGATATTCCCACTGTCTTGCTGAAGTAAATTTGCAACTACCCGCAGAAAAGTAGTTTTGCCAGCACCGTTCGGCCCGATCAATGCATGTACAGAATTTTTCCGAATGGATACCGACAGATTTTTTAAGACCGTATAACCATCAAAACTACGGCATATATCCTTTAAGCAAATAATTTCTTTTTCACTATGGACGGTATGTTGTTGTACCAATTACAGATTCCTCCTTCTTTGATAATCTTACGTGAACCAATGCAACCTCTAAGAATACAGCTGCCGCAAAAAAAACGATATTGACACATCATACATTGTGGGTCGTCTGGATCAGGTGGCTGTGTTGAATATATAGCACTTACATATTCACGATTTTTATCATAAATATCCTTTATTGGCATTTCAAAAACATTGCCTAGAACAGTATTGAAATACTCTAAAGTGTCCATAGTACAGTATTTAATATCCCCATTTGGTGTAATAGTGACATTAGATGTAATACTCCCACAATTGGGACGCTTTAATTCACCGTATTCAATCCTAAATATAAAGTTCGGATACTTGTGATTGATACTCTCTAAAGCCTGCATGTAGCGATTTTGTGTAGCAATATCAGTTATAAGAAGATTACTATCTCCTTCTTCAGCTCTGCCAACTTTTACTACTGCACTACACCCCAATGAACCAATGCCTAAATGATGCACCACATCGGCAATTTCTTCAAGTTCATCAATATTTTTAGGAGTAGCCACAACAGCAATGCGCATAAAAACACCATTCTTTGCCAACCGCTCAATATTATTCACAATTCTGTCTCGTACATTTTTAACCCGTGTAAACCATTCCCAATAATCATTTCGCAGACTATGTAAATCAATCTGTACAAACAGCTTATCTTTATGTTTAATAATGAAGTCAATAAAACTATCACTTAGAGCATATCCATTTGTTAACAAACCTATTTTAAAAAAATCATTTTTAAACGCTTCTTCAACCAATTCCTGCAAGCAGGGATATACGGTTATTTCACCACCCGTAAATTCAATAACTCAAACTTCGCATTTGAATAAGCGCAGATGCACCTTGAAAATTCAATAAAAACTGGCAATAAAATAGCATGA
>VSNY01000148.1 GCA_009774535.1 Lachnospiraceae bacterium
TCATAATCCCAGACAAGGTTTTTCATCAAGCGCAAGCCCCCGTTTTCTGCCTGTACGTCCTCTATGGAAATGCGGTTCGCTATCATGTCATATAAAAGCGTGTATTCCACGTAGCCGTCATACAACAGCTTGTCGGTCAGTTCACAATACAAACCGCTTTCCAGCTTATCTTCCAACTGCAAGAGCTGGTCTTGATACTTCCCCAGCGTAATTTCACACTGGATATGAAGCAAGCCTTTTTCCATGCGGTAATACATACGGGGAAAATAGCGAATTTTCTCTTTTGACTTACTGGATTGCAGGTCAGTGAAAAAGCTGTTCCCCTGTGTCGTCACTGCTTCATACCATCCATTTTCCAAGACCATACGTGCCAGCTTTTGACGGTGTATGAGCTGTTTCAGCCTGTCATGGCAGAAGCGATAATACAGAAAAGCGACCAGTAAACAGCTACCAGTCGCTATAATAATAGTTATGAAGTTGTAAGGGGAGAGCGACAACGCCAGTCCGTCATTGCTGATTAGGGTAAAATTGTTCCAATCGGTACGCACGAGTTGTCCCATGTTCAAAAGCAGTATGACCGCTACGAACAGGAGCAGAAGCGAACCGCCACAGAAGCGGTACACAAGTGACTTGTCGCTGGCTCTGATACGTTTTCCCTTATATTTGTAAAATGCCATAAGACCTCCTTTCTGGGCATGAAAAAAGCAGTCAATCATGTAGACTAACTGCTTATGGTATTGAATATGAAGTTATAGACAAACTGGGATTTGTCAATGAATCACCTCATAGCGTAATCTAAGATACGAGTTCTCCAAAACTACACATTCTTGCAACTTCACAACACCCAATTTTGATAATTCGCATTCTTCTGTCAAAGACTTTCCATCAATTAGAGTAGAAGTATCCTTGCCGCCAATCAAAACAGGTGCAATAATAATATCTACATAATCAAACAGCTTTTCACGAAGAAATAAGTTATTCAATGTTCCTCCAGTCTGGATTGTTATTCTCTCACAACCATATTCCGATTTAAGTTTTATAAGTGCATCTTTTAAGGATAATTCATTTTGGTATATGATATGAAGATTTTCATCCTCTACGTTAAAGGCAGGATGTCTTGTATTCGTCGTAATCAGCACAAACTCTTTTGATAAAGCACAAAAATAGCGAATACCATTTTCATTCAAATGTTTATTATCAATTACAACAAAGGAAACCGGTGTTTTCCTTGGTATTTTCTTTTTATTTACTCCCATTTTTTCTTGCACTCTACCCGAGTTGAAAGACCACAAATCTGTTGTCTGCTCTATTTCGTAATATTGGTGTAATCCCTCATTAACGCCTTTAATTTTAGGAAAATCCTTATCTACATCCAAATCATCTGTTGCACCAGTACTTATTTTCCCATCAACAGACATTAGCATAAACAATGTTGTAATAGGTCTATCCATTTTATCTTTCCTCCACAAATTCTAATTTATAGGGATATTATACAGCTATTCAATACCACTAGCAACTCAAAACAGCAGTTGCTTATTTTTTCCCTTGTGTCGGCTGGTTGTTATGGCTCTGTGGGTTTCCTGCTGGCTGTGCAGGTCTGCCTTTCAAGACAATATCGTCTGCCTTAATGAACCAGTCCACGTCTGCCCCTTGAAAGGTGGCGTTTGCTACTGTATCAGCAACAGGATTGACAAGTTCCACCTCTGCGTTGTAGTCAAATTCTTTCAAAGGTACAGTGGCAGGAATGGACACCTGTATCATTCGTCCCTGTCCACGGCATTTAAGGTCATAAGTGCGTTCCTTGATTTCATCACTTACCGTTCCGTCCTCATTCTGGATATGCACCTCACGTCTTAATGCCGAAAACTTCAACTGCCCGAATGTCTTTTCTTTTTCAATCACGATACCGTTTGCTAATCTCATATGCTTTAGCCCTCCTTATTTATTCTCTGCTGGTAACATATCATCTGCCAGCAGGATATAGTTTGTAAACCCTCTTGTGCCGATTTTGTAGCCCTCTGCGGTAATGCGTGGGTTAATCAGCTTTACTTTCTGTTCTGGCTGAAAATGCTTTTCCCCAGCTTCAGCAGGAAGCACCACGATAATATCATCTGCCCTCTGCACATCACTGTAAAGGTTGTAGCTTCGGGACACTGCCGTCATGCGTCCGTTGATCCGACGCTGAACAACCTCACTTTCTCCTGCATATTCCAGATTGCCGAATGTCTTTTCCATGTTCGGCACTACAAATTTAAGTTCCATATGTTTTTACCTCGTTTCTTTCTGATATTTATTAAGTTCTTTATTCTGGCTGATAACGTGATACCAGCAAGCCCCCAGCTTATCAAGGGCAAGCGTTGTGCTTTCAGCACCCTTGACAAGCTGTGTGCGTGCAGGTAGGTGGCAGACAAGCCAGAATAAGGGTAGTCTGCCGACACGCTACGTTGTCGGGGAACGGCATTTCTGTTTCATAAGTCCATACCGTCCTATGACTTCTTAGCTTTGCGTTTCTTTAAGAAGTATGTTCCAGCCAATGCAATGCCAGAACCGCCAAGCAATACCAAAAGAGCGATAATGTTTGTTGTATCGCCTGTCTTTGGGCTGTCCGTCTTTTTCACTGGTGTATCTGGTGTATCGGGATTGGACGGCTGTTCTGGTTCTTCGGGAGCTGGTGTTTCTAGCTTCTCTTTGACAGATACCGTCTGCCCTTTGTCCTCAATATCCTTATGTTCTGTAACCTTTTTCGGTTCATCTGGATTGCTTAAATCATACAATTCTTCAAAGGTCACAAGGTCTTTTCCTCCAAGCTCGGAAGCGTCAAAGGTAAAGGCAATCTGGACTTCCATTGTTTCGCTGTCTGCTGTGAATGTGTAGTCATTTTCCACACGCTTACCGTCAATGACAAGCTCTGCATTTTCTTCCTTTAACATCTGCCAGCCTACAAGCTGATACTTTGTACCGATTTCCAAGCCGTCTAATTTAACTGTATCAATGATAGTTACTTCCTTTTCTGCTTCAATAACCTTTTCGCCGTCTTTGCTGGTAGCAGTGGTATGGATATTGATGATACGCTCTGTAATCAGTACCGTTTGTCCGCTGTCCTCAATGTCCTTGTGTTCCGCTACCTTGACAGGTTCTTTCGGATTGGACATATCGTACAATTCCTCAAAAGTTACAAGGTTTTTTCCACCAAGTTCAGAAGCATTGAACGTGTATTCAATCTCGATTTTCATTTCCTCACTGTCAGCAGTAAAGGTATAATCGCTTTCCACACGTTTGCCGTCAATGATAAGCTCTGCATTTTCTTCCTTTAACATTTGCCAGCCCTTTAACTGGTACTTCTTGCCTTTTTCCAGACCGTCCAGCTTGACCGTATCAACGATAGTGACCTCTTTCCCTGCAAGGATAGATTTTTCCCCGTCCTTGCTGGTAGCTGTGGTATGGATAGAGATTTCTTTCTCGTATTCATCTGTCAATGTTCCTAAATCAATGACGGTTCTATCTCTTGACACCACAATGTCAAAGGCAGGAATGAGCTTGAAGCCTTTGTTGCTGGCACAGCGCAATTCTTCAATTTCGTAAGTATCGTAAAGTAATGCACCCTTGCTGTCGTCTGGCTCTGATGAACCGAACCATACGCCGTCCTCGCTGGTCTTTCCTGCATTGGTATTGTGCTTGTGGGAAGCCCAATTTGAAGCAGTGGAGAACTGCCCGTTCTTGTCAGTCACGACAATATGGCTTTCGCCTGTGGTCTTGCTGGTAATCTTGAAAGGCACATCTGCTAATCTCTTATGAGTGCCAGCACCAATCTTCACACCCTCAATGTCGCCACGCTTAATCTGGTTATAGATTGAGCTTTCTTCGCCCGTAAGGTCAACGATTTTCCCATTCTCTTTGATTTCAAATTCACGGGAAACTGCACCTGTTCTTAGATAGCCCTCTGGGGCTTTGCTTTCGTCAATACGGTATTTTCCATAAGGAAGCGTATCGGAAGCAGTGGAAGCGATACCGTCAATGCCCGTATGAATTGTCTTTACCACTTCATTCTTGTTGAACAGCTTACCGCCAACCAAGACAGCATTTTCATTTAAAGAAGTGATAGTAAACTCTGTATCTTTCAATGTCGCACCGCCTTGTGGCTTCGTGTTTTTGGTTTCAAGGTCACGCTTTTGTATCTTCACACCGCCACGGATAATCTGATTGTAGACAGAGCTTTCTTCGCCTGTAAGGTCAATAATTTTCCCGTTTTCCGTGATTTCAAATTCATGGGAAACCGCACCTGTTGTCAAGTATCCCTCTGGGGCTTTGCTTTCGTCAAGACGGTATTTTCCATAAGGAAGTGTATCAGAAGCAGTGGAAGCGATACCGTCAACGCCTGTATGGATTGTCTTTACCACTTCGTCCTTGCCATACAATTTCCCGTCAACCAAGACAGGGTTTTCACTTAAAGAAGTAATCGTAAACTCTGTATTTTCCAGTGTCGCACCGCCTTGTGGCTTTGCGTCCTTAGTTTCAAGGTCACGCTTTTGTATTTTCACACCGCCACGGATAATCTGGTTATTGACAGAGCTTTCTTCACTTGTTAAATCTACGATTTTTCCGTTCTCTATGATTTCAAATTCACGGGGAACTGCACCAGTCAGCAGGTAGCCCTCTGGGGTCTTGCTTTCGTCAATGCGGTATTTTCCGTAAGGTAGCAAATCAGAAGCAGTAGAAGCGATACCGTCCGCACCTGTGCGGATTGTCTTTACTACATCATTCTTTTTATAAAATGAACCCTCAACCAGAACAGGGCTTTCATTCAAGGAAGTTATGGTAAACTCTGTATTTTCCAGTGTTGCATTGCCTTGTGGCTTTGTATCTTTGGTTTCAAGGTCACGCTTCTGAACTTTCACACCGCCACGGATAACCTTGTCAGATACGGAGTGCTGGTTGCTTCCCGATAATACGGCAAGGTCGCCGTCCTCTGTAATCTGTGTTACATACTTGCCTTTAATCTGTTCCGTACTGCCGTTGGCTTGCATATATGCGCCCTCTAACAAGTAACCTGTTGGGGCTTTGGTTTCTTCAACAGTTATCGTTCCTAAAGGCAGACAGTTGATACCGTTCTGTGTGTAGAAGCTGTCCCCAGCTACTTTGTATTTGTCAGCTAAACGGGTAACATAGTGTACTGTGCCGTCACTGTCTTTTTCAGCGATTGTCTGTGTTGTCCACGTTCTTGTGGCTTCTGCTGGAAGATTGTCCTTGTTGTAGTAACCGTCATAATACTTCCATGTAAATTCTGCACCTGCAAGGGAAGCGTTCCCCTGTGCATTGTCTTGTCCTGTTTCCAAGTCAATCTTGAAAAGCTCAATCAAAGTTTCTGTGACCTTTGGCGTATCGCTCACTTTCAAGTTTGCCGTCTTGCCAGCTTCCACGGTCAACGGATAAACATTCTTGTCTAACTTGTAGCCAGCAGGAGCTTGTTGTTCCTTGATGAATACAGTTCCAGCTTTGACTTCTACGGCTTCGGTATTCCCGTTGCTATCTGTCGTAAGGGTGGTAATGACATTCTGGCAATTCTTATCAGAATAGACACCGTAGACCGCCCCAGCAAGGGAATACACATCACTGCCGTTTGTAATGCTGGTATTGGAGGAAACTTTCTGTAACTTTGCGCTTCCTACATTCAGCTTCGCCCAGAACTGCCCGATATCCTGTCCCTTTCCAGTGTAGATATAACCGCCACATTCATAACGTCCTTTGTTGGCTTTCACAAAAGCCTTTGCACCAGCATAGACTTCATCTTGTATGGCTTTTGAAATTTCATCATAGGAAGCTCTGACATTATCACACTGCCAGCCCAGATGAACGCTTAACCTCTGCCATACAACGCATTGTTCCAGTAAGTAAAGCTGTTTGTGGTTCAATCCCTTATGGCTTGCGCCGTACTGCTTGACGTATTCAAGGGATAAGGCAACGTCCGCTATCTGGTCGGCACTCATGCGTGAGCTTGCGTCTGAACGTGTCTTATAGCCAGACTGAAAGTCCGTGTTGATGTCAACACAGTAAGCCGTTTCTCCCTCGACTTTCATAATGCCCTCATGGAATGTAGAACCGATACTTCCATCATTCATAACTTTTTCTACATATCCTGCTTTTTCCTCTGCGTCTGTCCAGTATTGCTTTTCTGACGCATGGACAGTGGAAGCTGGCAGAGTAGTAAATACGGTTGCAAGGGTAAGCATACCTGTAAGCAATCGCTTTAATTTCTTTTTCATATCTCTTAATGCTCCTTTCATTTTGGGTAATAAAATAGCCGTCCATTTCTGAACGGCTGGAAATAGAAAAGGAACGCTGATTTTGTGCGTTCCGTAGTCTATATGCTTTATTCGATTTTTGTTGTTTCAATACTGATGTGCTGTACCATATCTTTGCATATCCCAGAATATCAGCGTATCAAGGCTCATTCGTCAGTAGTAAATAAGTAGTAAAATGAATGGTTGCAATCCTTTGATAGTGCGATAGATACAGTGTTTTAGGGGATAATCAAGATTTTATGGTGTTTTTATCCGAAAAATTATATACTATTGGATAAAAATATACAGAATTCATTCCGGTTCCATTGCCATAACAAAATAACTGATAAAAACAGGGCAAAACAGCAGTTGACTGATATTCCATTCCGATCATACTTATTCTACTGCCTTCATAACTTTCTTGAATATTTGCTATGAACTCCCTACAATCTAATGTAAAATAGTATAGTTTTTTAGGCTCCAAATCAATTTCCCATGTTGCAGAAGGATTTGCCACGTCAATGTTGCTACTATTAACGGATCGAGCCTGACCTATTTTTTCATTATATTCTATTTCCGAAACAGTATAATCTACAAGTTTACACTTCTCCATTCTTCTGCTAATTATATAACTGACCGTTGTCGTCCCATTTATCCCATTAATTTTTCTATTTATATCATTTACAT
This sequence comes from Lachnospiraceae bacterium, assembly GCA_009774535.1. Taxonomy (GTDB): domain Bacteria; phylum Bacillota; class Clostridia; order Lachnospirales; family Lachnospiraceae; genus Eubacterium_J. The sequence continues at coordinate 6,966 of VSNY01000148.1, forward strand.
TGCCGCTGCCAAATAAATCCCCCTTCTGTAAATAATCTGTCACATCTTCAAAAGATACCGTTCCGTCATCATTCTGGATCATTCTGTATTTTCTTCTTTCATTTATTTCTGCATTTATAATATCATCCTTAAAATTGGTTGGTAAAAATTCATAAGCCATATTATTCACCCTTTCCCTTTTCCTATATTTGAAAATCCCTCGGTGCCCCCAGCCTAAACGGCAGCCTTTGTACCGATTCTTCCTTTGCATCTATTATCTTCTTTATTTTAATGGCCGCATTCTCTATCCGATTCAATTCATCCCACTTAATAAACGCCCCGTTTGCGTAAAACGTCTGTCTCATTCCAAGATTCTGCGCATAGGTATTCTGGCTTAAAATCTCAATATTTCTTTCAAACGCATTAAAATACGCCACATTAAAATCCTCAGCTTCCGACGTTATATCGTCCCCCATGGCTTCTATCCTAAAATTAGAAAACAATACACACGCCCTTTCCCAAAGATAATAAATATTATTCTTTATTCTGTTATAATCCTCCAACTCAAACCGATCATGCTCCGCCCAGTCTGTCTTCGGTGTCTTCCATACCGCCATACTATCATTCCACCACCTTCCTTGCCTTCATGCTCCCGGTCCATCTCCCATTAAAATACAACGTGTTTTCATAACTCTTCACAAACACATTCCCATATTTCGTTTCCAGTTCGAACAAATCATTGGCATCCACGGAAGGATCGCCCGTCCATTCCATCTGATAATCCACATCTCCAAGCAAATATGCTGCAATCCACTCTTCCAGGATTTTCGCATGTTCCTGTGTGCTGACCAGGGGATTGCTCCACGCCTTGCTCTCCCCGTTCCCGTTGTAACCAGCCACATATCTTTGCTCCTCTACGCTGTATTCGTATCCGCTGATGCTGTAACTGATTACCGTTTCTTCCGTCACCCCGGTAAATCTTATCTTTGCATAATAATTGCTGCTTTCCGTCATTTCGGCCCGTACCGCGGCACGGTTTCCCGCCCCGTTGTTGTCACTGGTAAATAGAAAAAGTCCGTAAGAAGGATTTTTAAAATAAACCAGATGTTCATACCCGTCATAAGGAACTGTTATTTCTTCCGATGCGACGACGACCGATTCCGGAGTTTCTTTATAAGAATGAAATGAAACGCTGATATCTTTTATCTTATTCTGCCTTACCGCAACCGGCGCGCTGATCAGCTCATGAGTCCGGCGGAGCCTGTAATCCGTGTTTTCCCCCATAGTAACATGGCTTACAAAGATCCTTGCATTGGGAATCCCCTTCGTAAATACCAATTCCATCTGGTCAAAGTCCAAAAAATCATAGTTCAGCCGATAATCAATACCCGGCTCGTCCACGACGACCTGCTCCAAAAGTTCGCCATCCTGGTAGGTATTGATACAGATCTGCTCCGGCGCATATTTCTGAAAGCGAATTCCGATGCCGAAAACGGTATAGGTAGATTCCATTCTTAAAATTATTTTCGGCGTCCCCCGATCCCAATGCCCTTCCGCATCCCCGTCTTTCCTCCAGACGCTTTCGCTGATATATCCGGTATGGAGCAGGTCATTCCCTTGTCCCGGAAGAAATTTCATGCTTCCGTCTACCGCCGTAAACCCCTTGCTTGCAGTCGCGTACCATATCTTTTCCTCATCCGTCAAAATATTTCCTGCATGGCTGTACCACGTCTGATTGTCTGCATCTGACTCCATCTCGGGAACAAAAGCAGGATAAATCACCACCATTCCCTTTCTGTCTTCCAGCAAGACGCTTCTTACGGCATTGGCAATCATCTGCAGCGCTACCGAATGGCTGACCGCCGGAACCGGATTTCGGACGGTAATTTCTTTTAGATAGCTGTCGATAAAATAATTGGTGATGCCCGCATCTGCAAACACATCCGTTGCAAGGTCATACAGGCTGATCCCTTCTTCCCGGAACGTTCCTTTATAATAAATTCCCGTCATATGGTCAAAAATGTCCGTGGAAGTAAACTGTGCCTCCGATTCATTTGCGCTCCATTCTTTCAAATAGGAAAGTTTCTCCGGGAGCCATTCGATATCCCCGTTCCCATCCACATCATATCCAAAAGCGACTCTGATTTCCTGCCCGGTTTCCATATAGGCCAAAGCGCTCCCCGGATTATCCGGGCTATAGTAAGAATTGTAATTGGCCACAGTCAGTCTTACATCATTGCTCGGCAGCGTTTCGCAAATAGGCGAAATGTATTCCTTCCCCGAATAGCGGATCACCTCTTCATTTGTAAAAGTATTCGTAATGCCGCAGGAAAACCGGAGTATCCGCAGTCTTCCGGCGCCATTTACCATCCGTGCCGGCCTTATCTGTATAAATGTGGTTTTGTCAAATACGTCTTCCGTCCTCCAATATCTTTTATCGTTCTCCCTGTAACTTTTTTCGTCCCGATCCGTCTTTATCGTAAAATCCACCGGGTAATAATCGCCGAAATCAACGCTAAGTCCTTTGATGTCGTATTCTTCCCCGCCAAAATCTATATAGATATTTCCCAAAATAGCATTCGACACAATTCCGTTATTGTAATAGTCATAACCGGCATTCACAGGCGGGGCAAAATACATGCTTCCATCCACCCGTGAAAATCCCTGCTCCGGCGTGGCATATATCCTGTCCGCGATTCCGCCGAGAAACTTCTCCCTGACATTGCATAAATACAAAAGATCAATCATTTCTTTGTTTACCTGCGCATGTTTCTGCGCCTGTAAATTATAGAGCCCGAGAACTACACGGATATATCCTCTGTTTCTTTCCCG
>VSNY01000149.1 GCA_009774535.1 Lachnospiraceae bacterium
AGACAGTCGGCGTGTGGGCCTCCTGTCTAAGTCTCCGTAAGCGCTGGATTTCACCTCCGCTAAAAGCGCCCCCTCAACGTCCTTCCAGAGTGTGTCTGCCGCGCCTCCATACCGTCCCCAGCCCGCAGAGTCTGATTTATGGTCGGCTTTACGTTCGTCTGGCTTCTTTTGATGTGATGCTGGCAGGAGATGGTTATGAATATCTCTTCATCTGCAACAAACAGTTAGGTTTTTCTTATGGTAAGTCTGGCTGAATTTGGTAATTAGTGTCTCTTGTTCCGTAGATTTGGTCAAATTCTGTAATAATAAAACAGCGAATGAATCGTTTCCTGCACCTCACGGAGCAGGAAAAACTATACAGATAACGGATCTCATTATAGTACTCACAGGAGGCAGTCTTGAAATGAATTTTGGCTGATCTTCCTATGTCTTTAAAATATTAAAATTCTTATAAATTCTGCAAAGCATTCCTTAGGCAGAATTAAATAAATTCTCTAAAACATTCCTTAGGCAGAACTAAATAAATTCTCCAAAGTATTCCATAGGCAGAACTAAATAAATTCTCCAAAGCATTCCATAGGCAGAACTAAAATATATGCGGTAAATCAGATTTTGCACTGCATTTATATAATTTTCCGAACATATCCTGGTCGACATAGATTAACTACCGTCTCTTTTCACTTACCCACACTATATTAGATTTATTTCAGATAAAACAATCTTCAAGCATCTGATTCTGAAGAATATACAAACTTCAAGCACCTGATTCCGAGAAATTTGCAAACTTCAAGTCTCTGATTCTGAGGAATTTACAAACACAGGCAGCTTTTCACACAGACTTCCATTTAAATATTGTAAAGCCTGCCATAACCAGACTCTGCGGGCGGGGAGCTGGGGATTTGCCGGGAGACACACCTTGGAAGGACGTAGAGGGGGCGCTTTTAACGGAGGTGAAATCCAGCGCTTACGGAGACTAAGACGGCACACACGCCGACTGTCTTAGTCGCAGTTAGCGATTCGTTCGCCGCAGTGTTGCCCCAGTCCGCCCAAGGTGTGTCTCCCGGCAAATCCCCAGCTCCCCGCCCGCAGAGTCGTCCGCATAGCCAACTCAAATTATATTCAAAAGTATATATGCACACCTTTGAACTGTGAATTAGATATTGTATTGCCCGCAAAATAGCGTTATAATAAAAAAATGCGAAAGACACACAGGGAGGTTTATTCTTATGAAGCAGCAAAACAAACAATCATCTTCCAGGAAAAAAATAGCAGATGAAATCCTCCGGCAAATCGGCGGAAGCGTAATACTGGTGCTTCTGTTCGTAGCCGCAGCCGCGATCTGTATGGTAGGGTGGCTGAGTATTACATCAAAAAAAACACAGCTTATACAGGAATCCCGGGCTGCCGCCAATCAGCTGACCGGATTTCTCCAGCAATATACCAAAAGCGTGGAACAGCTGGCTGTTAATCCGCAGATCAAAGATGTGATGCGCCAGACAACAGCCGCGGATGATATCCGTAAGACCCCGCAAATGGATGTCGTTATGGACAACCTGGTAAAAATTGCGAATACGGATACTGAAAATCTGATGGCCGTATGGATTTCAGATCTGGATGCCAGCGTACTGACACAGTCAGATGGTTTTACAAGTGAAGAAGGCTGGGATATTACCGGCCGCGGATGGTATAGCTGTATCGAAACGAAAAAAACTATACTGACAGAACCTTATGTAGATTCTTCCACCGGAAAGATGATCGTAAGCGCTGCGGCTCCGGTCATCGATGACGCAGACCAAACGGTACTTGGCGCGGTGGGGATGGATATTTCACTGGATCATATGACTACGGTGATGAGTGAATATAAAATCGGCAAAAACGGACATATCCAGTTATTGTCTGCAAACGGCGCCTACCTTTACCACCCGCAAAGCGATATGATTCAGAAAAATATAGCCGACGCGGATATATCCCAGAATGTCAGAGATGCTATCGCATCCGGAAGAGACACGTTTTTAAGTTACAAAGCAGCTGGGGTGACAAAATATGGCTCTTTGTATTTTGCCGGAGATACCGGGTATCTGATTCTCAGCAACCTGCCTTCTTCAGAATATTTCGCTGTTTTGGCCTATATGGTGATTGCGCTGACAGTTTTGTTTGCAGCCGGAATTGTACTGATCGCTGTCAGAATCCGCAAAAGCGCCGCCAGCCTGACCAAACCGATTCTGGAGCTGAACCATACCGCACAGCAGCTTGCCGCTGGTAATCTGGATGTGGATTTGAAAATTACAAGTGAAAACGAAATCGGCGAGCTGGGAGCATCCATGCAAAAAACTGTAGATCGTCTGAAAGAATATATTGTATATATTAACGAGACGTCCAAGGTGCTGTCCAAGATCGCTGACGGGCAGCTGAGCATTGAACTGGAACAGGATTATGCCGGAGAATTTCAGAAAATAAAAACGGCTCTGCTTCATATTTCCGAATCTATGAGCCAGGTAATGACCGGTATTAACGAAAGTTCGGAACGCGTATCGATCGGAGCTACGGAACTGGCTACCGCTTCCCAGGTACTGGCAGAAGGCGCAGAGGAACAGGCCGCTTCCATCATGCAGCTTACGGATACTACCAATTCGGTGGCCGATCAGGTCGAAAGCAGCCGCAGCAAGGCAGAATCTTCTGCAAAAGCAACGGCGCAGGCCGCTGTTATGATCGGGCAGAATCAGGAAAAAATGAAACAGATGATGGATGCCATGCATAAAATCCATGAGACTTCCCAGCAGGTGGTCGGCATTATCCAGACGATTGAAGAAATCGCGTCACAGACCAATCTGCTGTCCTTAAATGCTTCCATCGAAGCAGCCCGCGCCGGAGAAGCCGGGAAAGGCTTTGCTGTCGTTGCGGACGAGATTGGGAAGCTGGCGCTGGAAAGCTCCAAAGCAGCCAGCACAACAAAAGACCTGATCGAAGTCTCTATGGAAGAGATCCACAAAGGAACCGCAATTGCAGCCAGCGCCGTAGATTCCCTCAAAGAATCCGTAAACGCTGTCAACCAGGTCAATGAAATGATCCAGGAAACAGCGGAAAACGCAGCTGTACAGGCAGAAGGCATGGAGCAGCTGCGTACAGGAATCAAAGAAATCTCCCATGGCATTCAGGATAATTCCGCAGCTTCGCAGGAAACATCCGCAACTTCCGAAGAGTTGGCTTCACAGGCCGAGCGGCTCAACCAGATGGTACAAAAATTCAAGCTGTCTGACCAGGAATGACAGATGTGTCAGAGTACAGATCATACATAGCAAACGACTGAAAACGATTGAAAGGATGCAGCAATGAATATCAAATTGAAACTAATTGCGTTGGAAATGCTGTCTTTATTTGCCCTAAGTGTCATCCTGATATCCGGCAGCCTCATACTTTCTGTCGGTGAAGTGAATGTCCGCGTGGAAGAGACGCTTCGGACCGCGGTCCATGGATTTCACGGCAGCACTTCCTATCTGAAAGACAAAGGAGAAAATATCGATATTACCGTATTCCAAGGCGATACCCGCATTGACAGTTCCATCGAAGGCGCCGTCGGAACAAAGGCCAGTGAAGAAGTAATCAGCCATGTGCTGAATGGAAAAAACGCTTATTTTGACACAGATATTTCAGTAAACGGCGTTGCCTATTACGGCTACTATATCCCTACGGACACCGGGATGCTGTTCGCGGGAAAACCAAAAGATATCGTTGACAAATTTATCCGGTCTACTCTCTATCTGCTGATTGGGATCGGCGCTGCCGCCTATGCTGTCTGCGCCGTAATTGCAGGATTTTTTTCCAGTTCTATCTCCCGCCGCATCCATACGGCAGCCCGTCAGCTGGAAGTGCTTGCGGACGGAGATTTAAGCCGCAAGCTTCCGCAGACAAAACCGGACAGCAAAGACGAGGTCGATATTATTACACATGCAGTCAGTGATCTGCAGTTCCAGTTAAGAGAGATCGTCAAAAGCATCAGTCATGAAGCAGATTTGTTAAATGACAGCAATAATGAATTTTCCGAAAAATTTTCGCTGATTGCGAAAAATGTCGGTAAGATTAATACAGCGGTAGAAGGCATTGCGGCAGGAAGCAATTCGCAGGCGCAGGAAACCGCATCCGCCAGCCAGCAGGTTACAAATATGGCGGATGTAATTGAACAGAATTCCTTAAATGTAGCGAATCTGGAACAGACAGTCGGACGCATGATGGAATTATCCGGACAAACCGACGCGACCTTGGCAGAGCTGATTGCTATGAATGAAAAAACAACCAGAAATATTTCAACGGTTTCTGAACAGACAAACGCAACTAATATGTCAGCCGTAAATATACAAAACGCCGTCCAGATGATTCAGTATATTTCCGAGCAGACCAACCTGTTATCTCTTAACGCCTCGATTGAAGCAGCAAGAGCCGGAGAAGCCGGAAAAGGGTTTGCCGTTGTCGCGGAAGAAATCCGCAAGCTGGCGGAAGACTCCTCCGGCAACGCCCATGAAATCGAAGCATCTGTACAGGAACTATTGACAAATTCCGGCATCAGCGTCCAAAAAATGGCAGAAGTCCAAAAGGATGCGGATATCCAGAAAGAAAAACTGCATCAGACAAGAGCCGTTTTTGAAGATCTGGAGACAGAAATCGATGCGGTATCTTCTGTTTCCGGCAATATTTACGAACAGACCTCACGCCTGGAAGAACAAAAAAACAGCATCCACAGTATGGTGCAGCAGCTCACGACCATTTCACAGGACAACGCCGCGTCTTCGCAGGAAACAAGCACCGGCATGCAGGAGCTGTCCAGCACCATCGAAGACTGCCGTCAGGAAACGGTAGTGCTTGCTGACTTAAGCGATCAATTAAAAGAACAGACGAACCGTTTTAAAATCAGATCCTAAAAATAATGATTGTAACTTTTTTTGAAAGTGTTATAATAATTTTATAATATAATCGCTGCCAGACAATCTCCAGCGCAATTATTGAAAGTACCTTGACAAGCGAATATTGTATTGTATATTAGCAGATGGAATATTTTACCGGAATCAAAGCCCCCGCAGCTGCAACAGACGGGGAGTAAGTACAGAAAAGGAATTATATTATGCTGAACAAAATTAAAGACATGAAAGTTGAAAAAAAGCTGAAAACGAGCTTTATACTTACTGTTGCGGTAGCCAGTCTTTCAAGCATTATCGGCCTGTTTATACTGATCTACTCCAACATAAGCTACAACCATGCACTTGTGACAAACGGATTTTCCCAGGGTGAAATCGGTATCTTTAGTACATATCTGGGTAAGGAACCAATTATAGTGCGGGAAATTATTCTGTTGGATGATACTTCTGAAATGGAAGAATCCGAGAAGGAATTTGAGTCCGCCAAAGAGCTTACAAACGATGCTTATACCATTATGCGCAATCACTGCCAGTCCAAAGAAGAACTTCCCTACCTGAGCAAAATCGAAGAACTTCTTCCGAAATACCGCGAATTATTTGAACAAGTGAAGTCGCTTGCTATGGAACATAAAGATGAGGAAGCCTTTGATCTGCTGATCAATCAGGCAAAACCGACCTTTAAGGAGCTGACAGATACGGTAGAAGGTCTGATCGACTTAAATGTAGCGACAGGAAACGATGTTTCCAGAAGGCTGACGATTCAGGCTTATATTATGGCAGCAGTCATGATTGTGATTATGCTGATCGCCGTTGTGATTGCATTCCGTATTTCCACATTTATTTCCAAAATTATTGCGGAACCGATCATAAAGATCCAGGAAGCAACAGGGCAGCTGGAACACGGAAATCTGGATGTATACGTAGATGTTATGTATCCGGATGAAATCGGTGAAATGACGGAATCTTTTAACACTGCTATCGGTCTGCTCAAGGACTATATCCGCGTATTAAGCGAAGCTCTGACCGGACTTGCAAACGGCGACTTTTCCGTTACCGCAGAAGCGGATTTCAGAGGCGAATTTATCCAGCTGGGTACAGCTATTGATACCATCACTACTTCTATGAGCAATACGCTTGGAAATATCCATGAAGCATCCAACCAGGTATCTATGGGCGCCAGCCAGATGGCAGAAAGCGCTCAGGCGCTTGCCGAAGGCGCAACGGATCAGGCGGCTTCCGTACAGGAACTGACTGCAACGATCCAGAGCATTACAGAAACTGTAATCCACAGCTCAGAAAAAGCAAACCAGTCTTACCGGAACGCAGAAACGTTCCGCCTGGATGCAGAAGAAAGCAGCCAGGATATCCGTCTCTTAAATGAAGCAATGGAAAGGATCAACGATACCTCCAAAGAAATTTCCAATATTATTGCGGCCATCGAAGATATTGCATCGCAGACCAATCTGCTGTCCTTAAACGCATCTATCGAAGCCGCAAGAGCCGGAGAGGCAGGAAAAGGCTTTGCTGTTGTTGCTGACCAGATCGGAAAGCTTGCTTCTGACAGCGCTGCATCTGCAGTGGATACGAAGAAACTGATTGAACATTCGCTGCAGGAAATTGACCATGGGAATGAAATTATGGCAAAAGCAACGACCGCTATCGAATCTGTCATTAAAGGCATCAATTCCCTGGCGGTATCCACCAATGAAATCAGCGAACTGTCTGATACCCAGGCGGATGCCATGAAACAGCTGGAGGAAGGCATCGAGCAGATTTCAGAAGTTATTCAGAACAATTCTGCTGCAGCGCAGCAGTCTTCGGCTACCAGCGAAGAGTTATCTGCCCAGTCGGAAGCTTTGGAGCATTTAGTAGGGCAGTTTACATTAAAATAAACTCTGCACATCCATTTACAATACCTGCTGCCAGGCAGCATATATTCGCTCGGATTTATAACGAAAGACCGCTGCAGCAGGCTTAATAACAGCCTTTTGGGGCTGCAGCACCAGTGTAACGGCAGCAAAATATCCTCCCGTATCTCTGATCTCAGGATACAGGAGGATATTTTTCGTTTCTGTTATTCTGCTATATAATAAGAACTGTGCAAAAATAAGTTCTATAGGGGTTGGATCTATATCTGTTTATCTTTGCACAGTCTTAAAGCTGCTCAGATTTCATTTTACTATACAGCTGTTGCAACCGTCAATACCTTTTTTGTATAAAAATGGAAAATGGGGGGCAATCCTTTCGTATTTACTTTTTTGACTGGCCAGGGTGGCCGGATGATTCTGCGGGGCGTGGGAGATTGCCACTCCCTTCCGCTGCCACAGTCACGTCCGTGCTGCCACTCCCTTCCGCTTAGGTTAAGGACTCCATCATTTCTCTCATGGAAACGCCCGCCGCAAGCATTCGAATCAGCTGTTCTTTTGCTGCGTCAAATTTGTGAAATAATGCTTCTTTTTCGGGTACATGCTCATAAACTTTCCAATACCCGGTACAAAGACTGTCTGCTCCGTGATGTTCTATAAAGCCGTATACATCCCCAGGCGGATAGCCCAGCAATAAGCCCATTTCATGCGGGAAGCTGCTGTTTCCGCTGCGGTAAGACTGATAGCGTTTTGCAAATGTACGCAGAACGCTTTGCAGGCAATGATCCGGATATTCCAGATGGCTGAGTATTTTGGCTGCTTTTGGTTCTAAAAGATGGGCTGCCAGCTGGCTGGGCTGATATAGCAATAGAAATTCCTGTGTTTCGCTTTGGTAAAAAGAATAGCCGCTGATCGTTGTATGGGCGATCAGACGCCGGATACGGCAGGATTGTACTTTTTTCAGAATCAGCAGATTGGAACATTTTAATCCGGCAAGCAGTGGCGCGCAGCGAAGGGCCAACTGCACTTCCGGGGACTGGATATCCAGTTTTTTCATTAAATCAAATAATTCTTTTGTCATATGCCTTCTCCATAAAAAAGCTGGATGGCTTTGGCAGCCAATCCAGCTTAGATACCTGAATGATTGTCTGTGCTTGTATTATATACAGGCCGGGCAGATCTTATTCATTGCAGGTTTTTGGAACGGTCTGCATTGTATCATGGGTGACCGTTTTTTATGTGGCATATGTTCTTGGCGGACAGGCTGCTGCTTGTTCTGTTTTCGTTATACGCCAAGTTCTTTTTTGATCGCGGCAATGATCTCGTCATACTCTTCTTCGCTCAGATAGATTCTGTCCGGGTTCATTGCGAAAACTCCGCCCCATTCGTATTCGTCCGCGTACTTAGGTACCAGATGAAAATGCAGATGGCGTCCGGTGTCTCCATATGCGCCGTAGTTGACTTTGTCCGGGTGAAATGCTGCCATCAGCGCTCTGGCTACTCTTGCTACTTCTTCAAAATAAGCGCCTCGCTCCTCTGCTGTCAGCTCGTTCATGTCGCCCACGTGTTTTTTGTGAGCCACAATTACCCGTCCTTTGTGGCTCTGCTCTTTGAATAGATAGATCTTGCTTGTCTCCAGTTCACAGATCTTAATTCCAAATTTCGCAGATAATTCCCCTTCCATACAATATGCACAGTTTTGATCCATAATAATAACCCCTTTCTCTGATTGAGTTGTATATTTTTAACGGTTTTGATACCTCATGGAACTGTAATGTAAATTTACCTGTTTTCTATCTGCCAGTCGATCGGCTCTTCGCCATGTTCCTGTAAAAACGCGTTTGCCTGGCTAAAATGCTTGCATCCGAAAAATCCACGGAACGCGGACAGCGGGCTTGGATGCGGTGCTTTTAAGATCAGATGTTTTGGATTTTTCAGCATCGGGATCTTGCTTTGGGCAGGTTTGCCCCAGAGCATATAGACAATCGGGCGGTCCTGCTCATTGACCGCGCGGATAATTGCGTCGGTAAACTTCTCCCAGCCTTTGCCCTGATGGGAATTTGCCTGGTGCGCACGTACGGTTAATACTGTATTTAACAGCAGCACACCCTGCCTGGCCCATTTTTCCAAAAAACCATTGTTCGGAATGTAGCAGCCCAGATCATCTTCCAGTTCTTTATAGATATTCTGCAGGGATGGCGGGATATTTTTCTGATCTGGCAGCACAGAAAAACTCAGCCCGTGCGCCTGATGTTCATTGTGATACGGGTCTTGGCCCAGAATCAGCACTTTCACTTCTGACAGCGGCGTCAGATGCAGTGCATTAAAAATATCCTCCGATGGCGGATAGATTACATGCGTACTGTATTCTTCTTTTACAAACTGATACAATTCTTTATAGTATGGCTTGCCGAATTCTTCCTGTACGGCCGGCTGCCAGTCATTTTCGATCATTCCCATATTTATCAGCTCCTCTTTGGTTTCTTAGATCCTGACCGGAACACCTCGTCTGGCAAGATCCTTCTTTAAGTCCATAATCTCCAGTTCCTTATAATGGAATAAGGACGCTGCCAGCGCGGCATCTGCTTTACCTTCAGTCAGTGCTTCATAAAAATGTTCTTTGGTGCCTGCGCCGCCGGATGCAATCACCGGAATGCGGACGCGCTGCGCAATGGCCTTTGTCAGCTCCAGATCATATCCGGCTTTTGTCCCGTCGCAGTCCATACTGGTCAATAAGATTTCTCCCGCGCCCAGCTGGTCTGCCCTGACGGCCCATTCCACGGCGTCGATCCCCATATCGATACGCCCGCCATTCTTATAAATATTCCATCCGCTGCCGTCTGCCCGGCGTTTGGCGTCAATGGCCACAACCACGCACTGGCTGCCGAACTGGCTGGCTGCTTCTGTAATCAGTTCCGGATGGTCAATGGC
>VSNY01000015.1 GCA_009774535.1 Lachnospiraceae bacterium
AATATTTTTTCTAGCTTCACCTGCTTGCTATTTCATATGAACATCCTTACCGGCAGAGCCGGCAAGGGAATCCATATGAACAGCAGTACGGGCAAAACCAGCAGGCAAATTCATATGAACAGCAGTACGGGCAAAACCAGCAGGCAAATTCATATGAACAGCAGTACGGGCAGAACCAGCAGGCAAATCCATATGGACAGCAGTATGGACAAAATCAGCAGGGGAATCCGTATCAGCAATATGATTGCAAGCGGCAGGGAAATCCGTATCAGCAGTATGACCGGCAGGCGCAGTACAGTCAGTATCAGCAGGCGGGGCAGGGTTCGTACAGCAATGGATTCGGCATCGCTTCTATGGTGCTTGGCATTTTGTCATTAGTGCTGTTTTGCACATGCATCAATGTACCGCTGGCGATTGCGGCAGTGATCTTTGGCGTTCTGCAGTTTGGCAGGGGTACGCAGGGCAGGGGTATGGCGATCGCGGGTATTGTGACATCTGTAATATCCGTACTGGCGCTGATTGTGACAATTGCGCTGCTGTGGCGTCCGTTTGTGCAGTATTATCAGGAAGAGCTGCCAAGGCTGCAGCAGCGGCCGGAGTACGACAGGGAATATTATGAGGATGATCTGGAAGATTTTTTTGAGTTTTTTGACGACGGGGATTATTTCTAAGACGCAGGGTACTGGCGTTTTGCGGCATTTGGACATGGCTGCATCAGAAGGACGCGGCAGGTGCGGACAGTAACAGGCAGAATAAAGGAGGGAATTTCTAACAGTATGTACAGTAAAGTAGATACAAATATGAATTTTGTAGAAAGGGAGCATAAGGTCATTGATTTCTGGAAAGAGAAAAAAATCTTCCAAAAATCGATGGATTCCAGAAAAGACGGTGAGACGTATACGTTTTACGACGGGCCGCCGACGGCTAACGGCAAGCCCCATATCGGTCATGTGCTGACGCGTGTCATCAAGGATATGATTCCGCGTTATCAGACGATGAAGGGCAGGTATGTACCGCGCAAGGCCGGATGGGATACGCATGGTCTTCCGGTGGAGCTGGAAGTGGAAAAAATGCTGGGCCTAAACGGCAAGGATCAGATTGAAGATTACGGGATGGAACCTTTTATCCGGCAGTGTAAAGAGTCTGTCTGGAAATATAAGGGAATGTGGGAAGATTTCTCGGAAACGGTCGGATTCTGGGCGGATATGGATGATCCGTATGTCACGTATGAGGATGATTATATCGAGTCGGAATGGTGGGCGCTTAAGCAGATCTGGGATAAAAAGCTGCTGTACAAAGGCTTTAAGACCGTTCCGTACTGTCCAAGATGCGGCACGCCGCTGTCTGCGCAGGAAGTAGCGCAGGGCTATAAGACGGTCAAGGAACGTTCTGCGATCGTGCGTTTTCAGGTTGTGGGCGAGGACGCGTATTTCCTGGCATGGACGACAACGCCGTGGACGCTGCCGTCGAATCTGGCGCTTTGTGTCAATCCGCAGGAAACGTATTGCAAAGTTAAGGCAAAAGACGGATATACGTATTATCTGGCGCAGGCTTTGTTAGATACGGTGCTTGGAAAGCTGGCCGGAGACGGTGAGGAGAAATCATCCGCTTATGAAGTGCTTGAAACATACAAAGGAACGGATCTGGAGTATAAGGAATATGAGCCGTTGTTCCATTTTGCAGATGCACTTGTGGAAAAACAGCATAAGAAGGCATTTTATGTGGTGTGTGATTCCTATGTTACGATGACGGACGGTACCGGAATCGTACACATCGCTCCGGCATTCGGTGAAGACGACGCGCAGGTAGGACGCAAGTATGACCTGCCGTTCGTGCAGCTGGTTGACGGCAAAGGCGAACTGACGCAGGAGACAGATTATGCGGGCGTATTTGTGAAAAAGGCAGATCCGCTCGTATTGAAAGACCTGGATGCGGCAGGGCTGTTATTTGACGCGCCGAAATTTGAGCATGAATATCCGCACTGCTGGCGTTGTGACACGCCGTTAATCTATTATGCGAGAGAGTCCTGGTTTATCAAAATGACTGCGGTAAAAGAAGACCTGATCCGCAATAACAATACGGTAAACTGGATACCGGAATCCATCGGCAAAGGCCGTTTTGGCGACTGGCTGGAAAATATCCAGGACTGGGGGCTTTCCCGCAACCGTTACTGGGGAACGCCGCTTCCGGTATGGGAATGTGCGTGCGGACACCAGGAATGTATCGGCAGCCGTGAGGAACTGGCGCAGAAATGCGGGCATCCGGACAAGAAGCTGCAGACAGAACTGCACCGGCCGTATATCGATGAAGTGACCTATCCGTGTCCGGAGTGCGGCGGCAGGATGCAGCGTGTGCCGGAAGTGATTGACTGCTGGTTTGATTCCGGCGCGATGCCGTTTGCCCAGCATCATTATCCGTTTGAAAACGAGGATCTGTTCAGGCAGCAGTTCCCGGCGCAGTTTATCTCAGAAGCCGTTGACCAGACGCGCGGCTGGTTCTATTCATTAATGGCTGAATCCACGCTGTTATTTAACAAGGCGCCATATGAAAATGTCATTGTGCTTGGCCATGTGCAGGATGAAAACGGACAAAAAATGAGCAAATCCAAAGGGAATGCGGTTGATCCGTTTGAAGCGTTAAAGACGTACGGCGCGGACGCGATCCGCTGGTATTTTTATATCAACAGCGCGCCGTGGCTGCCGAACCGCTTCCATGGGAAGGCAGTACAGGAGGGACAGCGCAAATTTTTAAGTACGTTATGGAATACGTATGCGTTTTTTGTGCTGTATGCTAATATTGACGGGTTTGACGCGTCTAAGTACCAGCTGGAATATGAAAAATTAGGCGTGATGGACAAATGGCTGTTATCCAGGCTGAATACCGTTGTCAAAATCGTGGATGAAAGCCTTAACAACTACCGGATTCCGGAAGCGGCAAGGGCGTTAGACAGCTTTACGGATGAAATGTCCAACTGGTATGTCAGAAGGAGCCGTGAACGCTTCTGGGCAAAAGGTATGGAACAGGATAAAATCAACGCTTATATGACGCTGTATACCGCGCTTGTTACAATTGCAAAAACAGCGGCGCCGATGGTTCCGTTTATTACCGAAGATATTTACCGCAACCTGGTATGCAGTGTGGATGCTTCCGCACCGGAAAGCGTACATCTGTGCGATTTTCCGACGGCTCGTGAGGATCAGATCGATACGCAGCTGGAAGCGGATATGGATGCGGCGCTGAAAATCGTAGTGATGGGCCGTGCCTGCCGCAACAGCGCCAGTATCAAAAACCGCCAGCCGATCGGAAATATGTTTGTCAAAGCTCCGGCAAAGCTTGCGGATTATTTTGTAACAATTATCGAAGAAGAATTGAATGTAAAAAAAGTTTCCTTTACAGAAGACGTAAGCGCTTATACGGATTATACTTTTAAGCCGCAGCTGCGCACCGTCGGACCGAAATACGGAAAATTTTTAAATCAGATCAAACAGGCGCTGGCGGATGTAAACGGAAATGAGGCTATGGCTGCTTTGCGTGAAACGGGCGTACTGCGGCTTGACAGCATCGGGGAAGACATTGTATTATCAGAAGAAGATCTGCTGATTACGACGACGCAGATGGAAGGCTATATGACTGAAGGCGACCATACCGTTACGGTTGTGCTGGATACCAATCTGACGCCGCAGCTGCTCGAAGAAGGATTTGTGCGCGAGATGATCAGCAAACTGCAGACGATGCGTAAGGAAGCAGGGTTTGAAGTTATGGACAAGATTGCAGTTTCTTATGCCGCAGATGCAGAAGCGGCGGCGTGTATCGCAAAAAACGCGGATACAATTCAAAAAGAAGTACTGGCTGTCTCACTGACTGCGGATCAGCTGAGCGGTTACAGCAAGGAATGGAATATGAATGGGGAAACCGTGACCCTGAGCGTCGAAAAAAAATAAAGGCATTTCCCCGGGTGCCTGACCGTCATGCAGCGGCGGCATCCGGGATTTTCATAGCATAATTATAAGGAGGACACCAATGAAAAGCAAAATGTTTGAAAAAGAGACGTTTATCAGAAGCGTAAAGGATAATGTGAAAAACCTTTACCGCAAAACGCTCGATGAGGCCAGCCAGCAGGAAATCTACCAGGCGGTCGCTAATACAGTTAAGGATGTGGTCATTGATGAATGGCTCGCGACACAAAAGACGTTTGACAGAGAAGATCCAAAGATTGTGTACTATATGTCTATGGAGTTTTTGATGGGACGTGCGCTGGGCAACAACCTGATTAATCTAACCGCATATAAGGAAGTGCAGGAAGCGTTAGAAGAAATCGGGCTGGACATTAACGTCATCGAGGATCAGGAACCAGATCCGGCGCTGGGCAACGGGGGCCTTGGAAGACTTGCAGCCTGCTTTATGGAATCACTTGCTACATTGGGTTATCCGGCCTACGGCTGCGGCATCCGTTACCGTTACGGCATGTTCAAACAGGCAATCAAAGACGGTTTCCAGGTAGAGACGCCGGACAACTGGTTAAAAGACGGCTATCCATTCGAGCTGCGCAGGCCGGAATACAGCTATGAAGTAAAATTCGGCGGCTATGTACGCGCGGAGAACCAGCCAAACGGCCAGACAAGGTTTATCCATGAAAACTACCAGTCCGTCAAAGCGATACCATATGATATGCCGATCGTAGGTTATAATAACAATATGGTCAATACGCTGATGATCTGGGATGCGGAACCAGTCAAATACTTTGAGCTGGAAGCATTCGGCAAAGGCGATTACCGCAAGGCTGTCGAAGAAGAAAACCTCGCAAGAAACTTAACCGACGTGCTGTATCCGTGCGACGACCATATCGCGGGAAAAGAACTGCGGTTAAAGCAGCAGTATTTCTTCGTATCCGCTTCCCTGCAGCGGGCGCTGGAAAAATTTAAGAGAAATCATCCGGATATCCGTATGCTTCCGGATAAGGTTGTGATCCAGATGAACGATACGCATCCGACGCTTGCAGTCGCAGAGCTGATGCGTCTGTTAATGGACGAAGAGGGCCTGGGCTGGGACGATGCATGGGCGATTACGACAAAGACTTGTGCGTATACGAACCATACGATTATGGCGGAAGCATTGGAAAAATGGCCGATTGAGATTTTCTCCAGGCTGCTTCCTAGAATCTACCAGATCGTAGAAGAAATTAACCGCAGATTTGTATTGTCCATCCAGCAGAAGTTCCCGAACGACTATAATAAAGTGCAGAAAATGTCGATCGTATATGACGGACAGGTAAAAATGGCTAACCTTGCGATTGCAGCAGGATTTTCCGTAAACGGCGTAGCAAAGCTCCATACCGAAATCCTGAAAAACCAGGAATTAAAAGACTTTTACCAGATGTTCCCGGAGAAGTTCAACAATAAGACAAACGGAATTACACAGAGACGTTTCCTGCTTCACGGCAATCCGCTTCTGGCAGACTGGGTGACAGACCATATCGGCGACGAATGGATCAAAGACCTGTCCCATATGAAACGTCTGGCAATTTACGCAGACGATGAAAAGGCACAGCAGGAATTTATGCATATCAAATATCAGAACAAGAGACGCCTGGCAAAATATATTTTTGACCACAATGGTATTGAAGTGAATCCGCGTTCGATTTTTGACGTGCAGGTAAAGCGTCTGCATGAATACAAACGCCAGCTGATGAATATCCTGCATGTGATGTACCTGTACAACAAGATCAAAGAAAATCCTGCGATGGAATTCGTGCCGCGCACCTTTATCTTCGGTGCGAAAGCAGCTGCCGGATATAAAACGGCGAAGCTGACGATCAAACTGATCACCAGCGTAGCGGACGTAATCAATAACGATAGAAGCATTGATAATAAAATTAAGGTTGTATTTATTGAAGATTACCGCGTGTCCAATGCAGAATGGATCTTTGCGGCGGCGGACGTATCGGAACAGATCTCAACCGCATCCAAAGAAGCGTCCGGCACCGGCAATATGAAGTTTATGTTAAACGGCGCTTTAACAATTGGAACAATGGACGGCGCGAATGTAGAGATGGTTGAAGAAATGGGTGAAGAAAACGCGTTTATCTTCGGCATGAGTTCGGACGAAGTCATCGAACATGAACACAAACGCGATTACAATCCGATGAACATTTTTAACAGCGATCCGGAAATCCGTCAAGTGCTGATGCAGCTGATTAACGGATTTTATTCCAGAAATGATACAGAACTGTTCCGTGATCTGTACAATTCCTTACTGAATACCAACTGCACGCAGTATGCAGATACGTATTTTGTACTTGCGGATTTCCGTTCTTACGTGCAGGCGCAGGAACGCGTGATGCAGGCATATAAAGACGAACGCCAGTGGGCGAAGAGCGCGATTTTGAATGTCGCAAATGTCGGCAAGTTCTCTTCGGACCGCACGATTGAGGAATATGTGCAAGATATCTGGCATCTTAAGAGGGTACATGTAGAGTTGGAAGAGGAATAAAAAAAGCATAAAAGCAGGCTGGCCAGTTTTCTGGCTGCGCTGCCGGAAAGGCCCTTTGCCGGGAGGCAGGGCCTTTTCTGGCCGCAGAGGGGTAAATGTGTCAAAGGAAAGGACAAGTATGATAGAAAAAAAGAGTGTTATATTTGAAACAGCCGGAGAAGAAAATGAAGAAGAATTAAAAATTGATTTGAGCAGGTTTAATCAGGCTGTGATTTGGGGGACGGACTGGACTACAGAGACGATTGCGGGTCAACTGAAAAAAGGAAATATTGATTTAAATCCTTCGTTTCAAAGAAGAGATGCTTGGAGTGAACAGGAAAAGAGCAAGTTAATCGAATCATTAATGTTAGGCTTCCCGGTTCCGCCGATTATTTTGGCAGAAAATAAGAAGAAAAAAAATTCATACATTGTTATAGACGGAAAACAAAGGTTATTAAGTATCCGCAGATTTTATGCAGGCGTTTCAGAGGAAGAATTTAAAGAAAAAAATTTGCAGGAGAAACAGGTTTTTAAGCAGCTGAAGTTAAAGGGGCTTGATATATTAAAAGATTTTAATGGAAAGTCCTACCGACAGTTGGAAGTTGAAAATGCAGATTATATAAATAACCTGGATAATCAGTCTATTCGTACGATTGTTATAAAAAATTGGCCGGATGAAGGATTTCTTTATAGTGTATTTTTAAGATTGAATACCGGAAGCAAGAAATTATCATCACAGGAATTAAGACAGGCATTAAAACCAGGTCCTTTTTTGGATTTTTTAGATGATGAAACAGCGAACAGCAAAGTTATAAAAAAAATGTTAAATAATAAAAATCCTGATCCCCGCATGAAAGATATTGAGCTGGCTTTGAGATATTTTGCTTTTAAATGCTTTCCGGAGCAGTACCAGGGAAATTTAAAGGAATTTTTGGATACTACATGTGAAAATTTAAATAAGAGCTGGGAAAACAGTGAGTTACAGATCCGTGAATTATTCCAGGAATTAGAAAATACGATAGTTTATTTAACGGAATTATTTCGTCCTGATTCTGTATTTTGCAGATATAAAGATGGAACATGCAGCGGAAGATTTAACAGGGCAATCTATGAGGTTTTAACATATTATTTTTCCTTCCATGAAATCAGGTCGGCAATTGATCAAAAGAAGGAGCTATTTGTAGAAAAATTTGTAAAATTAAATGACAATTCTATGTTTATCCATGCGGTCAGTGATACGACAAAAGAAATCCACAGGGTTGATTTGCGTTTTTCATTGATTGCGGATCTATTGGAAACGGTAATAGGAAAAGAGAAGAGTCACGTGAAAATTCCCAGACTTGCATTGGAAGAAGGCAGATTCGTGGTTGTTAAGGCAGAGTAACATGAGGAGTCTTTATGAGTACACAGAGGAAATCGAAAGAGTACAGGTATTTGGAAAGAAGAATTATACAAATAGAAAAAAATTTTAAATTTCATCAGTCTATAAATGGTATTACGAGTTTGCAGGCGGATCGGTTAAGGGGGTTACGGCTGCTGTGTCATGCGGAATTTGAGGATTATTTTGAGAGTGTTGCGTTACGGTTATTAAATGCTGCAGAAAAAAAGTGGCTGGATAAAAAAATTGCGAATTATAATTTATCATCCGTCTTTATCTGGCATGACAGGATTGATAAAAACGATACCAATGAAACAAAGGCCAGAATGATTATTGCGGATTTTCGTAAAGAAATAAAGTCAAATCATGGAATTAAAGAGGACAATATAAAGAAGTTGTTTGGGCCGTTGGGATATAAAATAGATGATTTCGATGCGATGTTTATCTCTACTTTGTCGTCTTTTGGTACTTTGAGGGGAGAAACGGCTCATACTTCTGCAAATAAAACGCAGCAGCCATTAGATCAAAATACGGAGATAAATCGAATCAATGATTTGCTGGAAGGAATATCAGATTTTGAAAGTGTGCTAAATTCCAGACAAACATAGGTCTGTCAATTTTGACATACGGTTTGAACGATGAAACAGCAGAAAGGAACAAAGAATACGATGACAGAACTGGAACAGTATTACAATAAATTCTGCGAAGAGAAGCGGCTGGGCAGGAGACATGGACAGGTGGAATATATCATTACGATGAAATATATTCATAAATATCTGGAAGGCATGCAAAATCCGCGGATTATTGAGATCGGCGCAGGAACCGGGCGCTATAGTGTGCAGCTGGCGGATGAAGGGTATGATGTGACAGCGGTAGAATTGGTAAAATATAATCTGGGTATTTTAAAATCCAAAGGCAGCAGTGTCAAAGCGTATCAGGGAAATGCGCTGCGTCTGTCCCGGTTTGCGGACGCGTCTTTTGATCTGGCATTGCTGTTCGGGCCGATGTACCATTTATATACAATGGAAGATAAAGTGCGGGCGCTTAGAGAAGCGGCGCGTGTCACAAGACCAGGCGGTTATATTCTAGTGGCTTACTGTATGAATGAATATGGGGTTTTGATGTATGGCTTTCGGGATGGGCATGTCAAAGAATGCCTGGAAAACGGGCGGCTGACAACAGATTTTCATTGTGTTTCACAGCCGAAGGACTTGTATGATTATGTCCGTCTGGAGGATATCGAACGAATCAACGCGCAGGCCGGACTGGAGCGTGTACAGATTTTTGCGCCGGATGGTCCGGCTGATTATATGCGGCAGACGCTGCATACGATGGATGAGGAGACGTTTTCTTTGTTTGTGCAGTATCAGACGTCTGTATGCGAGCGTGCCGAACTGCTGGGGGCAAGTGCGCATACCGTTGACATTTTAAGAAAAGTGCCGGACGCCATGGATTTTTCAGAAAGAATATCGTAAAAAACAACGAAGGAGCTTATCATGGATATTTCTTATTTATTATTTCTGCAGAGGCTTCGGGAAGCCGCTGGAGGCATTTTGGATGGGTTTATGCTGGAGATTACATCTATGGCGGAATCTGTCCCGACGTTCCTGCTGCTGGCCGGGATTTACTGGTGTATGGATAAACGTACCGGACAGCTGATGGGGTGGAATACAGCGCTTGCCTGTACATGGAGCCAGTTTGTAAAAGCATTTTGCAGGATCGACCGTCCATGGCTGCGCGACACCCGGGTGCGTCCGGTAGAGGCGGCAGTTGCGTCGGCGGGCGGGTATTCATTTCCAAGCGGACATACAGCGAGGGCCATAGCTTCCTGGGGCGCGGCGGCCAGCCATACATGGGCGCAGGGAAAGAAAGACGGTAAAAAGGACAGGCAGTATTTGAGCGCTGGACTTTGGGCGATCGTTTTTTTGATTATGTTTTCCAGAAATTATCTTGGCGTGCATACGCCGCAGGACGTTGGGGTGTCTTTTCTGACCGGGCTGCTGTTCCTCTGGGCGGTGCGCATAGCGCTGGAATGGGCGGACCGCGGGCAGAGCAGAGATCTTTGCGTCTGGTTCGGCGGATGCCTGTTTTGCTTTTTTCCGATGCTGCGTGTCGGATGCCTGACGAACGCCGGGGCTGGTATGGGTCTGCTGACCGGGTGGCTTTTGGAACGCCGCTTTGTAAAATTTAAAACGGCTGGCACAGCAGGGCAGAAGTGGGCGCGTTTTGTGATTGGCGCTGTGCTGGCTGTCTTTTTGTTAAAAACGGTAAGTCCGGTGCTTGGACTGTTTATGGCTGGAAAGTATGCGGGATTTTTTTCGATGTTTTTGTTCGGGATTTATCTTATGGCGGGATATCCGCTGTTCTTTAGCAGGATCGAACTTGGCCGGTCTGTGCGTGAAAAGCGCGGATGGATGGCGGCGGGCGCTGTATTGACTGCAGCAGGGATCTGTGTGCTGCTGACGGTTTCCGTGATTGGCGTACAAAAGCGCCAGAGGGCGGCTGCTCAACAGACTGCATCCGCGGACCATGTGCAGGATGCAGAGGCTGGCCGCATAGAAAAGATTCAGGTAATCGCACACAGAGGTTATGCGTCTGCTTATCCTGAAAATACGCGGGCGGCGTTTGACGGGGCGCTGGCTGCAGGAGCGGACTATATTGAGACAGACGTTCAGATGACGAAGGACGGGCAGGCAGTACTTTTTCATGACGATACGCTGGAACGGATCACTGGCGTACAGGGAAAGATTGCGGATTATACGTACGAAGAATTGTCCGGAATGGATGCAGGAAAATGGTTTTCCGATGACTATGCCGGAGAACAGATTTTGACGCTGCAGCAGATGTTGGAGCAGGTGCGTGATTCAGAGGCAAAGATTTATCTGGAGCTTAAAGATATCGGCGATTCGGAAGGGTTTGAAGAAACCGTGCTTGCAGCCACAGACGCGGCAGGTATGACGCAAAGGTGCGTATTTGCTTCGTTCCGCTACGAATATCTGGAACATCTGAAAGAACTGAACGCGGATGTGCAGGTACTTTATAATACGCTGACTGCAGATCCGGGACTGACTGAAGCATTTCCAGCTGATTTTTATGGGATTATGGCGGACGCTGTTACGCCGGAGGCGGTACGGGAAGTACATCAGGCGTCCAGGCGGGTGTTTGTCTGGACTGCGGATACGCCAAATCAGATTAAAAGGCTGCAGGAGATGGGTGTGGACGGGATTGTAACAAACGATCCCGGGCTTGCCGGGAGCCTGGCGAGCCAGGCGGCAGCCAATTCCATCACGTTACATTCCTGAATGGTCTGGAAGATTTCTTGTGCTTCCTGCATGTCCGGCTTTTTGTACAAATCAAATTGACTTTTTAAGTGATCTTTGGTATCTTTATACAAACGTTCAGAATGTTATGAAAAAGGAGAACAGACATGATCAAAAAGTACATATTTGGGCAGCCGCTGGAAACAGGAGCTGTCACGCAGACAATCGCGGCATGCAGCCAGCCGCTGGATCTGATGCAGCTGTCGCATACAGAGGAAGGCGTTCGTTTATCTTGTCAGATGGAGCCTTTGGATGCAGTCTATGGGTTAGGTGAACAGGTGCGCGGTATCAATAAACGCGGATTTTCCTATGTCAGCTATGCAACCGATGATCCGTTCCATACGGAGAGCAGGCATGCGCTCTACAGCGCGCATAATTTTCTGATTCTAAGCAGAACCAGCGGGGATTCGTTTGGGATTTTTATCGATGATCCGGGTATCGTTGTCTTTGACGTCGGGGAGACGCAGATGGAGCGGCTTGTGATTCAGGCGGGAAAAGACTGCGTGATTTATACGGTGGAAGGGAACAGTTTAAAAGATATTGTAAAACAGTTCCGGGAACTGGTGGGCCGCAGCTATATTGCGCCAAAATGGGCATTTGGTTATCAGCAGTCCCGTTGGGGCTATGCCTGCGCAGAAGATATCAGAAAGGTCGTACAGGGGTATCATGGAAAAAATATCCCGCTGGACGCTGTCTATATGGATATTGATTATATGGAACAGTTTAAGGATTTTACGGTCGATGCGGAAAAATTTCCGGACTTTGCTGATTTTGTAGAAGAAATGCGTGTACAGGGCATTCACCTGGTACCGATTATTGATGCTGGGGTAAAGATCGAAGAAGGGTATTCGGTTTATGAGGAAGGTGTGCAGGGCGATTATTTTTGTAAAGGGGAAGACGAAACTGATTTTACAGGAGCTGTCTGGCCGGGCCGGTCCCATTTTCCGGATGTACTCAATGCCGGCGCCCGGGCATGGTTCGGCGGAAAGTACCGGGTGCTGATCGAGCAGGGGATTGACGGTTTTTGGAATGATATGAATGAACCAGCAATCTTTTATTCGGAAAAAAATCTGAAAAAAGTGATGGATGAAATCCATTCCTTAAAAGATCAAAACCTGGGCCTGCATGAGTTTTACCATATGAAAGGTCTGGTCGACGGACTGTCCAACAGCGAAGAGGATTACAAGAGCTTTTACCATAATATGGACGGGGTAAAAATCCGCCATGACCGGGTACATAACCTTTACGGATACCATATGACCAAAGCCGCATCCGAAGCATTTGACCAGATTGCGCCAGATCAAAGAATTCTGCTGTTTTCCCGTTCTTCCTATATCGGGATGCACCGCTATGGCGGGATCTGGACGGGCGATAACGCGTCCTGGTGGAGCCATTTACTGTTAAGTATCCAGCAGATGCCGTCTTTGAATATGTGCGGAATTTTATATACGGGTTCGGATATCGGCGGTTTTGGAGGAGATGCGACGGAAGATCTGCTGATGCGCTGGCTGGAGTTTGGCATTTTTACACCACTGATGCGCAATCATGCCGCAGCAGGGACGAGAGAGCAGGAAATTTATCAGTTTGGGCATACCGAAGATTTCCGGAACATCATACGGATACGTTATGGGCTGCTTCCGTACCTGTACAGTGAGTTTATGAAATGTGCGTTAAACAATGAGATGTATTTCCGTCCGCTGGCGTTTGATTATCCTGCGGACACACATGCCGCGCAGGTGGAAGACCAGCTGATGGTCGGCGGCAGTATCATGATCGCTCCGGTGTACAGGCAGAACGCTACGGGCAGGTATGTCTATCTGCCGCAGGATATGCTGATGGTGCGGATGAAGTCTTTGGAGGACAGAACTTGCAAAGTGATGGAGCAGGGGCATCATTATGTGGATATCGCATTAAACGAAGTGGTTATTTTTGTGAAAAAGAACCATATGCTTCCGGTTGCGATTCTGGACGAAGATGTGAAAAATATTTCCGGCGTTGTCGCGGGCCGGTATGAGTGGATCGGGTTTGCGGAGGATGCGGCGGAATATGTGCTGTATGAGGATGACGGAGTGTCGAAGAAATATACGCCGCAGGAGAATTGGAAGAAGATCGTAATGACGAGGGAGGAACTGGGGATGGCAGTTTGCTGACGATGCTGTGAACAGTATGTATCATTTGAAATCAAGAAGAGGGGGGAAACTATGCAAAAAGAGGAAATTGCAGCATTGTTTGCAGTGCAGGGGACAGTTGTAAACATGCGGGAATATGGCAGCGGCCATATTAACCAGACACAGCTGGTGGAAATGGCGCATAACGGGCGGATCGCGACCTATATCCTGCAGCGTATCAATACGGGGATTTTTCAAAATGTGGATGAACTGATGGAGAATATCGTAGGTGTAACTGGGCATTTGCGTAAAAAAATCATAGCCCGCGGCGGCGATCCGGACAGGGAAGCGCTGCGGCTGATTCCAACGGCAGAGGGAAATAGTTACTGCCGCGTGGATGACGGCTGCTACCGGATGTATCAGTTTATTACGGATGCTGTCAGCTATGACGCGGTGGTCCGGCCAAGTGATTTTTATGAAAGCGCGCTGGCGTTTGGGACGTTTCAGTCATTGCTGGCAGATTATCCGGCGGATACGCTGCATGAGACGATTCCGGATTTTCATCATACACCGAAACGGTTTGCGGCTTTTCAGCAGGCTCTGGCGGCGGACGTATGCGGGCGGGCTTCGCTGGCGGAAAAGGAGATTGCGTTTGTTATGGAGCGGGAGAAGGAAATGTCCGTGCTGACGGATCTGCAGGAGTCAGGGGAACTTCCGCTGCGGGTAACGCATAATGATACGAAACTGAACAATGTCATGCTGGATGCAAAGACCGGGAAAGGTATTTGCGTGATTGATCTGGATACGGTGATGCCGGGGCTTTCAGTGTATGATTTTGGTGATTCGATCCGCTTTGGGGCGAATACGGCAGCGGAAGACGAGACGGATTTAGAAAAAGTATCACTCGATTTGGAGTTGTATGGGCAGTATGTGAAAGGGTTTTTGAAAGGATGCCAGGGGAGCCTTACCGGAAAAGAGCTTGCCATGCTGCCAATGGGGGCAAAAATGATGACGCTGGAATGCGGGATGCGGTTTCTGACAGATTTTCTTTCAGGCGATACCTATTTCCGCATTCATAGAGAACGGCATAACCTGGACCGCTGCAGGACGCAGTTTGCGCTGGCAGCGGATATGGAACGCAAGTGGAGCCAAATGGAAGAACGGGTCTGTCTTTCGGCTGACAGGAATGGTGCAGGATCTGAATAAAGGGAGGGTTTTTATGGAACATCAAAAAGGAAGGGTAACAATACCTACGGATATGGACGTTGTAAAGGACACGATACGTCTGTCGCAAAAATGGGGCGCAGATGCCGTCCGCGACTGTGACGGCACAGAGTTTCCGACAGAACTTAAGGATGCTGGCTTAAAAGTCTATGCGACATATTATACGACAAGAAAAGACAATGCATGGGCAAAGGCGCATCCGCAGGAAATTCAGCAGATGTATGTGATGACGCCTCTTTGCACGGCATGCGGGGACAAACTGCGTATTCCGCTGATGCAGGGTCTGCATCCGGATATGCTTCAGCTGAATACACGGGATGATATTGCCCGCTGGTGGGAGGTGACAGACCGCAGTACGGGTGAAGTCGTACCGGTTACGGACTGGAGCTTTGACGAAGCAGCGCAGGAAGTGACGATTCACAGTATTCCTTTTCATGACTATACGGTTAGTTTTTTGGCGTATATCATCTGGGACCCGGTGCATATGTACAACGCGACAGTAAACGGCTGGGAAGGCGTGGAGCATCAGATGACCTTTGATGTGCGCCAGCCTCTGACGCATGCGTTTACGATGAAACGTCTGGAAAACTTTATCAAAGAGCATCCTTATGTGGACGTGCTGCGCTTTACGACATTCTTTCATCAGTTTACGCTTATTTTTGACGAGCTGCGCCGGGAAAAATATGTAGACTGGTACGGATACTCGGCATCGGTCAGCCCTTATATTTTAGAACAGTTTGAAAAAGAAGCAGGCTATCCGTTCCGGCCGGAATATATCATTGACGAAGGGTATTATAACGGCCAGTACCGCATTCCAACCAAAGAATATCAGGATTTCCTTGCGTTCCAGCGCAAAGAAGTTGCAAAAATCATCAAAGAAATGGTAAACATCGTGCATGCGCATCACAAAGAAGCCATGATGTTCTTAGGCGACCACTGGATCGGTACCGAGCCTTATTTGGAAGAATTTGCACAAATCGGCCTGGATGCGGTAGTCGGCAGCGTAGGCAACGGCTCGACGCTGCGTCTGATCAGCGATATTGAAGGCGTCTCTTATACTGAAGGGCGCCTGCTGCCTTATTTCTTCCCGGATACGTTTTACGAAGGAGGAGATCCGGTCAAAGAGGCAAAACAAAACTGGGTCACTGCCCGCCGGGCTATTTTGCGCAAGCCGGTCGACCGGATCGGATACGGCGGATATTTAAAACTGGCTCTGGATTTTCCGGAATTTGTAGATTATGTGGAAGCGGTCTGTGAAGAATTCCGGCAATTATATGCGAATATTGCAAACAGCCGCCCATACTGCGCCGGAAAAGTCGCTGTGCTGAACTGCTGGGGAAAAATGCGCTCCTGGGGCTGCCATATGGTTCACCATGCCATTTACTTTAGGCAGAATTATTCCTATGCAGGTGTGATCGAAGCGCTTGCGGGCGCGCCGTTTGACGTCAGCTTTATCAGTTTTACAGACTTGTTGGAACATCCGGATCTGCTCAAAGCGTACGACGTGCTGATCAACGCCGGAGATGCGGATACCGCCCATACCGGAGGAGAGTGGTGGTGCAATCCGGCTGTTTCTTCTGCAGTAAAGCGCTTCGTCTATGAAGGCGGCGGGATCATCGGCGTCGGCGAACCTGCCGCCCATCAGGCAAACGGACACTTCTTCCAGCTGTCAAATGTATTTGGCGTAGAAGAAGAACGCGGTTTTACGCTGGGATATGATAAATATAACTGGGAAGAGCATCCGCATTTTATTACACAGGATCTGGAAGGCGGGGCGGATTTCGGAGAAGGCACGAAAAATATCTATGCTCTGGAAGGAACACAAGTACTGATCGAACGGGACAGGAATGTACAGCTGGCAGCCAATCAGTTTGGCGCAGGGCGTGCTGTTTATATCAGCGGCCTTCCATATAATTTTGTAAATAACCGCTTACTGCATCGGGCCATACTATGGAGCGCCGGAAAGGAAGACGAACTTTGCAAGTGGTTTTCCAAAAATCCATATGTAGAAGTCCACGCTTATTTGGAAACAGGCAGATATTGTGTTGTGAATAATACAGATGAAACGCAGGAGACAGTCATTTATCGCGGAGATGGATCTGAGTTTACAATTGTAATGGATGCCGGACAGATTCTTTGGTATGAGATGTAAAAAAGGCTGTCAGCCGGGAGGCTGAAAAGGAGCAATGATGTATAACTATCGCATTACAGAACAAGTCAAAAGAAAACCAAAAGCCCTGTCAGGCTTTTTGAAAAAGGTTATGGTTTTTTTTGCCGTAATTTTCCTTTTGATGGGCATTATGATCTCGCAAGGCTTTATGCTGCCTGGGTTCCTGCTGGTGCTGCTGCATTTTTTTTACAGTATTTTAAGCCAAAAAGAATACGAATATGTCCTGGAAGGCCAGACACTTACCATTGATGTAATTCTGGGCGGACGTTACCGCAGGACAGCGCATATTCTGGAACTGAATACAATGGAAGCCACAGCGCCCAGCCGTCACGAGGCAGTGGCAAAATACCGCAAAGATACTGGTACGATGCAGCTTCCCAAATTTGACTATACCTCTTATGAGAAAGATACGCCTTTTTATACGATGATTGTTATGGAAAATAAGCAAAAAATCAAGCTTTTGCTGGATCTTAGCGAGGAAATGCTGCAGGCGCTGAAAAAAAGCTATCCTGACCGGGTGTTTCTGGCTGAAATTTCTGTTTGATCCGTGTCGGAATATAGATATTTTAAATAAAAAACAGCTTGTTTTTTGTGATTTATTATGCAAAGATCACATTATTGATCGAATTTGCAAATTATAGAAGCGATTTTGCAAACTTTCAATCCGAATGTCTTGCTATAATAGACCTACCGAAAACAATTATCTATAAGGAGGGTAAATATGAAAAAGAAATTATTTGCGGTATTACTTGCAGGTGTGATGGCAGTATCAGCTGCAGCCTGCGGCAGTGGGGATGATTCAAAGGATAATGCAAACGCTGGAAACGATGCGGATGCAGGCAATGACGCAGATGCGGCTGGCGACGACGCAAATGCGGGCGATGACGCGGACGCGGGAGATGATACTGCGGCTGGTGACGGCGCTTCGGACGGCAGCGGCAAGCTGACGGTATGGGCATGGGACCAGACATTTAACATTAAAGCTATGAATCTGGCGGCAGAACAGTATAAAAAAGACCATCCTGGTTTTGAACTGGAAGTGATTGAGACGTCTTCCGATGACTGCCAGACAAAGCTTACGACTTGCGCAAATGCTGGTGATTACAGCACAATGCCGGATATCGTGCTGATGCAGGATAACAGCTATCAGAAGTTCTTAAAGAGCTATCCGGATGCATTTACCGATCTGACAGACTGCGGCATTAAATGGGAAGATTTTGCAGCGTTAAAACAGAGCTACTCTATGGTAGATGACAAACACTACGGTGTGCCATATGACAATGGTGTGTGCGCAGCATTTTACCGTACCGATATTTTGAAAGAGGCTGGTTATACCATTGATGATCTGACAGATATTACCTGGTCTAAGTTTACAGAAATCGCTCAGGCGGTTCATGAGAAGACAGGCAAATACCTTCTGACCAGTGAAGCTACGGGCGGGGATATCATTATGCTGATGATCCAGTCCTGCGGCGCGAACTTTGTAGACGAAGACGGCAAAGCTTACATAACAGGCAATGAGATCGCTGAAAAATGTGTGGATCTCTATGCAGATATGATCCAGAAAGATGTTGTAAAACTTGTGAACAACTGGGATGAATATGTAAAGACTGTAACAGACGGCGAAGCTGCCGGCATCGTGAACGGCAACTGGATGAACGGAACACTGGTAGGCATCGAAGACCAGAAAGGTTTGTGGCAGATTACAACGATTCCGAAGGTAGACGGTGTGGAAACTGCAACGAATTATGCAAATAACGGCGGTTCTTCCTGGTATATTACATCCAATTGCCAGGATGTAGAACTTGCAAAAGACTTCCTGCTGAGTACCTTTGGTTCCAGCACAGAGTTTTATGACACGATTCTTCCGGAAACATCCGGTATTGCATGCTACCTGCCTGCAGGCGAATCCGCAGTATATAACGAGCCGGTAGATTTCTACGGCGGACAGCCGATTTATTCTACGCTCGTTGAATATTCTTCCCATATTCCGGAGTTTACAAAGACTCCATATCACTATGAAGCAAGGGAAGCCGTCAATACAGCAATTATTCAGATTACAAATGGAACTGCCAAAGAAGATGCTCTCAAAGAAGCTCAGGAAACACTTGAATTTAAGATGACAGAGTAATTTCCGAAAATTCTGATTCCGTATAATGGAGTAAGGAACGATCAGCAACAAACTTACGGATGGTTCCTAAGCGCGGTGTTTGGTACGGGGAACTGTATGCAGTTCCCCGTATTCCTTCCATTGGCGCTGAAAAGAGAGGGGAGGTATTTTTGTGAATGCAAATAAAAAAGGCATGACGCTGATTGCGAAGCAGAGAATCGCCGGCTGGACATTTTTAACTCCGGCATCCCTGATGATCGCAGTTATGAGTTTTTATCCGATGTTCCGCGCGTTTCTGATTTCCCTGCAGACCGGAACCGGCGCGAATATGCGGTATGCAGATCCAATCTTTAATAACTATAAAAGGATTCTTGCAGACAAAGTATTCCAGCAGTCTATTGGCAATACATTTCTATATCTGTTTATCCAGGTACCTATTATGCTGTTGCTGGCCATATTGCTTGCACAGCTTTTAAATAACCAGCAGCTGAAATTTAAGGGACTGTTTCGTACCTGCGTATTCCTCCCATGTGCAACTTCACTCGTTTCCTACGCTTTGATCTTCCGGTCATTGTTTGCACAGGAAGGACTGATTAATACAATTTTGGTAAAACTCCACATTTTGGAAAGTGGATATAACTTCCTTGGAAATTCTGTGAGTGCAAAAATTGTCATTATTATTGCGCTTGTCTGGAGATGGACGGGATACAATATGGTATTCTATCTGTCCGGCCTTCAGAATATTGAATATTCTGTATATGAGGCAGCTAAGATCGATGGAGCAAACGGCTGGAAGACATTTTGGAAAATTACGGTTCCGCTGTTAAAGCCGACGATTATTATGACCGTGATCACTTCGATCAATGGTACACTGCAGCTGTTCGACGAGTCTGTAAACTTGACGAAGGGGGGACCTGCAAATACGACCATTACTATGTCTCATTACGTTTATAATACATGTTTTATTAATGTACCGAATTTTGGCTATGCGTCTGCGATGGCATTCCTGATCTTTATTATGGTAGCCGTTTTGGCATTGATTAATTTGAAAGTAGGTGATACGCGTGATTAAGAAAAACAATTCCATGATTCAGCGCAGGCTGATCCCGACCTATATTTTTCTTACAATTGTATCCATTATTTCCGTCTTTCCGCTGTACTGGATGATCGCGGCAGCTACGAACACTTCTACGGATGTTTCCAGAGGGCGCATTCTTCCGGGTACGCATTTTATGGAAAACTTCAAAAACCTGACAGACCAGCAGCCGTTGTGGCGGGCGCTTGGCAATTCCTTCTTATATGCTTTTGTAACGACGATTGTATGTCTGCTGATCTGCTCGATTGCGGGATATGGTTTTGAAATCTACCATGATAAATGGAAAGATAAACTGTTCTCTATTCTGCTGCTGGCGATGATGGTGCCGCAGGTAGCGACGATGGTGCCGCTGTTTCAGATGTTTTCCAAAGCAAAGCTGCTGAATACGACGGTTGGGTTTATTCTTCCGATGGTATCCACACCGTTTATGATTATGATGTTCCGTCAGCATGCGCGGTCATTTCCAATTGATATTATTGAGGCGGCAAGAATTGACGGACTGAATGAAGTGCAGATTTTCTTCCGTATGTTTATGCCGACGATGAAATCCACCTATGCGGCGGCTGCGGTTATTACCTTTATGAATGCGTGGAATGCGTATTTGTGGCCAAAGGTTATTATGACAGACAACAAATCACTGACGATGCCGATGCTCATTGCCAACCTGATTACAGGTTATGTTACAGACTATGGCATGCTGATGTGCGGCGTATTGTTCTGTTCCATTCCAACGATGATTATTTTCTTCGTGCTGCAGAAGCAGTTCGCAGAAGGTATTACAGGCGCGGTTAAGTAGATTCATAATGATCCGGGCGTTTGCGCCATTCGTTTGGCGACACGCCCGTGATCTTCTTAAAGTTTCTGATAAATGTAGAAAACGTGGAAAAGCCGCATTTATTCGCGATATCCGTTACAAAATCATCGGTTCGCTTTAATTGGTCGCATGCCGCGCGGATGCGTACCATATTCAGGTATTCGATCGGTCCCATACCCATACAGGCAGAGAAAATCTTACGAAAATGTGATTCGCTGAGATGGCAGTTGTCAGCCAGATCTTCGATTTTCAGCGGTTCCATATAGTGCATGGAGATATAATCCAAGGATTGCGCGATCGGGACGGTTTCTTTCGGCGGCATTTTTTCTGTAGTCCGGTTTCCTCTGTTTTCCCGCGCGATATTTAATAACAGTACGGCGGTTTCCGCGGTCGCTTCTTCCAGGTAAAATTCTTTTTTCTGGCGCATCAGGTCCAGGATATTGCGGATGGACTGTCCGATTTTTGTGTATTGCGTTTCGCAGCTTAAAAATGCGCGGGAATTGATCCGTTCGGCAAGCTGCCCCGAACGGCGGATACTGCCCTGGCAGACCTGCCGCAGCAGCGTGTCAATATCAATAAACAAGTATTCCCATCTGCAGATCAGATCCGGGCTGCTGTTTGTTGCATGCAGACAGTTTTGCGGGATGACTGTAAACATTCCTTTTTCGTAATGGTATTCTTCTCTTCCAATGACCAGCGTTCCGGTTCCGTCAAAACAGTATCCGATTTCCAGATAGTTGTGAAAATGCACGCAGTCAATGCCTTTTCCGTAATTTTGCGTCCAGTTATCCCCAAACAGGGCTAAAAATGGAGTGTTTTCGGGCATTTTATAGTAACGAAATTCAATTTTTGGGTTTAGCTTGTTGGACATGGGGCAGCGCTCCTTTTTGGAAGTTAACCTCTTCTTGTATGATACTCTAATACTATTTATAGCATATATTTTATAAAAAGTGTATAATTTTTAGCGTTTACGATGTTTTTTTGCAAGTATTGCAGGAGAGATTTTCTTTGGATGAAAGATACGTTTTTGTGGATGATACGTTATGATATTGGCTTGTGAATTTATTTTCTACATTTTTACTACTTGTCAGATTGCTCAAATTACGCTAAACTGTTCTTATTAGAGAAAATTAGAAAATCGGGCGCGAAATCCGTTTAGGAACGGCTGCGCCGCAGACAGGCAGTTGACGGGAGGAGTTATGGAAGAAAATCAGAACCGGTATCAAAATCAAATAAGTAACAGTATGACAGTTTTATCCAGGATACATAAAAAAAGCCAGATGATCCATAAAGTCAGCCTGAATCCTGTCAGAAGATATATGATACGAAAAGCTTTGCTTGGTACGGCATTGTGCCTGAGTATGCTTTCACAAACGGTTTCCAGCAGTGCAAAGGTGACAGACGAGCCGCAGCAGTCCATGCAGACAGAGCAGACACAGGTAACACAAAGCGGACAGCAAAACGATGAGCCGCAGGCAGGCTCGGCAGTTACATTCGGGCAGCTGAACGACAATGAAGTCTTTTTAAAGCAGTCGCAGGCGCGTGTCTGCACACTGACTGCAAGCACGATGATGATCCGCCGGGCGGCGATGCTTTCGGGGAATCCGGATTGGAGGCAGATTACAGAAAAGTCTGTGCGGAAAAGTGCATGGGCGGAAAAAACCGGATTAAAATGGAATTTTACCGCGGCAGGAGTGTCCGTTACGCATAAAACGCTGTCGTCTAAGACAGAATTGATCCGGTTATTGGACAAGCATCCGGAAGGGGTAGTGATCTATAATTCGCGCAAGCCCCATGCGATTTTAGTGACAGATTATACGGATGGGGTCTTTTATTGTTCTGATCCGGCCAATGATAAGCCGGACGGCAGATATCCGGTTGCGCAGGCGTCCATTACGATCGAATCTGCCAGCCGCTGCTGGTATGTGAAAAATCCGGTGAATCTGACAGTAGATAAAGGAACGCTCTCTCAGCAGTTCGGTCAAAGAGTAGACAACCTGATCTATACGATTCTGGATGAAGATGCAAAAACGGCAGCCTGTACCGGGCGTGCGTTTGCAGACGCGGCGGTAGTCGTGCCGGATACCGTGCAGATACAAGGTGTGGAATATCAGGTAGTGCAGATTAGCGAGGGCGCTTTTGCGGATGCAGATAACTTAAAAGAGATTGTGATTGGTGCGGATCTTACGGACATCGGGCCAAGGGCCTTTTATCAATGTACCAGCCTGCAGAAAGTGACGATCAATGCGGCCAGTCTGCAGAAGATCGGAACGGATGCGTTTGCCAAAATTCATAAAAAAGCAAAGATTTTTGTGGTTGGAAACCGCATTGAGACATTTGCGGCGTTGCTTTCTGGTACGTCGGTTCCTGTGACAGCCACCATTGGAATAGGTGCAGACAGTAATTTGCAGATCAGATCGCAGAAAGGATAAGAGAAGTTATTATGAATGTAAATTCTATTCTAAATGTGGATGGTACGTTTGTACCGGCAGGTGTAGATCACAGTGCTCGAACAAACAACACCTACTTTTCTAATTATATGGATCAGACCCAGAAGTACGGAGATTATCTGGAGCAGATTTTTCAAAAAGCTTCTAATACCTATGGCGTTTCTAAAGACCTGCTCAAAGCGATGGCGAAGGCGGAGTCTAATTTCCGTGCGGACGCCACTTCCCACTGCGGGGCAATGGGCATTATGCAGCTGATGCCGCAGACGGCGGCATCGCTGGGAGTAACCGATGCCTATAATCCGGAACAGAATATTATGGGCGGCGCACAGTATATCAGCCGTCTTTTGGAAAAGTATAACGGCAATCTTTCATTTGCGGTTGCCGCATACAATGCGGGAAGCGGCAATGTAGATAAATATGGCGGGATTCCGCCGTTCAATGAAACACAGAATTATGTAGTCAAAGTGTTAAGATATCTGGAAGAGGGCGTGACGATTCCGGACAGTTCCGGCTCTGCGGCTACAGGCGTCAGTACGGGCGCTTCTGCAGGCTGGTCATCCTTACAGTCGGCAGGGAGTTCCAGCAGTACAGGGACATTGCAGAATATTTTAAATAAATATTTTGATTATGACGATTATCTGGAATTTTTGCAGCTGTTTACAAGAGTGATTTATGAAAAACTGACGGGAGAAGCGTTGGAAACGAAACCAGCCAGCCAGGAACAGCAGGAGCAGGAAGAACAAAACACGGTGCAGCAGGTACAGCAGCCACAGGCGGAGCCAGCTAAAATTCTGACGATGAAAGTAAAGGATGCGCAGGGACGGATACAGGCATTTCAGCAAAGCGGGGAGTCTGCGGATGATGCTTATCAGGCATTTCAGTATATGACGGCAGGCGGGCAGAACCGGATGTCAGTATTTTTGAATAAGACCGTTTAGGAATTCAGAAAGGAAGTGGAGATGGATGCTTCACTTCCTTTCTGGATTACGGATATTTTTAGAATGTATTTTCAAAAGAAAAAAACTTTCCAAAGCTACACTTTGAAAAGTTTTACGAAAATCAAAAAGCTGCTAACCAGAATCGAACTGGTGACCTCAACACTACCAATGTTGCGCACTACCGACTGTGCTATAGCAGCTTGCTGTTTGTATGACATATAAAATGTCTGAAACAATCAACTTGGAATACTATACTATATATTTTCTGATCTGTCAATAGTTATTTTGAATTTTTTTGCGCTGGGGGGAGTAAGAACGGATGGAGCTGCAGTCAGTATTTACAGAACTAGGAATTTTATATGAGGAAATCATACATCCGCCAGTCTATACAGTGGAGCAGGTACGCAATCTCCAGCTGAATATTGCGGGAAGCGGATGTAAAAACTTGTTTCTTACGGATCATCATCAAAACTATCTGCTCGTTGTTTTAGAAGAAGACAAACAGGCGGATCTGAAAAAAATTGCGGCGGCTGCGGGAACAAAACGCCTGTCATTTGCCAGTGACGAAGCGCTTTTGAAAATACTGGGACTTTTACCAGGAGGTGTTTCGCCGTTTGGACTTATACATGATCAGGAAAAACGAGTTGGGCTGGTACTGGATGAATCGCTTGCCGGAAAGCGGCTTTTGTTTCATCCGAATGTGAATACAAAGACGATAGCTGTCTGGTATGAGGATCTGATACGGTTTGTGGAGTATACCGGGCATAGATATGTACTAATATAAAATGCAGAAAACAGCTGATGCAGAGAGTACGTCAGCTGTTTTTTATCTGCTGCTTTTGTGTTGAGTTACGGTAAGATCTACCCGTTTTCCCGGTATTTACTTGGGCTTACCCCCATCTTTTGATGAAAAATACGGGAAAAATACAGAGGATCGATATAGCTGACAGAGTGCGCAATTACCCGTACGGACAGCGAAGTTGTTTTTAAAAGGATGCATGCCTGGCGGATGCGGTAATCCAGCAGATAACTTTGGATCGAAACTCCGGTAACTGCTTTAAAGATCCGGTGCAGGTAAGAACGGTTTAATCCTAGATGGTCTGCCAGCTGCTGAATGGTAAACGGATCGCAGTAATGATCCTCGATATAGCGCAGCGCATTTTCCACATGGTCTGTCCTGTTTTCCTGGTTAGAAATCTGCCCGTTTGGAAACTTTTCTGCCAGGAGGAACAAGTATTCGTACAGGATGCTGTTCATCATCAGGTCGCGGTTTTTTAAAAGCTGGTCAGCTTCCGCCATTTTTTCGTGACAAAGCTGTATCTGTGCGTCATTTCCAAAATGGGCTGTCAGGTCGCTGACCAGAGAGGTTCGCTCCAGATATCCTTTGATTTTGATTCCCTGCATGCCGATCCATGTATAAGTCCAGGGAGCATGCAGGTCTGCTTCGTAGTAAATCAGTTCGCCGGGGCAGATTAAAAAGGCGTCTCCTTCATGCAGGCGGTAGAGTCTGCCCCTTGCTTTGTAGATGCCGGCGCCGTTTAATATATAATGGATCAGATATCCATTGCGCAGAATGGGGCCATAACTGTGTCCAGGCGCGCAGTTTTCGTATCCGCAGGTGTAAATCATGGCGTCGATATTGCGGTAAAAGTCGTTGGAAAAGTGGTAGTCCAGCATAGGGATGGGTTCCTTTCTGTGGGATGTCATGAAGTAGTCATAATGTTCAATATCTAAGTCACATATCTCCATATACATCATAGAATAACAGGTTATAATAAAAGATACAAGAGGCAGATCAAATCAATTCCAAAAACTGTGGCCGCAGGAAATAAAAGAAAGTACAAAGCTTTGCCTCAAAAAGACAAGAATATGGAGGAATAAAACATGGATGCGAATAAACGCGAAAGATATAAAAAAATATCCATAGAGCTTACCAGGCTGGCAGGCGGAAAAGAGAATATCCAAGGGGTGGCCCACTGTGCGACGCGCCTGCGGATTGTTCTGAAAGATAATGATCTGGCGGATCTTAAAGCTATGGAAGATGTAGACCTTGCAAAAGGGGTGTTTGTAGCGGGAGATCAGGTGCAGATTATTTTCGGAGCAGGGCTGGTGAACGATGTATATGAAGTATTTGCAGAACATAATAATATGAAAAATATGAGTCTGAGTGACTTAAAAACAGTTGCGAATAAAAAGATGAATCCACTGCAGCGTATGATTAAAGCGCTTTCAGACGTATTTGTGGATATTATGCCGGGAATCCTTGCGGCGGCGCTGCTGACCGGGCTGTCCGGGGTGCTTGGAAACTTTGAAATTGTGAAGTCGAACGATACGTTATATGGGATTAATCGTCTGATTAATATTTCTTCAGGTGCAATTTTTGGGTTTTTGCCGCTGGCAGTTGCGTACAGCGCCTGTAAGCGCTTTGGCGGAAGGCCGATTCTGGGTATTGTGATTGGCTGTATTATGTTAAGCAACAGCCTGGCGGATGCGTATGCTGCGGCACAGGGGACGGTGGAAGTTACGACGCTTCGTATTTTTGGCCTGGGCGTGGATCTGGTTGGCTTTCAGGGTGGTATTATTGTAGCGCTGCTGATGGGATTTGTTACGGCGAAACTGGATATTTTCTTTGAGAAAAAAGTGCCAGAGGTCATCCGTCTGCTGGTATCTCCGCTGCTTACGACGCTGGTAGGCGCGCTGCTGTTGTTTACGCTGATCGGGCCTGCCGGACGAGGGCTGTCTTCGGGAATTACAAATATACTTGTATGGATGACGCAGAACCTGGGCGTTTTCGGATATGCGGTATTTTCCGGACTGCAGCAGCTGGTTGTAATTACCGGGCTGCACCATATTTTCGGAGCGATCGAGGCGCAGCTGCTGGCAGATACCGGCAGGAACTTTATCAATCCGCTGATGTCTGTAGCGATTATTGCACAGGGCGGCGCGGTACTGGCTTATCTGATTCTGCACCGGAAAAATGTCAAGGTGCGGGAGCTTTGTATACCGAGTTTTATTTCGGTGTTGTTTGGTATTACAGAGCCTGCACTGTTCGGGATTAATTTAAGATACCGCTTTCCGATTATTGGCGGCTGCGTGGGCGGAGCTTTTGGCGGCGTGATTGTTTATCTGACGAATCTTGCTGCGCTTGGCTTTGGTACAACAGTAGTTCCGGGAATTGCGCTGGCGGATCCGGCGGGCAATGGATATATGAATTATATCATCGCTCATGCGGCAGCGATCGCAGGCGGATTTTTTATGACTTTGGTATTAGGGAAGTTTATGGACAAAGCTCCGGTGGAAGAAACGCGGGCGGCGGACATTCCGTCAGGGGAAGTGCAGACAGAAAATTTGAATGAGGCGGCTATGGAAGCACCGCAGAAAGAGGTATTTTACGCCTATGCACAGGGGCAGATGATTTTGATGGAAGAGGTAAAAGACGAGACATTCGCAAACAAAGTATTAGGGGATGGTGTTGCGATTATCCCTGAGACGGGAAATGTGTATGCACCGGCGGATGGTTCCATTATTAGTGTTTTTGATACAAAACATGCGGTCTGCTTTGCCAGCAGCTGCGGCACGCAGATCCTGATCCATATCGGGATTGATACCGTAAATTTGCAGGGAAAATATTTTCAGGCACATGTGCAGGACGGCGATCAGGTAAAGAAAGGGCAGCTTCTGATTTCATTTGACAAAGAACAGATCCGAAAAGAAGGGTATGATACGGTAATCCCTATGATTTTTACAGATCTGGAAGAGGGCCGCAGACTGGAAGCTTCTGCGCCACGGAAGGTACATACAGATCAAGTAGCGGCAGTTATCCATCAGGCGTAAAACAGGTCTGTGAAAGAAGATATGAGGAATTAA
Organism: Lachnospiraceae bacterium; assembly: GCA_009774535.1. GTDB lineage: Bacteria > Bacillota > Clostridia > Lachnospirales > Lachnospiraceae > Eubacterium_J. Next base: position 27,944 of record VSNY01000015.1, read on the forward strand.
TCATGAATCCAAAATTCATTTTTTTAGATATCGATGGAACGCTGGTATCCGCCATGCAGCCGCCATCCAGGCAAGTGGCGGCGGCAGTGCGCGGCGCGCGCGCGAATGGGCATAAAGTGTTTTTATGCACAGGCAGGAATATGCCAATTATTGGGCAGGATATTTTAGATATCGGGTTTGACGGAGTTATTGCAAGCGCCGGGAGCCATGTGGAGGCTGATGGGAACGTGCTGTTTGACAGCATGCTTCCCGAGGAAACCATTCAGGAATGCCTGAAAGTCTTCCACAGTCATGGAATGTACTGCAGGATCGAGACGCCGGAAGGCATCTATACAGACCCGCAGATGGAAGAACTGCTGCTGCATGCCAAAGCAGATCCGGCAAATTCAGAACTGATCCGTATGCAGAAAGAAATTGAAGCTGGTATCCATATACAGCCGTATCAGCGATATCCACACAAAGGCGCATATAAAATATGCTTTACGAGCAGAGAACTGGAAGCTGTGGAACAGACCAAACAGATTCTGGGAGAACAGTTTCTGTATGCGGTACATCCTTATGCGGGCAGCAGTTCCTGCTTCAATGGGGAGATTATTCCAAAAGGGATTGATAAAGGCAGGGGGATTGAGCTTGTATGCAGGCATTATGGAGCGCGGCTGGCAGATACGATTGCGTTTGGGGACAGTATGAATGATTATGAGATGATGCTGACAGCCGGAATTAGCGTCGCGATGGGAAATGCGTGTGAGGAGTTAAAGCGTGTGGCGGATCTGGTATGCGGGAATGTATGGGAAGATGGAATTTATTATGAGTTTCGGAAGTTAAAGCTGGCTTAAAAGAAGCGGCTGTGCGGGCGCGTCCAGGTGCCTGGCCACAGCCGCTTCTTTTTAAATTGATTTTATATCGTTTTTAATTGATGATTTCTAACATAGCAGTAATGTATAAAAAACCTCCAAAACACTTTACTTTTCAGCTGTGTTGGAGGTTTTTAAAATAAAATGCGGATAACAGGACTTGAACCTGCACGGTCTCCCACCAGAACCTAAATCTGGCGCGTCTGCCAATTCCGCCATATCCGCTGACAGACCTTATTATAGCGGATAATCTCATTTCTGGCAAGTCATTTTTCAAATTTTGTTTGGAGCGATTACGAATGGCTGTATACGTAACAGTTCAATGGGGGATTTGAATGGCTGCGGCTTTTTTATTTCCTGCTTGACATTTCCTGCATTTTCCGTTAATATGTAGCATGCTACATATTAGAAATGGAGGTTTTCCCAATGGATGGACTCAAATGCTATTTCAAAAAGATCCACAACCAGCTGAAATCCGGTTTTACCCGTGCGCTGTGCAAACACGGTCTGACTTGTACGCAATTTGATCTTCTGGTCTATCTGGATACACATACGGAACAGCAAAATACACTGACCAACCTTTCCGCCCACTTTGGCGTAAAGCATACCAGTATGATCCATGTGCTGAAACTTCTGGACGAAAAAGGGTTTATTACAAGAACAAGTTCCTCAGACGGCCGCTCCAAAGCAATTCTTTTGACTGGCAGAGGCCGGCAAATACTTACGGACGTTAGGGGAAAAGGAACTTTGTTAAATGAGATTATGTTTGACGGCCTTTCGGAACAGGACATGCAGCTGCTGAAAAATATGCTGCAGCAAATTTGCACGAACCTGGAATCGGATACCTTTCAGCATTTATAATCCATGTAAAATGCTCCAAATAAAAGATACGATATTACGACATGATAAAAGGAGGATTCTTATGCAAAACAAAACAACAGAAATTTTCCGGGATGCTCCCGTGCCAAAAGCTGTCATCAGCAATGTGATTCCGTCAATTATCAGTATGATTATGGTGCTGGTTTATAACCTGGCTGATACTTTTTTTATCGGTCAGACGAAAAATGCCTATATGGTTGCCGCCGTTTCCGTCGCGACTCCCGCGTTCCTGCTGTTTATGGCAGTTGGTATGCTGTTTGGGATCGGCGGGACTTCTCTGATTTCCAGGACGCTTGGAGAAGGAAATGACCAGAAAGCTAAAAATGCTTCTTCTTTCTGCTTCTGGACCGGGCTTTTCGTCGGTATCTTCGCTATGATCGTTATTTTTGTGTTTGCCACACCAGTTAGTATGGCGATTGGCGCCAGTGCGGATACCGTTGGCTATGCTTCCCAGTATCTGCGCATCGTTTCCACTGCTATCCCGTTTTTAATTATCAGCAACAGTTTTAGCAATATTATCCGTGCCGAAGGGAATGCCCAGGTTGCAATGATGGGCATGATTATCGGAAATATGATTAATATTGTATTTGATCCTGTTATGATTCTCTGGCTTGGATGGGATGTAGCTGGCGCTGCGGTGGCTACCGTACTTGGCAACGTATTTGCGGCTCTCTTTTATATCCGGCATCTGTTGTCTAAAAAAGCCATGCTTTCGATCCGCCCGAAATATTATCTTGTGGGAGAAGGCGTTGCGGCCGGGGTTTTTGCGATCGGTATTCCGGCTTCGCTAAACAGTATTTTAATGAGCGTTTCCAATATTGTAGTAAACAATATTATGTCAAATTATGGGGATATGGCAGTGGCAGGACTCGGCGTCGCAATGAAGGTAAATATGATCGTAGTAATGCTTCTGATTGGTCTGGGTACTGGTATTCAGCCGATTTTAGGCTACTGCTTTGGCTCCGGAAACCGAACGCGTTATCTGGCTGTACTGAAATTTTCACTGATTCTGGCGTTCGGGCTGAGCGCGGTTATGACGGTGATCTGTTACTGCGGCGCAGATCCGTTGGTACATGCCTTTCTGGAAGATGCGGATGCGTTTGCCTATGGTATGTCTTTTGCCCGCATTTATATTTATTCAGGCCCGGTGATCGGCCTGATGTTTGTATTGATCAATGCCATCCAGTCCACAGGCGCGGCGTTTCCGGCGCTGATCCTCTCGGTCAGCCGCCAGGGGCTTATTTACCTGCCGGTATTGTTTTTATTCCGCCGTATTTTTCATTCCGCAACCATGCTTGCCGCGGCGCAGCCGATTACGGATTATCTGACCACGGCGCTTGCGGTCGTGCTGTTTTTATATACTTTCCGAAAATATTTTCCGACGGCGCCTGCAGGAACACAGCAGTCCGATCACATTACAGGAAATGCACGCCGTTGATCCATAAGTTTTTTACCAAATATAATGCAAAACCGCCTGACTTTCCTGCCAGGCGGTTTTGTTTTATTATATTGTCATATTGTCCGGTCTGCTGCTTCCATGGATCGTTCTGCCAGCCGCAAAACAGAGATTATCGGCACAATCAGAATCCCGCAAAAAAAATTGCTGACTCCATGCAGAAAATCCCATGGAAGCCCCGCAACAATCCATGCAGTCATTTTTTCCAGGCTGAACCCGAACAAAACTGCCTGCACGGGTGCGTACAATGTTCCAAATAAAAATCCATGTACCGCGCATACCGACATATAGACCAGCGGCCTGACGGCCTTTGGCATTTTCTGCGGCAGCAGCATCACCATTCCCCACAGCACGGTCCAAAGATACAGATACGGAACCCACCATGCAGAAAACCCGGATAATAAACCGTTTAAAAGCACATAAATATAAATCGGATACAATGCTTTTTTTCGGTATACTACTGTAAATGCAATGGTAAATACGCCGAGCAGATGAATATTCGGTGCAAATTCCATCACTATTTTTGACGCATACATTAAGGCTCCCAGCATAGCAAAGACCGTAAGCTCCCTTGTTGTGAGTCTCATGCTTTTTCTGCTTTTAAGGCGTAACTGTCACCTTCTTTAATTTCTGTTGCGTCCACGCCAGTCTGCGCATATTCGTCGTTTACATAAAATGCCCAGTACATGCCGTCTTTGTCATAATCAACGGTAATCCCGTTGACAGTCGTTACATAAAGACCATACTGCCCTTCTTCTCCGTCAATCAGCTCCAGTTCCTGCAAAGCCGCTCCAACTGTTTCCTGATCGGTATGGATTTCAAATTCGGTTTGGCTGCCGTCCGCATCCGATACAGTGAGTGAAAACTGTTTGCTGCCTTCTCCAAGCACATTTCCATCTGCCTGCACGGAAGCGTTGGTTTCATCTGATGATGAAGAAGGATCTTTGGTGTTGTCATTACAGCCTGTTGTCATAAGTGCCATAGCCACAATCAGCACAATGCAAAGGATGCATGACGATAATTTTTTCCTGCATTTTGTTCGCATATAACGATCTCCTTTGTCTTTGATTTCCTTTTACCCATTTGTAACCATGTGATAAAAATCACATAGCGCCTGGCGGCCTGCACGCGAGACCTGTATAAAAGGCTGCGGGCTGTCAGGGTCTTCCGGCTTAACGCCTGTACGGACCAGCCTTCTCAGAAGTTCATCCAATGGCGTTTTCCCAAATGTGGCTTTGGGTCAGGTCAGTACGCTTTGCTGCGCTTTACGGCGACGGGCTCGCGCAGGATTTCCACCTGCTTCCCCGGGCAGTCCAGTCTTTATGATAATCGTTTCGGACTGTTTCGTCAATAAAAATATAACCATTTGCCCCTTTTCATTTTTCCTAAAATAAGGTAAGATCATCAGTATGAGTTTTTATGCAGGAGGTATAAAATGAAGATTGGATTTATCGGATGCGGCAATATGGCGACAGCGATGATTCATGGTATTTTGGAATCAGGGACATGCCAGGCAAAGGATCTGGCCGCATCGGCAAAAAGCGAAGCGACGCGCAGTAAAATAAAAAATGAATTAGGCATTCACCAGGCAGCTTCTAATCAGGAAGTTGCGGCATTTGCAGATCTTGTGTTTCTGGCTGTGAAGCCGCAGTATTATGAACAGGTGATTGCCGAGGTTCGGGACACTGCAAAAGAGGGGCAGATTTTTATTTCGATCGCTCCGGGAAAATCTTTGCAGCGGTTGGAAACGTTATTTGGAAAATCGGTGAAGCTGGCGCGTGCGATGCCGAATACGCCGGCGATGGTAGGGGAAGCTATGACGGCGTATTGTGTAAACGGACAGGTTACTTTGGAGGAAAAAAAACAGATAGACGCAGTGTTGAAATGTTTTGGGAAAGCGGAGGAAGTGGAAGAGTCTGTGATGCAGGCGGTTGTATCCGTCAGCGGCAGTTCTCCGGCTTATGTGTTTTTGTTTTTGGAAGCTATGGCGGACGCTGCGGTTGCGGATGGGATGCCAAGGGCAAAGGCGTATACGTTTGCGGCGCAGGCAGTGCTTGGCAGCGCAAAGATGGCGCTGGAGACGGGGATGCATCCGGGCGTGCTGAAAGATATGGTCTGTTCGCCTGGCGGCACGACGATTGAGGCGGTGCGCGTACTGGAAGAAAAAGGGATGCGCAGCAGTGTAATTGAGGCGATGAGGGCATGTGCAAAAAAAGCAGGACAGATGGAATAGTAACCATGCTGCGGGTGACTGGCACTATTAGATATAATTATAGTTTGAAATAAAGAATTTTACCAGGCCCCTTTTCAAATAGACAAAAATCAGGTATAATCAAAGAAGCGATGCAAATTGGAGGAATGAGAAATGTTCGATTATACACAATATCAGAGGAATTACTTTATGCCGCCCGAAGAATGTCTGGACTGGGCGAAGAAAGAATATGTGGATCACGCTCCGGTCTGGTGCAGCGTAGACTTGCGGGACGGCAACCAGGCGCTGATTGAGCCGATGAACCTGGAAGAGAAACTTGATTTTTTCAGACTTTTGATAAAATTAGGATTTAAAGAAATAGAAGTCGGTTTTCCGGCAGCGTCGGAAACGGAATACCAGCTGGTGCGCACACTGATTGACCAGGATATGATTCCGCGGGATGTAACGATTCAGGTGCTGACACAGGCAAGGGAGCATATTATCCGCAAGACGTTTGAGGCGGTGAAAGGAGCGCCGAACGTCATTGTACATGTATACAATTCAACGTCCCTGGCGCAGAGGGAGCAGGTATTTCAGAAAGACCGGGATGAAATTAAGCAGATTGCCATCGACGGCGCGAAGCTGTTAAAAGAGCTTGCGCAGGAAGCAGAAGGCAATATTTCGTTTGAATACAGCCCGGAGAGCTTTACCGGGACAGAAGTGGATTATGCCGTTGACGTGTGCAACGCGGTGATTGATATCTGGGAACCGTCGGTGGAAAAGAAAGTGATTATTAATATTCCGGCTACGGTGGAAATGTCAATGCCGCATGTATTCGCCAGTCAGATCGAATATGTCAGCAAGCATCTGCACAGGCGGGACGCGGTGATTTTATCTCTGCATCCGCATAACGACAGGGGATGCGGCGTCAGCGACGCGGAAATGGGACTGTTAGCCGGAGCCGACCGGATCGAAGGCACGCTGTTTGGCAACGGGGAGCGGACAGGCAACGTGGATCTGATCGTGCTTGCTATGAATATGTACGCACAAGGCGTGGACCCGCAGCTGGATTTATCGGATATGCCGCATATTGCGCAGGTGTATGAAAAGCTGACGCAGATGGATATCCATATGCGCCATCCGTACTGCGGCAAACTTGTCTTTGCGGCTTTTTCCGGTTCTCATCAGGATGCGATTGCAAAAGGCATGAAATACCGCGAAGATCATGGCAGGGAACGCTGGACGGTGCCGTACCTTCCGATCAATCCGGAAGATGTGGGCCGCACGTATGACAGCGATGTGATCCGGATTAACAGCCAGTCCGGCAAGGGCGGCGTTGCTTATGTGCTGGAGCAGAATTATGGATTGAAGATTCCTTATAAGATGCGCGAAGACCTGGGGTATGCGGTGAAGGATGTATCGGATAAGGCACATGCGGAGCTGTCCGCGGAAGAGATTTATGCTATTTTTACCAAACGGTATCAGAACTATACACCAGTATTTTCGGTAAAAGGATGTCATTTCCGCCAGGAAGACGGGATCACGGCAACAGTCAATATTATTGTGGATGATAAGAAAAATCTGGTGGAATGCACTGGCAACGGCCGTTTGAACGCGGTCAGCAATTCGTTTGCGGAATTTTTTGGAAAACCTTGTGAAATTATTTGTTTTGAAGAACATGCGCTTGAGGACGGTTCGGATTCCAGTGCGATTGCTTATGTCGGCATCAAAGGAGAAGACAACCAGCTGTATTTTGGAATCGGGATTGATCCGGATATTCTGCGGGCTTCGATCGATGCGCTTATTACAGCGATGAACCGGAGTATGGAATAAAAAAAGCCTGTCCGCGGATGATTTACGGACAGTTCCTTTCGGCAGATTTAGAAAGTCCAGGAAATACGAGGAAGAGAACATAAAAAAGCAGAGGGAACGATTGGAGGACAGAGCAGAGGCATGAAAAAATTTTATCAGTTTATCGTAGGGTGCGTGCTGTTAGCGGTTTCGCTCTGCATCGGGCATAGTACGCAGACGCAGGCTGCTGTAAGGCTGAATCAGACAAACGCGACAATCTGCATTGGCGGAAAAACAACGCTGGAAGTAAGCGGCGCCGCGGGGCCGGTTAAATGGACGACGAGCAATAAAAAAGTGGCAAAAGTCGGTTCCGCGGGAGTCGTAACAGGAATCAGCAAAGGGGAGGCAATGATTACGGCAGCGGTCGGAAAAACAAAATATCAATGCCGGGTAATTGTGAATGAGACTTATGGCGCGAGCATCTCTTCGGTAACGTTGAAAAGGGAATCGTCCGTCTTGTTTACCTTTACAAAAGACGCGGTTGTTTCTTATAAAATCCAGGACCCGGACATTTGCGGCGCAGAATGGGGAAGGTGGTCAGGCAATGAGATCCCGCTTAATCTGACGCCAAAAAAAGTAGGGGTTACTTATATTACGTGTTCCAACGGAGCCAATCAAGAGACGGTGCGCATCCGGGTACGGGTGCAGAAAGTGCCTGTAAATATGCTGCATTTGCTGGCAGAAACAAGCGACGGCGGTGATTTTATCTGTGGTGAAAATAAAATGAAAATCACGCTGCGCCAGGACCGCAAATCCGCGAACACGATCCTGTATCTGATTGGAAGAAACGGGGAAACGATCCGGACCAAAGAATTTGGGGCGGTTGCCGCAAGGAAAAATCACTCCTTTTTGTGGGACGGAAAAGATGAGAAAGGCGTTGACTATGAAGGCGAATTCCGCCTGAAAGTCGTGGCGGACGGCTATACGACCAGAAACTGGCACTATTACCGAAGCTATGCGAAAAGCCCGTTTTTCAGCGGTACCGGGACAAGGGATCATCCGTATCAGGTGACTTCGGCGGAGCATTTGGAGCGAATGGCGCAGTTTCCGTCCAGACATTTTGTCCAGACGCAGGATATTGACTTAAGGTCTGATATTATCAGCCAGATTTTCAGTGAAGAGCATCCGTTTATGGGTACGTATAATGCGAAGCCGCAGGAGCAGAATTTTAAGATCCTGCATTATAATGGAAATACATCTTTGTTCGGCGTGATTGGCGTTGAAGGGGAGTTAAATGACGTCATTATTTCCGATGCGCGCATTACAGGCACCGGGCAGGAGCAGTCTGCGGTGCTGGCGGAGGTCAATCAGGGAATGCTGATGAACTGTGCCATCGAAGAAGCCGTGATTTATTCCGCATCGGCTACGGACGCTGCGCTGCTTGCGGTAGAAAACAGCGGCATTATTGACCGGTGCCGCGTGCATGGTACGATTTATACATACGGATGCATGGCAGGCGGCGTGATCTATAACCGGCAGCGCGTGATCCGGACAAAGGTGGAAGCGGATCTGAACCTGTCCGCGTCCGGAGAGGTCGCGAACAAAGAGGAGCTGTATGTCGGAGGTATTGCGGCGGTGAATGAACAGACTGCGTTTATCGATGCCTGTGAAAGCAACAGCAAGATTCAGGCGGCTGGAACGCTGCATACGCCGTCCAGGCTGTATATGGGCGGTATTGTGGGCAGGAATGCAGGCCAGGTCCGCGACGGCGGCGCTTTGGGACAGTTTCCGCTGGAATCGACCAGCAACCTGGTTGGAGAATCGAATGGCGGCATGATTGCCGGCGAAAATGACGGTATGATTACAGGGGTGACTTACTATGAGACGACCGGGCGCAAGACCAGCGCAACGGGCAGCGGGCGTGAAAACAGCCTGAAACCTCTGAGAAACGGAAATGTGGAGGGAGCCTGATATGAAATGTTTATCACCATCAATTTTATCGGCAGATTTTACGAGGCTGGGAGAGCAGGTCGCAGCTGTGGAGCAGGCAGGGGCGCAGTATCTTCATTTTGATGTCATGGATGGATGTTTTGTACCAAATATATCTTTTGGTATGCCAGTGTTAGAATCGTTACGCGGACGGACAGGACTGATGATGGACGTCCATTTGATGGTCGAAGAACCGGCACGGTATGTGGAAGCTTTTGCAGACTGCGGGGCGGACATTATTACCGTACATACGGAAGCCTGTACGGACTTACATCGTACGGTCGATCTGATTAAAAAACGCGAGCTTCTGGCAGGCGTAGCCTTATGTCCGGCGACGCCGTTAAGCGTATTGGAGTATATTCTTCCGCGCATTGATATGGTGCTGCTGATGACGGTAAGCCCGGGCATGGGCGGCCAGAAGCTGATTCCATATACGTTGGATAAAATCCGGGATCTGAAAAAAATGATCGACCGCAAAGGATTAAAGACGGATATCGAAGTTGACGGCGGAGTGAATTTTAAGACTTTGGAACAGGTGCTGGACGCAGGGGCGAATATTATCGTGGCGGGAAGCGCGGTTTTTGAAGGAGATTTGGAAGAGAATACGAGGCGGATGCTGGAGCTGATGAAATAAATGGAGAGCTGTGCGAAATATGCCTGGGTGTGATGCTAAAGAAAGCAGGGTATTTTGCACAGCTTTTTGTTTTACTGGAATTGGTTTTGAATTTTATTGTAGACATAGTCTATGGCGCCAAGCTTTTGGGTTAGGAACTCCTGCTCCAGATTCAGAGCCGCGCACAGATCTTCCAGGGATGGATAATGGTCGCGCAGCTGGGTGTTGATGTAACTTAAAAGCATTACTGGATCGTTTGGGATTGTTGAAGACATAAGAACCTCCTGTTTTTGTGTATAATATATCATAGATTTGGTGAGAAGTAAAATGTGATCTGCTTCGTACCCTTGGCAAACCCATTTTGTAAAAAAGTAACAAAAAATTATTAAAGAAATGTAAAATTTGTATAAAATAAAAATTGACATTCCTGCGAAACACTGCTATACTACTAAACATGAAGCGAAGGTGCTGAGAGATGGATATCTCGTCAGCACCTTTTTGTTTTCTACCAACACAGAAAAGATGCAATGCTGGAGCCACGAAGCCGTGGATACGCAGACATTGTATCTTTTTTTATTTCAGGATTACAGGAGGTATATGGTTATGAGTTATGTATCAGTGGATGTTATGTGGACACTGCTTGGCGCTGCGATGGTATTCTTTATGCAGGCAGGATTTTCTCTATGTGAAGCAGGACTGACACGGGCAAAAAACACAGGCAATATTTTAATGAAAAACCTGATGGATTTCTGCATCGGTACGCCGGCATTCTGGCTGGTAGGATTTGGTATTATGTTTGGCGGCTCGGGTGCTGTGATCGGCGGATTCGACCCGTTTATTCTGGGAGATTATGATTTTGGCTCGATTCCGAAATGGTGCTATGTTATTTTTCAGACCGTGTTCTGTGCAACGGCGGCGACGATTGTATCCGGCTCCATGGCAGAAAGGACCAAATTTAGTTCCTATTGTGTCTACAGTGCGTTGATTTCATTGGTAGTATATCCGGTTTCGGGACACTGGATCTGGGGCGGCGGATGGCTGTCGGAGCTTGGATTTCATGACTTTGCGGGTTCCTGCGCGGTACATATGGTCGGCGGTGTCGCAGCATGCATTGGTGCGGCAACACTGGGGCCGAGAATCGGTAAATATGATAAAGATGGCAAACCGAGGGCGATTCCCGGACATAATCTGACAGCGGTTGCATTGGGCGTGTTTATCTTGTGGTTCTGCTGGTTTGGATTCAATGGATGTTCAACGGTATCTATGAGTTCGGACGAAGCGATGCTGTCGGCGTCACTGATTTTTATGAATACGAACCTTGCGGCTGCGGTTGCGACTTGTGTGGTTTTGGTAATCACTTGGATACGATATAAAAAACCAGATGTATCGATGTGCCTGAACGGCGCGCTTGCAGGGCTGGTTGCAATTACAGCGGGCTGCGACGTGGTAGATCCGTTTGGAGCGTTTTTTATCGGCCTTGCAGCGGGCGTCCTGGTTGTGATTTCAGTAGAATTTTTTGATAAAACTGTCAAAATCGACGATCCGGTGGGGGCAATTTCGGTGCATGGCGCCTGCGGGATGTTTGGGACATTGGCAGTCGGGCTGTTTGCGACTGACGGAGGTGTATGTTATGGCGGCGGGGGAAGGCTGCTGGGGATACAGGCAATATGCGTTCTGGCGGTAGCGGTATGGGTTATGGTTATGATGACGATTATTTTCCAGCTGATTAAGCATACGATGGGACTGCGTGTGGA
>VSNY01000150.1 GCA_009774535.1 Lachnospiraceae bacterium
CTTATGATAGAAATATAGCCTATTGTCACACACTTTGCCCTCATAGTCGAGGTACGTACTATCTACCGTTTACATTAGATATAATGAACTGATTCCATAGAATATAATTATAGATGAAATCGTCATTAACATAATAACTTTTATTAAATTTCGTTTATCGCTCATTATTTTCTATTCCATTTCTTAACCTTTTATTTTCATAATTGTTTCCAAAAGTCCAAAATATTCATGGAATTCATTTTTTCAACAAATATATTCCGAAACCATTCTTCCATTGCAGATAGGATTTCCATATTTTCTTTCCTTGCTTGACTGATTAGATCAGAAAAAATATGAAACAGTCTTATTAGCTCATAACCACTAGCATTTTTTCTTACTCCTTCTTCCCTAAGCATATCACTTAAAAATACATACTCTTCTCTAGTTAATGAAAACCCGCTTTTCTCTAAGGAAAATCTTTGTAGTTCAGCAAATTTTTTTTCCCGTATTGCTTTCTTATTTCTTGTTATTCTTGATGTTTCATTATGATCTGTGACCCTATGTTGAACTAACACTTCATTTATATTTGTTATATTTGTTATTTTAGACATACAAATCCAAAATTTAAAATCTTCCATACCCAACATATGATCTTCATAATATATCTTATATTGATCCATAATTTCCTTACGAAACATCACCTCACTGTTATTAAAAATATTGTAGAATAAAAAAAATACTTTGATTTCTAATGGGTCTGTAGGCATTATTTTTTCCCATTTTATAATATTTGCATTTTTATCTATCCATTGTGCCATAGATCCAACAACACCATATTCTATATTATTTTCTAAAAAATAAACTTGTCTTTCAATTCTGGCAGGATATGCCCAGTCATCATCATCCATAATTGCAATATATTTTCCTTTACTTTGCTGAATGCCAATATTTCTTGCATACGCAATTCCCATATTACGTGGATTACAAATGATACGAATCCTTTTATCTTTTACTGCATAATAATGTGCTTTCTCCATCGATTGATCCGTTCCACAATCATCAATTAGAATAAGTTCCAGATTCTGATAAGTCTGTCCTAATATAGATGTTATTGCAGCATCTATAAATGCCTCTCCATTGTATATTGGCATTATCACACTTACCAAAGGTGAATTATGATCCAACAACCAGTTCATCTCCTTTATCTGATATAATATTCATTACATTTGTTTCAAAAACATTCATTGCAAATTCACTCTCATATAACTTTCTTGCTTCTTTACGTATGGAATCCAATTCATTTGCATGTTCCATGATCCAAACTATCTTTTGACGCAGACTATCCGCATTTACCTCACAGATAAACCCATTTACACCATCTGTAATAAGGTCTGACGATCCAGTTACATCAGAAGCAATACACACTTTATCATTCATTAAACCTTCAGTTATAACAACAGGCATCGGGTCCTGACGCGATGGACAGACAATAACATCTATACCTTTATAAATATTTATCATTTCACTGTGGTCTATCGCCCCAATAATCTCAAGACAATCTAAACCTACTGCACTTTTTTTCATTTCGTCATATACATCTTGTTCTACAACCGCCCCAATAATCTTAAACTCTGCTCTATTTCGGAGATCATCATCTAATCCTTTGATCGCCTCAACAAAAATATCTTGTCCCTTTCTTCTTGAAATAGTTCCCACCAATGCAAAGCATATTTTTTTCTTCATTTCTGGTATCCCATAATATAGATTAGAAATCTTTTCTCTATGTAAATATTTTTTAAATGCCTCTATAGTGCGCTTCCCGACACCATAAACTGGAATAATATCATTATGCTTTGGCATTTTATCCATTCCAATGATTTCATAAGATATATCTGTCTCATGCAACCACCAGGCAGCCTTGACTCCCGCCTCTGATAAATCATCAATCAAATAAGAAAAGCTGAGTGTGTTTACCCATACAAAATCAAACTTTAATATCCAATTCCAAATAAAGTCATTTCTTTTTTGAATCATTCTTTCCACAACAACTGGTATATCATATTCTAAAATTTCATATCTTAAATCTCCATCTTGCGGAGAAAGAATAACTGGATAAAATCCATTTTTTTTCAATATCATTGCTACATTAAATAATACAATCGGCGCACCTGTATTAGACAATTCGTGTGTAAGCAAAAGTACACGTTTCCCAATGGTTTCAAAAAGCCCTCTACTGTTTTTAGAGTAAAAGATCTGCATCTGATTTTCGGTAGCAAATTCTAAAAACTCATCATAATCAAGTATTTTTATTTCATCTACCTTTAATCTACGTAATTGCTGCCTCATCTCACGAACATATCCTACTCTACCCATAAGAATCACGTAATCATATTCCAATCTATGAATACATTCCGGAGCATAAATATTTCGTCCATCCAGATTCATTCCTTGTTTTTTCTCGTCATTATCCAGAAAAGCAATAATCTGATTTTTCCATAATTGCTCTTTGCGATTCATATAGTACATTCCAGTTCCAAAGACTACTAATTTCATTTTTATTTCCTCCCAATTAAGTCATTTTGCTGTGTTTTCTGGATAAAACGGTTACAAAGCTGTACCATTAGTTTGATCTGTGTATCCATTTTGCCAGATCATATTTTTTTCAACATCACCCTTCACATGTCACTGAAAATATTTTCTCTGAACAATAAAATTCTTATAATCATTCAAATTCTTTTTCTCATCTTCACTAATCCAGCTTAATTCCGAATGATGTTTCATAATCGTATTTTCCGTCATATGATTCTGTACCAGTTCCAGCTTCATACATATAGCAACCTCAGAAGGATACAACACCATTCCATTTATTTTCTGATATTCATTTTTAATTTTAAATCCAATTTTTTTTAATATTGGATTCTGGTAGGTATAACAAGGCATCATATTCATGCTGCCATCCTCCTGGTAAAAAGTTTTTCCGTCATATGCATCCCTCAATTGCTTCATTACAGGATGCCCCTTTACTGCTCCAAATCCAGATCCGAAATTAATCGCTATGTTATTCTCCGCAATGCAAAACATATCATCACACAATAACCGATCTAACGATGAGACTAACTCTACATCCGTATCTAAATAAATACCACCTTCCTGATATATAACATCCAATCGCGCATAATCTGGCACAAATCCCCATTTCCCACACTCATATGCTTCTTTCATATACCTGTGTTTTGTGACATCATAATTACTTTCGTCCCACCTTATGATCTCATATTCTGGACATTTTTCTTTCCACGTATCTATATACTTACACAAATGAGGTGGTATGTTCTTTTTTCCAAACCAGCAATAGTGTATTTTTTTAGGTATTTTTTGCTTTCCATTTGAAAAGAAAAAATCTTTTTTTTCATACTGAGCGATTAACAGATCTCCAAGATAACACCTTAAATTATTAAATTCCGGCAATTGATCGAGTTGTTTGATAATTTCACCTGCATAAAACGAAGGTGTGATTAACAGTAAAATCTTTGACACATCATCTGTCTGTCTTAAAAAATGTTCCACGCTGATTACTGGTATCCAGTTCTTGCCTAAATGTATCCCCTGCGGCCATTGTTTCTCATTGTTATCTATAATGGCCGTAATCTTTCCATCCAGTTCCAGTTCTTCGTAAAAGATAACCGCCCGTCTCCCAGCTCCAAACATATAAAACTTTTTCGTTTCTAACTCTTTATAAAAATGTGGTATATCTGTATCTATAATTTTTACCATCTGTTACCACTTTCCTTCTCTATACATTGTATGTTACTAAGCCGCTATTTTTATGTTTTATTCCGGAACAACTCATTTTCAAAAAGCTTCAATTTGGAAACTGGATGCACCTTTCGCTCTTTTTCCGGCGGCAGTCGCATATAATCGCCAAATATAAAGGTCAAAAAATCATGTGCGTCCCGAATTCCTTTTAGCGAATATCCCTCAAACTTATAATCAGCGCTTTGCGTATACCATCTTTTAGGATATCCAAACCCTTTTCCCGGTACTGGCATCAGTCCGATCCGTGCATATCTGCTTTCCATGGCATTCTGTTTGTGTATCATACGCATATGGCAGTGGATCACATCCTTTGCCGGGATTCTGCTTAACAACTGATAGATCTTTCGCTTTAGCATATTCTGTTCCTGATATTTTCCAACTTCTGACCATAATATTTTTCTGACGCAAAAGCACATAAAATTATAAACTGCCCGCGGAAGATACGCGTCCGGCACATGGTCAACCGGAAAGATATCAATAAATACCCCTTGCTCGTAAGGCATATGCTCCTGATATTCCCGTAAAAACAACGTATCCTTTCTTCTCAATTTTCCATAACTCCACCGATATCCATCCGTCACTTCAGCGTCCTGGAAATAATATTTGGAGTTGTCCAGCTCTTTACGACAGATTTTTCTAAATTTCATGTAATCTTTCCGCATCATCGCCAGATCCGCATCGTCATCCCAAGGAATAAATCCCCGATGACGGACAGATCCAAGCAGCGTGCCTCCAATAATATTGTATGGGATATGATGTTTTCTGCAGATCCGGTCAACTTCCAGCAGCATTTCAAGCTCAATCATCTGCAGCCTGCGCAGATTCTTCCTATCCAATTCTACCATTCTGTTACTCCTTCGCTTCCACCTGGTTCCTGTTATATGCACTGATTTGTTATCCTGCATCCAATCTTGTAGTTGTACTTACGGATAAGCCAGCCCTTTCAATCTTGTAGTTGTACTTACGGATAAGCCAGCCCTTTTTTCAAAAAACCGCTCCATCACACCCGCAATCGCCACCGATTCCTCCGCCGTAAACTTAAACGCACGTCCCCGATGTCCCTGGATCATATACGCAAAGTCGCTGATCTCGTACCGCAGCCCATCTCCAAGGAAGTTTGAAAAATACCGTTCCTTCTTCATCGGATCTTCATAGCGTACTTCAAAGTACCGTGTCAGCCACCATGGCGACTCTGCCAGGATATATCCTTTCGTTCCCGCCACGACAAGCTGTCCTTCTGATTTGATGCCGACGCCGCTTTTGGAAAGCGCCATACCGTTCTCATATACAAAGGACGCCTTTGTATATAAGTCAATCCCGTTCTGATCCAGAATACTGTCAAACCGCACTTGTTGATAATCCGTTCCCATCAGCTTCATAATTGGCAGCAGCGTATGGCTTCCAAACTCTGTAAAGCCGCCGCCGTATGCTGTATCCGTGCGTTCTCTGAGTCCTTCGCCTGTCAGCCTCGTAAAACATGCCTCTACGTCACAGATCCGGCCGATTACGCCGCTTTTGGCAATACCGACCAGTTGTACGAATCCTGGACAGTATGCCGTCTTGATTGCTTCTAACAGCACTAGGTCTTTGCGGTATGCAAGCGCGAACAGTTCCCTGGCTTCCTCTTTATGAAATGCCAGCGGTTTTTCGCACAGCACATGCTTTCCCTGTTCCAGAGCTTTTTTCGCATAGTCAACATGCGTCTCATGCGGAGATGCAATGTAAACGGCGTCTACATTATCTAAAAACTGCTCCCAATGATCTGTCCCAAGATCCAGTTCAAACTTTTTGCTGAATGCTTTTGCACTGTCCAGGCATGGATGGTAAATACTGTTTACAATGACGCCGCTGACATACTTTGCTTCCGGTACGAACCGAACGGCAATGCGCCCGGCGCCGATCAGGCCGATGCGGATAATCGGATACTGCCTGGAACGCAGCAAGGTGGACGAGACATTTTTTGTCCGCTCCAGATATACGACTGTACAGAACTGTTTCATATGATCAAACGCTCCGGCCCAATCCGAGCCGATCGCAAAAATGTCAATTCCGTATTTCTGCACATCCTCCACCTTCTGCCCCGGATGATCCTCTACAATCACCTCATCCGCAAATCCGCTCTGTCTGACGTGTTCGATCCGTCTGTCCAGCGAATCTACAATATTCAGCTTTCCGCGGGATTCATCATACTGTTCCGTCGTTACGCCTACGATCAGATAGTCCCCTAATGCTTTTGCCCTTTTCAGCAGATGGTAATGCCCTTCATGAAACAGGTCGAAGGAGCCATATGTGATTACTTTTTTCATTTTTAGATCTCTCCCTCTTCCTTTTCCATATCGGTTCCTGATCTCCTGATTTCCGAACCGGACGCTTTCTTTTGCTCTTTAGAAAAATTCAGCCTTTTTTCCTCAACGACCAGCGGCCTGTGGATGACGCGCGTATTGATGTTTAAGATATACTCTCCCAGCAGTCCGATAAAAAACAGCTGCACTGAACCAAGCAAAAAGATTCCTACCACCATTGGAGCATTTCCTGCCTGGAAGGTATACCAATGCGTCAGCTTGTAAATCAAGTAATACAGCGCGACGCACAAGCTGCCGGCCGAAGCCGCGAAACCTAAAAATGTCGCCAGCCGAAGCCCAACCTTTGTATAAGAAGTAAAACTAAGCATGGCCGCGTCATACAGGCTGTAAAAGCTGTTATGCGTTTTCCCGGCCCGGCGCTTTTCCTGCTGGTATTCCACTTCCGTACGGTAAAATCCGCGCCCGTATTCCGCCACGATCCCGCGCAGAAACGGCACCGGATCGTCCAGCTGCCTTAAGAGTTCGATAAAAGACTTGTCATACAGGCCAAATCCGGTAAAATGCGCAATCATTTCAGTCGCGGACATATTTTTAATCAAGCGGTAATACACCGTCCGCAGATAATAAATGAATTTATTTTCCCGGCTGCTCGTCTTGACGCCGCTGACAATCCTATGCCCTTTTTCCCATTCTTCTACAAACTGCGGTATCAGGTCCACCGGATCCTGGAAATCGCAGCACATACAGACGACGCAGTCTCCGGACGCCTGGCACATCGCATAGAACGGTGAATTAAACTGCCCGAAATTCGTAACATTCAAAATCGCTTTTACTTTCGGATTGCCGGCGCATACCTGTTCCAGCGCTTCCCGCGTGCCGTCCGTGGAATGGTTATCAATAAACAGGATTTCATAGTCATACCGCGCAAGCGCTTCTTTCAGCACGTTTTCTACGGTAAAGCTCATAAGCGTTACATTTTCCACTTCGTTAAAGCATGGTATTACGACGCTGATTTTTTTCATATTTTTAGCTCTCCATATCCGCCTGTGCTTTTCCTGCCATGCTTTTGCCGTGTTGTTTTTGTGTCTGCATGATTTTTTCCAGTTCTTCTTTGGGCAGGCGCGGCGCTAAGTCTTCTAACGGCAGGGACATCATCTTACCGTCTGCCAGCCGTTCGGATGCGGCTTTTGGTTCAAAGCGCTGTTTGGTATCTACAAATACCTCACAGATCCAGGGAGCGTCTGTTTCCAGTATTTGCGTGATTTGCCGCAACCCGGCGCTGTCTTTGATCGAAATATAAGGATACCCGTAAGCACCAGCCAGCCGTTCCATAGATGGAAAGCTTAAGTCCCCGCTGTCTGCACCAACCCCGGCCAAAGCACCGGGAAAATAATTCTGCTGCGTCTGGCGGATGGAGTGGTAGCCGCCATTGTGAATGACAAAAATCCCGATTGGCAGCTGGTGATGGATAATGGTCTGCAGTTCCTGCAAATTCATCTGAATGCTTCCGTCTCCGGTCAGACACACGACTGGCGCGCGGCCTGCTGCCAGACATGCCCCAATCGACGCCGGAAGGCCGTAGCCCATGGAAGCAGCGCCGGAATTCAGGATCAAACGCTGCCCCGGGCGAATTACAAATGCCTGGCTGGAAACCACGCTGGCAGAACCATTTGCGGCAACGGTGATACTGTCTTTTGGCAGAGCTTCACTCAGATTTTTGATAAATGCATAAACATTTACTGGTTCCTGCTGGCAAACATGCTTTTCCTGCACAACCGGATAATGCCTGCGCCATTCCAGGCACTGGCCGATCCACGCGTTCTGCTGCTGTTCCAAACGGTATGTGTCAGACGGTGTCTGTTCCAGATTCCGGTCCAGCGCTGTGAGAAGGTCATAAGCGTCTGCCCATACAGGCAGGTCGGCATGGATACTTGGTTTTTTTAATTCTTCCGGATCAATATCCGCGATTATGGTATAAGCATTCCGCGCCCAGGTGTCCCAGGAATAACCTACCTGACGGATGGACAGCCTGCTGCCGATGGAAAGAAACACATCACTGTTCTGCACGGCCCAGTTGCCTGCCCGGTCGCCCATAATTCCTGCCCGGCCCGCATACAGCGGATGCGTATCCGCGATCAGGTCAATGCTGTTCCACCCGGTTACTACCGGAATTCCCAGCTTTTCCGCTACCAGAAGCAGCAGCCCGGCAGCTCCCGCAATGCGGATGCCGTTTCCGGCATTTAATACCGGACGCCTGGCTGTACGGATTTTCTGAATAATGGCGCGCGCTGTCTGGTCGGTGATTTTGGGAGGCAGCTGCCCGCCGTCTTCGGACGGGTCATAGCTTTCCAGGGCGTCAGGCAATACCATCGCCCCCTGTACATCCAGCGGAACATCCAGCCAGCACGGCCCGGGTCTTCCGGAGGTGGCCAGAAAAATGGCTTTTTCCAGACAGCGGCGGATTTGCTCTGGTTTTTCTACCATAACCGCATATTTCGTCATGCCGCGCACGGTAGGGACGATATCGTATTCCTGGTCGCCGAATGCGCGCAGTTCAAGCCCTGTGCTTCTTACCGTAGTATCATAACGCACCTGTCCGGACAGGACGATCATAGGAATGGAATCCAGCCATGCTCCAAGCACTCCGGTCAGTGCGTTGGTTCCTCCCGGGCCTGTTGTCACACAGACAGCCGCCATCCGGTTATGTACCCTGGCATAGCTTTCCGCCGCCATAGCACACGCCTGTTCGTGATGCTGATAAATACAGGAAAGCGCCGCATGATGTCCAAAAGCATCGTTTAAGTGCATCGCTCCGCCGCCTGTTACGGTAAATATATGCCGGATGCCATGCCCGGCCAGCACATCCGCGATATAATCCGCAACGCGAATATAAGTATCCTCTTTCTTACTGATTTTCATAATTTGCCTCTCTGTTACGAATGCCGGACACTCCTTACAGCTTCCAGAATCATTTCAGCCGACGCGTCAGTCTGGCTCTGCGTCATCCCCGGGTATACCCCGACCCAGAACGCATCGCGCATTACCCGGTCGGTATTGGTAAGTTCCCCGGCAATCCGGTAACCGGAACCAGATCCCATGCTTTCTCCGGCGTACGTCTGTCTTCCAGCGTCCTGTCCTGCGGCGCTCTTTGCCTGCATGCCCGTAAAGCAGGGATGACGTATCAAATTTCCAGCAAACAGCATACGTGTCTGCACGCCATGCTTTTCCAGATGTTGTATGATTTCCTGGCGCGGCACGCCTTCTTTGCAGATCATCAAAAACCCGAACCAGGATGGTATCGCATGTTCCGTGGCTTTTGGCAGTATCAGCAGTTCTCCTGCGGGCCGCAGCGCCTGTTTTAGCCTGTCAAAATTCTGCCTGCGCTTTTGTATAAACTGCGGCAGTTTTTTCAACTGCATACAGCCAACTGCCGCCTGCAGATCCGTAGCTTTCAGGTTATATCCAAAATGGGAATACACATATTTATTGGTCATAACCAGCCGGAAGCAGTCCATACTGCCCATCAAAGCGGTGTCCGCAGCAGCCGTCCTGTCCGGGCGGAC
>VSNY01000151.1 GCA_009774535.1 Lachnospiraceae bacterium
CCCCCCCCCGCCCCCGCCCCCCGCCACCCCCGCCCCCCCCCCCCCACCCCGCCCCGCCCCCCGCGGCCCCCCGCGCCGCCGCCGGCCTGGGGCAGTCTTGGTTTGTGGCGGAGCAGGATACATAGGTTCTCATATTAATAAACAGCTTCATAAAGCAGACTATGAGACAGTTGTATTTGACAACTTGATATATGGACATAGGGAAGCTGTCAAATGGGGATGCTTTGAGCAGGGCGATTTAAAGAATATTGAAGATATAGAGAAAGTGTTTTGTAAATATTCAATTGAAGCAGTCTTTCATTTCGCGGCTTATGCATATGTAGGAGAGAGTGTGACGGAGCCGGAGAAATACTACTACAATAATGTGGCTAACACTTTGAATTTATTAAAGGTAATGCGAAAGCATGGATGCAATAAAATAATTTTTTCTTCGACCTGTGCAACTTACGGAGAGCCAGAGAAGGTTCCCATCACAGAGGATATGAGGCAAAATCCAATCAATCCATATGGTGCATCCAAGTTAATGGTGGAACAGATTTTTAAAGATTATCAGACAGCGTATGACCTCAAGTTTGTTGTACTTCGGTATTTTAATGCGGCGGGAGCGGATCCCGATGGAGAAATAGGAGAGAGCCATAATCCGGAAACACATATTATTCCATTGGTTTTGGATGCAGCAAGTGGTAAGAGAGAGGCAATCAAAGTTTTTGGAACGGATTATGAGACACCGGATGGAAGCTGTATCAGAGATTACATTCATGTGTATGATCTGGCAACGGCTCATATACAGGCGCTTCATTATTTGGAGCAGGGTAAAGAGAGCGATTCCTTTAATCTGGGAAACGAATTGGGGACTTCCGTATTAGAGGTGATCGATTCGGTAAAACGAATTACCGGAAGGAATTTTAAAGTGATATTAGCCGACAGGCGTCCTGGTGATCCGGCAAAGCTGGTGGGCAGCAGTCTGAAAGCCCAGAATGTATTGGGGTGGAAACCTGTTTATGCTGATGTTGATAAAATTGTAGAACATGCATGGAGGTGGCATGAAAACGCAGAGTATTAGACTTTATAATGAGGTAAATAATTCTTTTCGGAAAAAGCTTATTTTTCATGTTGGAACGGGAGAAGGATTTTATTCAGAAATAAATGGTATGCTTACGGCTATGCTTTATTGTTATGTGCATAAAATAAAGTTTATCTTGTATGCGGACGATGCCACCTTCGCGGGTGGAAATGGATGGAATGAATTTTTTGTACCGTTTTGTCCGCAGAGTCACGATGAATTGAATCATAAATATAATGCAAGAAGTAAAGGAGAGGGCGTAAAGTTATATTACCGCGCGGGACAAATGCTCTTAAAGATTAGAAATGGTGTGAATTATCTGACCAATGATATTTTTGCAAGAGCTTGCCTGGGAGACTATAGTAAAGAAAGCACATATGCAAGGTGGACGGAATTTGATATTGATGGAGACATACAAACAGAATTTGCAAAATTAAGATGTGTTGCATTGCAATACAATAGAAACACTGCAATGGAAATCAAAGCAAAAATAAGAGAGCTTAACCTTCCGGCACATTATTATTCTGTTCAGTTCAGAGGCGGAGATAAAACATTGGAAGTTATGAGATCAATGGATGTGGATTGCGTAATAGAAAGGATGAAGAGACTGGAAGCAAGGATAGATAATCTCTTTGTTTTTACAGATGATTTTGCTTATGTTGAGAAAATAAAAGAAAGATGCCCTGAATGGAATATCTACACGCTCACCAAAGAAAATGAGCATGGTTATAATAATTCTGATTTTAATAGAATCAGTTGGTCGTTAAAGCGAAAGGAGATGATAAAGCTTTTTGCAATGACTGAAATCTGTCTCCATTCGGATATTCATTTTGGTTGTGAAGTGGCTTGTGTAAACGATTATATAAAGAGTGCAAAGCCATCTGAAAAATATGCAGCAGTCTGGACGGAAGAGGATGCGGGATTGAATGAAAATTTTAGGAACAGAATTCAGAGAACATACAATTAATTTCAGAAAACAGGGGTTAGATAATTATATGATTGGGGAATAATGAAATGAAAGTATTGATTTTTGGAACAGGCGAAATTGCCAGACAGGTGTTACGAGGTATCGAAAATATCTTAAAATATGTCGAGATTGTGGGATTTATAGACAATGATGATGCAAAGTACGGAGCAGAGTTTTATGGCGGGACGATTTATCATCCGGGGCAGATACAGAAATTGAATTATGACAAAATCTGCATTTTACTAACGCGGTTTCAACAAGTATATGACCAACTTGTATATGGTTATCAGGTGCCTCCCGAAAAGATTATCGGCAGGGAAGAGTTGTTAAAGTATCTGATGACAGAAAAACACAGGTACACCACGGACAGTGATATACAGGACACTTTAAAGTACTGGGAAGATAATCAGCTGTCTTATTTTAATCAGCATGAATATGCGGATGCGACCCGTGACAGTGTTTACTGGGATCGGGAATACAATATGCCATATATCATGTTTAAAGGCAGGAGACTGTATTATCCACGTTCCTATGGCGGATTTCTCTATGATGAAGAAGGAGCCTATGTATTAGGTTACAGGGAAGAAGAGCAGGCGCAGGGATCACCGCACAGATATCTGACAGGAGATATAAACATTTCCAAAGGGGATGTGGTAGTAGATGCCGGGGCGATGGAAGGCGATTTCGCTCTGGAGTACATTGATGAGATTGGGAAATTATATATTTTTGAGTGCGGTCCGGAATGGGTGAAAGCTTTGCAGATGACTTACAGGGATTACATGGATAAGGTGGTCATTATCCCTAAAATGCTGGGAGACCATGTGGATGAGAATATGACTACCCTGCAGGAAACGATATCGGATGGAAGAGTTGATTTTATCAAAATGGATATTGAAGGGGCGGAAGTGGGCGCTCTGCAGGCGGCGGAAGAACTTCTTCGCAATAATAATGTCAGGTGTGCCATATGCACATATCACTCGGAGGAGGATGCGGTCAGACTGGAAAAATTTTTTTATGGTATCGGATATCAGACATCCTTCTCAAATGGACACATGATTTTTTATATCGATCCGGATATTTTTTCTTCGCTGGATTTCCGCAAAGGAGTCATATATGCCAAAAAATGAGGACTTTATACCGGTAAACGAACCACTGCTAAACGGGAACGAAAAGAAATATCTATGTGAATGTATTGACACAGGCTGGATATCATCGGAGGGTCCGTTTGTAAAGGAATTTGAGCAGAAGATGAGTGCTGCGGTAAACAGGAGATATGGTATTGCCGTATCCAACGGTACAGCAGCTTTGGAGGTAGCAGTACAGGCTCTTGGGATTGGAGAAGACGATGAAGTGATCATGCCTAGCTTTACGATCATATCTTGTGCCGCGGCGGTGACAAAGCTTGGCGCTGTGCCGGTACTGGTAGACAGCGATATACATACCTGGAACATGAAGGTGGATGAGATCGAGGCTAAAATAACACCGAAGACAAAAGCCATTATGATTGTTCATCTGTATGGACTTCCAGTTAAGGTGGATAAAGTCCTTGCACTGGCAAAGAGGTATAACTTGAAGGTAATTGAGGACGCGGCTGAGATGCATGGGCAGACTTACCGGGGAAGACCCTGTGGAAGCTTTGGCGATATCAGCACATTCAGCTTTTATCCTAATAAGCATATCACCACCGGTGAGGGTGGTATGGTGGTCACGGATGATGAGAAACTGGCGGAACGGTGCAGGATGCTCCGAAATCTGTGCTTTAGGAAAGACATCAGATATGTACATGATGAGATCAGTGACAATTACCGCTTTACGAATTTACAGGCGGCAGTAGGCTTGGCGCAGCTTGAGAGACTGGGTGAGTTCGTGGAACGTAAGCGTGCGATGGGAAAGTATTATACAGAGCAGCTAAATGACATAGACGGACTGATATTACCAATAGAGAAGACGGATTACGCTGATAATATTTACTGGGTATATGGGATTGTTTTGGACAAGCAGATTAAGGCTGATAATAAAACGGTGCAAAAATTACTGACAGAAGAAGGGATAGGCTCACGGACATTCTTCTGGTGTATGCATGAACAGCCGGTATACCAGAAGCAGGGATTGTTTAAAAAAGAGTCTTACCCAAATGCAGAATACCTTGCGAGGAAAGGTTTCTATATTCCAAGCGGTTTGGCATTGACTGCAGAGCAGATGGAACGAGTGGTGATGGGGGTCCGCAGGGTGATGGGCAGGATATAAAGAAATAGATTACGCTATCCACTGATGACCGGGTAAAATACTCACTTTTGATGTGTAGAAAAGGAAATAAGATATGGGACAGGTTGAGGAAGTTAAAAAAAAGAATAAACTGCTGGCGATGATCATCCGCAATGATTATACCTGTGACGGCGTGGACTTTATCACTCCTAATGCTTATTCTCAGCAGGTTGCCTATATGCATCATCCTGCCGGAAAAATGATAGACGCGCATGTACATAACCTGGTTCACCGAAATGTGGTGATGACACAGGAAGTGCTGTTTATTAAGAAGGGCGTGCTCCGCGTGGATTTTTATGATGAGTATGAAGATTATCTGGAGAGCAGGGATTTGCATGCGGGAGATGTTATCCTGTTGGTTTCCGGCGGTCATGGTTTTCAGGCGCTGGAAGAGGTGGAGATGATAGAGGTGAAACAGGGTCCTTATGCGGGAGATGAAGATAAGAAACGTTTTGAAGGAATTGATATGGAACAGGTGATTTACAGGGAGATAGAAGATGGAAGTATTTAAGGATTATGCCTATTATTACAATGCATTTTATCAGGATAAGGATTACAGGGCGGAAGCACTGCAGGTGGACAGCCTTTTGAGAAAATATGGAGAGAATATCCGCAAAATCATCAATTACGGATGCGGGACAGGCAGGCATGACCTCGAGCTTTCCAAGCTAGGCTACCAGTGTACAGGAATTGATATGAGTTCCCTCATGATTCGTATTGCGCAGGAGAACGCAGAGGCTGGAAAAGCAGAGATAGATTTTTCTGTGGCGGACATAAGAACCTATGAACCTGCGGGGAAATATGATGCCGTGATATCCCTGTTTCATGTCATGAGCTACCAGAACAGCAATGAGGATATCCTGTCAGCGTTCCGCGCAGCCAGAGCGGCACTTGATCCGGGAGGAATCTTCCTTTTTGATGCCTGGTATGGACCGGGTGTATTGAGTGATAAGCCGGTTGTGAGAGTGAAAGAGATAGAAGATGAATACAACAAGCTGGTGAGGATAGCGAGATCGGTTATGCACGAAAAAGAAAACGTAGTGGATGTCTGCTATGAAGTATTTGTAATGGACAGAGAAACAGGCAATACCAAAGCAATCAATGAAGTTCATAATATGCGATATTTTTTCAGACCGGAACTGGAGTTTTATTTACGGCAGACGGGGTTTGAATTGGTGGATAATGTTGACTGCAAGACACTGGGTGAGACAAGTTTGGATTCCTGGACAAGTTATTTTGTGGCAAGAGTGGTTTGAAAAGGAGCAGATGGTGAGAAGGATTGCTATTTTATTGACCAGTATGCCTGAATCGGGTGGAGAACATCAATATTTAGTGTTATTGATGGAAACGCTCATAAAGTACAATAACATATATTTTGAGGTAACTCCTATTTGCTGTAATCGTTTCTGGCGTAAATGGTGCCAAGAAAATCATATGGAGTTTATCAGATATGAACAGGAAAAATATGCGCCCGCTTTTATGGAGTTAAACGCCAGATGTTATCGTGTGTTTAAGCTATATAATACCTATTTTTCCAAGCTTGGGAAAATCATCACAGACAATAAGATTGACCTGTTGATCGGAGGACAGCAAAGTACTTTTCTGCCTGCGTTACCTTGTAAGCTGCTTCAGCCGGTACATGATTTGATGCATAAGTTTGAAATGGATTTTGAAGAAATTAGAAATTCATACAGGGAAAGAGAAACGCATTTCAGCAGTAGTTCAAGGTTTGTCGATGTGGTTTTGGTGGACTCGGCATTGGGAAGGCGTCAATATTTAGATTGCTATTATAAAAAAGGAAGGCATATCCCACATATAAGGGTGCTGCCTTTTGCAACACCTGATTATAAAAGGAAAGAGCCGGAATATGTCAGGACGCCAGATAAATATATATTTTATCCGGCACAATTTTGGACGCATAAAAACCATAAGAATTTGCTGAAGGCAATCAGTCTGTTAAAAGAGAGGATACCAGATATCCATTTGATTCTGGTCGGTTCTGAAAAGAACGCATTACGTGAGATTAAAAAAATGATACAGAACAATGCGCTGGATCAGAACGTTACGATTATGGGATTTGTATCTGATGGACAAGTCATGTTCTTATACCAAAATGCAGTTGCTTTGGTGATGCCCACTTATTTTGGTCCGACTAATATACCGCCACTTGAAGCGATGGCGCTTGGCTGTCCGGTTATTGCGTCTGATAAATATGCAATGCCGGAGCAGACAGGGGACGCCGGGTTGTTTTTTAATCCGGATTCACCAGAGGAACTGGCTATATGTATAGAACGAGTATGGAATAATGAAGAATTAAGACAAACTATGATAGCGAAGGGATATGAGCAAAATAAAAAATGGACCGCTGAGAAGTTTAAAAAACGTTTTTTAAACATTATATTGAAGGAATTAAAAGTAAGTGTGTCATAGAGATGGCAGGAAGGCAAGGGAGCATGAAAATTTCAGTTATAACGGTCTGCTATAACAGTGAGGAAACAATTGAGAGAACGATTAAGAGTGTGATCGCACAGGATTATGATGAGTTGGAATATATCATTATTGATGGAGCTTCCACGGATGGGACGCTGGATATCATTGGGAGATATAGGGATAAGATCTCCGTATGTGTCAGTGAACCGGATTTCGGGTTATATGATGCGATGAACAAAGGTTTAGAGAGAGTTAGTGGTGAGGTGTTCGCTTTTTTAAACAGTGATGATTATTATGCTGATAATGTTTTAAGGAGGGTGAATGAGTGTTTTCAGAACAGTGATGCCGATATGGTCAGTGGGAACATGTTCATATGTAAAAATGGAGTAACCACGAAAGCGGTTTACAACAAAAATAAAAAGGAAAACATGTTTTTTCAGGTGGTTTATCCACACCCTGCATTGTTTGCCAAAAGGGAATTGTATAAGAAGTATGGTGGATTTGACACTTCCTATAAGATTGCGGCTGATTCTGAGTGGGTGATGAGGGTGTGTTTTAAGGGAGCTAAGGTGTTGTGTGTGGAAGATTATTTTACATATTTTAGTGCGGGTGGGCTTAGTTCCAGAAAAATGTATGCTGCTTTGGAGGAGCAATATCATGTTGCGCTTAAATATGCGCAATTGGATAAATATACGTATATGGAAAGCGAAATACAGGAATTTTATTCTATCGAATTAAAGAAAATGGAAATACGGGAGAGATATCGCAATGCATTGGAAATGAGAATTGAAGATGTCAGAAAAGGGTTTGATTATAATCACGGATATTATATTTGGGGAATAGGGAACAGGGGCAGAGAATGCCTGCAAAGTTTCGAAAAACTTGGGCTTCGCGTTGCAGGTTTTATAGACTCTTATGCAGAGATAAAAGAATTTATGGGCTACCGTGTGATAAAGCCGGGAGATATAGATAATGAAAAGCTGATATGTATTACACCAATAGGATATGAAGAGGAAATTATTTGTGAGTTGAAGGACAGAGGAATAGGTAAAAACAGGTATTTTACTTATTCTGATATGGTGGATGCTATTATGCGTCTTGGAGAAGTAGAAAAGTAAAATATGAAACAATGAAATCAATAGAAAAAGAAGGGGGTATAAAGCAAAAATGAGCAAACCGATACTGACAGCGTTATCAGCATTAACTGGCGCGGTAATTGGAGCAGGTACTGTAGGGAAGGTGACAAGGGATGATGTGAAGAGAGAGAAAGCCTTGGCAGACAAACATTTGGCATTATTTTGCCTGATGAATCAGTGGGTAAAAGTAAAGCAGGAAGGGAAAAACCTGGCATCATATTTTGAAAGAAAAGGATATAAAAAAATAGCTATCTATGGTATGAGCTATGCGGGTGAAACTTTGGTTGATGAACTTCGTGATTCCGGAATATCTATCGCATATGGAATTGATAAAAACGCGAAATCTATATATTCAGAGGTAGAAGTTTTGACTATGGAGCATGAACTCAAACCAGTTGATGCGATCGTGGTTACAGCAATTACTTTTTTTGATGAAATAGAGGAAAAACTTTCAGAAAAAGTAGATTGCCCAATTATTTCGCTGGAAGATGCTTTGTATGAAGTATAGTAGTTGAATCCATGAAATGGGTTTTCAATACCAGGAGATAAAAGATGAGTATAAAAGTATCTGTTATTACCCCCTGCCTGAATAGTGAAAAGACCATACGGGATACCATAGAAAGTGTCTTGGGGCAGACTTATAAAAACATAGAATATATTCTTGTGGATGGTGGTTCTACTGATCGGACAGTGGAGATCATTGAGGAATATCTTCCCATATTCGGCAGCCGGTTACAGTGCACCAGTGAAAAGGACCAGGGCATTTATGATGCGATGAACAAAGGGCTTTCCCTTGCGTCGGGCGATATGGTTGGCATCATAAACAGCGATGACTGGTATGAGCCGGATGCAGTGGAAAAAGCAGTGGACTGTTTTCGGGAAAGCAATGCAGGTGTGGTGTTTGGGGAAATCTGGCTGATTGATCCGAACGGGAAAAAGCAGAGCTGTACAAAGAATTCAATGTTACCGCCGCATCCTTCTATGTTTGTGAAGCGGGAAATTTATCAGGAATATGGAGTGTTTGACACAAATTACAAAATAGCAGCCGATTATGAATTGACGTTGCGTTTGCGGGCACAAGGGGTTTCCTTTGCACATATTGATGGAATTTTAGCGAATTTTAGGACAGAAGGCGTTAGTAACCTTAAAAAAGCTGACTGTATAGAGGAAACATATCAGATCAATTTAAAATATGCTGACAGATGTGTAAATGGCATATTAAACAGAGAGATAGCGGAAGAATTGTACAGCAGAAGCAGGCTGCTATATATCAGCAAAAATAATCCAGGAAAAATTATCAGAGTATTGGAGAGGAAATTTTCTGATCTGGACAGGGGAATTGTTATTTTCGGAACAGGAAATTGGGGAAGGGAATTACATACAGTATTGAGAAACTGCAATATTGAGATTCCTTTTTTTGTTGATAATGACAATAAAAAGTGGGGGTTTGAGTGGGAGGGAAGCAAAATTTTTTCACCGGAAATATTAAAGGATTATAATGGAGCCATATGTATTGCGGTGAAGAAGTTTCAAAAAGAGCTTTGTGAACAAGTTCATAAGTATGCAGACGGAAATCTGTCAGTTGGAGTATATGATAAGTTATGGGGAGCGGTAGTCAGGGATCTGGAATTGTGTCGTTAAAACTGAGGCTTCTGGCATGATGGTGGGTACTTGACCATGCCCAATTAACAACTGCATATTGAAAAACCACCTGTGTTCC